>JAANXD010000086.1 GCA_018263435.1 Candidatus Scalindua arabica | reverse complement strand
TGATATAAGAAACATAGTAATTAAATAATTGTACCTTTTTTACTGACTATTTCAAACAGTTAAAACAGTTTTCACTTTTTATTTTAGTCATTAGTGTGTGCACAAAAAAACTTCATTTTGTTATTTTCCTTTATCAATGCCACCGTTTACCAGCGCTTTTTGAAGTATTTGTATTGAGTGGGTAGTTTTTATTTTAGAATTCTTGCCTGCAAATCCATCGGCTATCTGCATTACACAGCCCGGGCAGTTAGTCGCAACGGTGTCCGCACCACTTCTTTCAATCGAGGCCACCTTTCTCTCAAGCATCTTTAGTGTTAGATCGTAATGGATTATGGTAAATATCCCGCCACCACCACAACACGCACCAGCCTGATCCATCTCAACAAAATTGGAAGATTTTTTCAAGACATTTCTCGGCTCGTCAGATATACCGCGTACCCATAATAGATGGCATGGGTCATGATATGTCACTTTCTCGTCAACATGCTTTGTGTCGTATTCATCACCACAATACTTTTCAATAAACTCTGAAATATCATAAATTTTATCAGACATCGGCTGCCATGATGGGCCCAGCGTACGTAGGTAATCCATTTTAATACTCTTGGTGCAGGTTGCACAGGCGGATACTATAGCATCGAGTTTGTGTGATTCAAATACTTCTCTATTTACGTCTGCCAGTTTCTTGCTGGACTTGTAATCCCCCATTGTAGATGAAGGGGTGCCGCAACACAGTTGGCCTTGTGGTACAATCACCTCTATATTCATCCTGTTAAGTACATCAACTACTGCTTCTGCTATATCGACATAAATGTAATTTATCAGGCATCCTGTGAATAGTCCTACCCGCATTCTAGGGTTTTTTAGTTTTTTAGTTTCGCGAAGCTTTTTTAATGCACTCTTCTTTGCCAAAGTGGGTATCCACCTCTTGCCCATAAACAAGAGTGGTAGATGGCGCATCTGCCCTCTCCTTTTCATAGGTATGAGCCACTGGATTTTTGAGCTTACTTTCAACATTATGTCAAATAGTATCCTCCTGGGTAATATATATCTGAAGATTATCCTTGGCAACAAAGGTATGCCCATGTTATCGGCCACACCACGAAGCAATGCCGAAATGATCACCTCGTAATCTACGTCCGAAGGACAAACTGTTCGGCACCTCATACACTTTTTGCAGGAGTGTACATAGTCACGCAGCTTGTCAGTGTAAACTATCTGTTTGTCCCGAAGTGCCTCGGCAAGACTGATGCGTCCGCGCGAAACCATTGACTCATCACCGGTTTCCAGAAAAACCGGACAAACGGTATGACACTTACCGCATTTCGAACATTTATCAACTTCTGTTTTCCAATCAGTAGTCATTGTTTTGGTTGTACGGGTTCAAAATCTTGAACCCCTACTTATTACTTTAGGCATTTCCCGCCCGAACGGGGAAAATACCAACCTTGGACTCCTTACGAGAGTAAGGACATTTTCCTCTCTTTCGACCCGCCCGGTCAAGCAGTCCGAACGGGGAAATAACCAACCCTGGACTCCTTACGAGAGTAAGGACATTTTCCTCTCTTTCGAGAGGACTCCAGTTCTAAAATAAACATCTTACCGGGATTCATAATCCCTTTCGGATCAAAATAGTTTTTAAATCGTTTCATTATTGCCAATTCTTTAGGTGAAATCTCTAACTCCATAAATTGAGACTTCTTATTTCCTATTCCGTGTTCACCTGAGATCGTTCCCCCTACAGCTACTACTTCCCTCATAATCTTATTTACAATACTCTCTGCTAACTCCGCCTGGCCCGGATCATCATTATACATTATGTTTACGTGTATATTGCCGTCTCCTATGTGTCCAAAGTTTGCAATATAAATTGTCTGGTGTTCGTTTATCTGATCGACCTTCTGCAATATTTCCTTTATCTTGCTTCTTGGCACACAGATATCTTCATTAATTTTGTGTGGGGCAATATTGTACAATGCGGGAGAGATCGAACGTCTGGCAGCCCAGATAGCCTCTCTCTCTTTTGCAGTCTCTGCTACTTTAGTTATGGAAGCCTTGCTTTCCTTACACGCATTTTCAACTACAGGCATTTCATGGCTCATGCTTTCATCTGTACCATCAATATCAATTAATAATAGCGCTTTCACGTCCTCTCCAATGGACGCTTCGCCATATCCACGTATTGCATTTATGGTCATCTTATCCATAAATTCCAGTGTACGCGGTAAAATATTATTATCTATAATCAGATCAGCAGCATCAATAGCGTCGTCTCTATCACTGAAATAAGCAGCAAGAGTTTTTATCTTCTTCGGTTTGGGAATAAGCTTTAAGGTTATTTTGGTAAAGACTCCCAACGTCCCTTCAGAACCTATAAAAAGCCTCGTCAGGTCATAGCCTGTAACACTCCTTAACGTCTTTCTCCCTGTATTAATTACAGAGCCGTCAGGAAGAACTATCTCCAGGGCAAGAATATAATCCCGTGTCACTCCGTATTTCAACCCGGTTATCCCTCCGGCACATTCAGCGACGTTACCTCCAATAGTAGAAAAGGCAGCGCTCGAAGGGTCCGGTGGATAGAAGAGATCAAACTTTGCAATTTCATCCTGCAAATCTTTTGTAACTACACCCGGTTCAACCGTTGCAACAAAATCCTCAGGACTGATCTCAATTATCCTGTTCATACTCTTTAAATCAAAGACAATTCCACCCATAAGCGGTACAGCCCCACCGGTAAGCCCTGTGCCTGCCCCCCTTGCATATATCGGTATTTCATATTCATTCGCAATCTTTAATGTATTAGAAACATCAGATGTACCGCCCGGCCTCACAACGATATCCGGAAGCGCCTTCTGCTTAGTACCGTCATAGGAATAGCATATTCTGTCTTCAATCGCAGACAGCACTCTCTCTTTCCCCACAACTTTAATCAACTCGCGCAGCACACTCTGATGTTTACTGCCTTCTGTTTTAGTTCTTTGAAAAAGCTTCATTGTTCACCTGTTTTATTTCTGTACCTTATATATCCTCTCTTTCGAGAGGATTCCAACACTGGACTCTCCGCCCTGGCGGATCTGCCTCGGGCATGACTTACGAAAGCAAGGACAACACTGGTCTCCTTACGAGAGTAAGGATATATTCCTTGTCCTCTCTTGGATACAATCTACCCTTAATCCTCTTCCTCCAATGTAAAATCTATTATTGGAAATTTTTCAAAACAATCTCTCAACCACTCTTCACCTTTATTTACCAGATAATCCTTGTAACTTGACCATTTATAATCATCAATTCTTAAAGCCAGGCCGTGCTTTACAGGATTATGGTGTATATAATTCAACCGAGTATAAAGGTCTCTCTCCGATCTGACACATCTGTCCCAATATTGATACCATACCTGTCTTCCTTCAGACCGGTCAAGCTTGTTTATGACCCTTGCCAGATTAGAATGCAGGTTTTGCACAAATCTCCCTAACATATTTCCATCAGATATCTTGACCAAGATATGATAGTGGTTGGTATTCAATACCCAACCGATTGCCTCAAAATCAAATTTCTTCAAACTCCTTTCAAAAATATCAAAGAATAGACTGCATTTCTCTTGTGTATTAAAGATGTTCACTCTGTCTTTTGTTCTCGCAGTGATAAAATAAATAGTTTCATCTTGATATATATGAGGCGGATGATATTCCCTTATCATTTATAAACCTCCATGTTTTCCCTCTCTTTCGACCCGCCCGGCCAAGCCGTTCGCCAGCCCGACGCATTCTGGCGGGGACGGGGAGGATTCCATCTTTGGACTCCTTACGAAAGTAAGGGCAACACTGGACTCTCCGCCCAGGCGGATCTGCCTCGGGCATGACTTGCGAAAGCAAGGTTATCTTCCTCACTTTCGTGAGGACTCCATATTAAACAAATATCTTTCCCGGGTTCATAATGCCTTTCGGATCAAACATCTTCTTTAGATCTCTCATTATTTCAATCTCATGAGGCGCAAGCTCTAACTCTACCCGCCTGAATGACGAAGTCGGGCAGGTAAACTCAGCCTTTGCATCACCTACCCCATGCTCTGACGTGATAGTTCCACCGATAGATACCACCTCATCCAATATTTGAGACACCAGTTTGTGGACAGGTAAATCCACTGCTTTTACATCATTATAAATTACATTGAGGTGAATGTAGCCTTCGCCGATATGTCCGAATGCTGCCACCTGTATTGAATATGTCCTGCCGAGTTCATAAACTTTCTTTAATACCTCTCTAACCTGACTTCTCGGAACACAAAAATCATCGTTAAACTTCATCGAGGTAATTTTAAAGAGAGATGTGGAAACAGATTTCCTGATATCCCATAATGCATCCCTTTCATCATCTGTTTTTGCAATCGAAGTCTTCAATGCACTGTTTTCACGGCAGAGAACGTCTATCCTGGAAATGTCATTTGCTACATTCATTTTATTCCCATCTACATCAATAAGCAACAAAGCCTCCGCTTCTTCCGGAATCTTTTCTCCTGCAGACCCTTTCACAGCGTCAATGCATGTTTTATCTGCAAATTCCAGTGAGCGAGGATGTAAATGGTTTTTTATTAATATTGAGTCTGTAGTTTCCAGTGCACTGTCAATATCTTTAAAATAAGCCATAACAGTTCCTACCATCTCCGGTAATGGTAACAGTTTTAATGTTATTTCTGTAAACACACCCAATGTCCCTTCAGACCCGACAAAAAATCTGGTCAAATCGTACCCAGCTACACTCCTGAGTGTTTTACTCCCCGTATTTATGACCGAACCATCAGGTAAGACAATCTCCAGGGCAAGGACATAGTCCCTCGTTACCCCATATTTCATACCCGTCATCCCTCCCGTACATTCTGCCACATTTCCTCCAATAGTTGAGAATCCGGCACTCCCCGGTTCAGGCGGGTAAAAAAGTCGATGTTTTGCCGCTTCGTCCTGTAAATCTTTTGTAACAACACCGGGTTCTGCAGTTACTGTCAGGTCTCTTGCATTTAACTCTACTATCCTGTTCATATTCTTCAGATCAAGAGCAATACCACCCTTTATTGGGACAGACCCGCCGGAGAGACCGGTTCCTGCACCCCGCGGACAAATAGGAATGTTATGTTGATTTGCAATTGATACAGTATTTGATACCTGTTCAGTTGAATGAGGCCTGATCACCAGATCAGGTATAGACTTTTCTTTTGTAGCGTCAAAGGAATAACATACCCTCTCCTCAATGTTATCAAAAACATTCTCCCTGCCAATGGAATCACAAAATTCCTCAAAGACTTTTCCCTGTATTTTATTGTGGGTATTTTGTTCCATATTTCAGGTAAATTACATACTGCCACACCGTAGCGAAAACCTTCAGGTTTCCATGTCCATAGGTTGGAAGGTTATAATGATTACAAAAACTTCGTATATGGAGGTTTAAAAACCTCCGCTACATTTATAAAATTTTCTTATTATTCAAAAGTAACACGACAAAGGCATATTTTCCACATCTTTTTAAAACTATATTCTGTTAAGTGGATTTCTAATAATCATTTATGCAAAATGCGATGCAAACTATTTTATTGTTTTTTTCAAGTCTTATTTTATAGTATGCATTTTTATAATAATAAAAAAAGCTTACAAACTAATCCTAGAATCATTAAATTATTATTAATATCAATTTATTAGCAATTATTAATAATTTAGAGGAAAACTATTAAGTTTTATAACCACCCCGTTTCCCCTCCTTCCCGCCCGGCCAAGCCGTTCGGACGGGCGCAAGGAGGGGATTAAGGGGAGGTTTCCCATAATCATTAATAACCTATATCTAATATTCATGAACTTTACACAATGAAGATAGTCGTAATCTCAGATATTCATGGAAATCTGGAAGCCCTGAACAGGGTATTGGAATATATTGAGAACATGGAAGAAGAAAAACGTGTTATCTGCCTTGGAGACACTGTTGGTTACGGCCCAAACCCGATAGAGTGTTTCAATATAGTTGAATCTCTCACAGACAAAATATGCCTTGGCAATCATGAGGATTCTATTCTGGACACAGATTACGATTATCAAATGACAATGTGTGCACGTGAAGCTATCAGATGGACAAGAAGCATCGTGGGAGAAGAAATAAGAGAGACAATCAGCAGGCTTCCTATTCAGACAGAGGAAGACAACGTACTTTATGTCCATGCATCACCGGACGACCCAATGCAATGGAAATATATTAATAACGCCCGTAATGCATATTCAAGTTTGATAGAGATGAAACATTCTCTCTGCTTTGTCGGGCATTCACATATCCCCGGGACATATACTTACAATGAATTACAGGGGAACAGCAACAAAGCAACTTTATCGAAGGGAGATAAAACAATCGTTAATGTTGGAAGTGTAGGGCAACCCCGTGACGGTTCTCCAATGCTGTCATTTGCACTGTTTGACGATGACAATTGGAGCGTAGAGATAGTAAGATTAGAATATGACTATCAAGAGACAATGACAAAGATTGAAGAAGCCAACCTTCCACTATTTCTCGCAGAGAGACTTGCAAGAGGAGTTTGATCTTCCTCTCTTTCGACCCGCCCGGCCAAGCCGTTCGCCAGCCCCCGTCCCCGCCCGAACGCTTACTATTACCCACAAATATTTCTAAAATTTACCCTTTTGTTGGGATTTTATTTTTTCTAAATTGCATAATGATAATTTTTTCCATTTTTCTATCAACTGATTAATCTCTTTTAGATTCTTGAGCGATTTCTTGAACATCTGAACCTGACTTTTGTTTAAAGTTTTCG
>JAANXD010000085.1 GCA_018263435.1 Candidatus Scalindua arabica | reverse complement strand
CAAAGGAAAACGGCAGAAGGTCAACAAAGAAAATGAGAGGTTGGTTGATGAGTTGTATAGACAGATCGGTCAACTGAAGGTAGAAAACGAATGGCTTAAAAAAAAAGCTGCGTTGTTTGAAGGTTGAGGAGAAAAGACGGCTAATAGAATTTGGGTGTGGTAAGTTAAGTATTCGCAGGCAGTGCGAACTTTTGGATCTTCATAGATCAAATTACTATTACGAGCCGGTAAAGAGATCAGAAGACAGCCTACAGATAATGCGCCGTATAGATGAAATATTTACAGAATGTCCTTTTTATGGAAGCCGAAAGATACAGGAGGGATTAAGGCGAGAAGGCTTTGAAATAGGCAGAGAGAGAGTTCTGGCATACATGCGTCAAATGGGATTACGGGCAATCTATCCCAGGGTAAAAACAAGCAGGAAACACCCAGAACATAAGATATATCCTTATTTACTGGGTGATAGGCAGATTGATTCTCCGGAACAAGTGTGGGGCACTGATATTACGTATATTCGGCTTAGACAGGGGTTTTTATATCTTGTAGCCATTATTGACTGGTTCAGTCGTTACGTTTTATCCTGGCGTTTAAGTAACTCTCTTGATGTAAGCTTTTGTACGGAAGCATTACAGGATGCCTTAGAGAGAGGTTGTCCTAAGGTATTTAACAGTGATCAGGGATCACAGTTTACGAGTAATGAGTTTACTGGTATTCTCATAAGTAGTGGGATAGAGATCAGTATGGATGGACGAGGTCGAGTGTTTGACAATATCTTTACCGAGAGGCTTTGGAGGAGTGTGAAGTATGAGGAGGTGTATATAAAGAACTATCAGGTATATAAGGATGCCCGCGAGGGTTTAAGCCGTTATTTTTTGTTTTATAACAACCGTAGATATCATCAATCGTTAGGATACAAGACTCCGATTGAAGTGCATTATGGAGGATATAAAGGAAAATAATGTCATAAAAAATTATTTCTAGATAAGAAAAATAGACAATGGAGAGCGGTTTGTGGATTTGCAAAAAAGTGTAACTCCAGTCGCCCTACGGGCTCCTTCCGTTACACTTTTTGTCTCATGCTGTTCATTAAGCAATGCATCTAAAAAATAGCATAAAATGGTCTTGACAAACCCGGCCACCTAATCGTTCGGTTAGTCTTATAAACCTATCAATTAATTCTACGAATTTGTAAAATTTATTTGAGGTGAAAACATGAATAACTTATATACAGCAGTAATTAAACAGGAAGATGATTGCTGGGTTGGATGGATTGAAGAGGTACCAGGAGTTAATTGCCAGGAAAAATCACGAGAAGAATTAATGGAAACTTTAAAAATTACTTTAGAGGAAGCTTTAGAGTTTAATCGGCAAGATGCAATTATGGCAGCAGGTTCTAACTACGACGAAGAACAAATAGCATTATGAAACGTAATGCATTAATTAAATATATGAAGGCAAGTGGTTGTGAATTTGTTAGGGAAGGTGGACGACATTCATGGTGGATTAATCCTGAGATGAATAAACGATCAGCCGTTCCCAGGCATATTGAAATTAAAGATAATTTGGTTAGAAAAATTTGTAAAGACCTTGGGATAAAACCTATGAAATAAAATATAGCAAATGATTCAACTTGTTATTTTATAAGTTTTTACGGGAACATTAACCTGGCTTTTTGGGTATAACTGGATAGTATAAAGGATTTCCATTTTAACCGCTTATATTGCCAGAAGATACGCCTTTGTCATTCTAGTCCTTCACTTCCTGTCATTTTTATCCGACGGGTAGTTTGGTGGACTGAACGAAGTGAAGAATCTATCGTTGGTAAGCCAATGATGTTTCGTGAGGTTAATGATATTTCTGAATAGAGATTCTTCGGTCGTTCCTCCTTCAGAATGACATTACTTCCGGTAGGCAGGAATCCACCTTAATTATCTACAACAAATTGGGAAGACTCCCGTTGTTAACCCTAAACTGACTTTATAACATGAATAAAATCATAAGATACGGAATATTTATTCTCATAGTCCTTGTGTATGCAGAATATATATACGCGGCCAGGAAAACTTTAGTGGAAGGAGATTCCAGGCCTCACGTAAACGCAAATGTTGATAAAGCTAAGGTGACCATTGGAGATAAGATAAATTATAAGATAACTGTAGATTTTCTTGAAGGGATAGAGGTTCTGCCGCCCGAGATAAAGGATGAACTGGGAGGGCTTGCCGTAGAGGATTTTGGTATCGAAGAATCCATAAATGAGAAAGGGGAGATTACGCGGGAAATATGGTACGTCCTTGAGACATTTAATGTCGGTTCGTACATAATACCGGCTTTTGATATAAAATACAAAATGAAGCCTGAAGCAGAGGAGGCTGTAGTAAAAACACCGGAAGTGTTTATTGAGGTTGTAACCATACTGGATGAAAATGCCAGTGATGTAAGAGGTATAAAACCTCCGGTGGCAATCAGCAAAAGTTATTTTCGGCTCTACATTATTATTGCAATAGTTTTTGGGGTTTTGGCGATTGCGGCTACTATAATATTACTATATCGCGGAAAGAAGAAAGAGATTGAATTTGTGCCCGCACCTCTTCCTGCCCATCAGATTGCATATAATGAGCTTGAAAACTTAAGGGCTTTAAACCTGATATCAGAAGGCCGGATAAAGGAATATTATTACCGTCTGTCAAATATAGTCAGATACTATATTGAGAGTAGATTTAAACTTATGGCTCCCGAAAGAACGACTGAAGAGTTTCTGGCAGAGATGACGGTTACTGACAGGCTGGAAGGAGTGCACAAGGAACTTATCAGCAATTTCCTTGAACACTGTGACATGGTTAAGTTTGCGGCGTATGGCCCAGATAGCCGGGAAATAGAAAATTCATTTGATTCGGCAACAAAACTGGTTGATGAAACCAGAGAAGTCTCAGAGAAAGAGGTAAGTGTTCGTTAAAATAAGAAGCATGAAATATAAATAAGTAAGTTATGATAATTTTAAAAGATCCGCTAGTACTGAGCTTAATATTAATCCTGATTCCACTTATACTTGCGAATTATATCTTAAGAAAAAGTAGTGGGAATTTGAGATTTTCTACTCTCAATTATTTTAAAAATATAGAGCAGGGAAGTTTTATTAAATATAGACATGTTTTGATTGCATTAAGGGTACTGATAATTGTACTGCTGGTGATTGCTCTCGCAAGGCCTCAATCCGGCAAAGCCCATTCGAAGGTGACGACAGAAGGGATAGACATAATCCTGGCATTAGACGTCTCAAGCAGTATGCTTGCAGAGGATTTTGATTTAAATAAGAAAAGAAGGAACCGCCTCTTCGTAGCCAAAGAGGTAGTTAAGGACTTTATAGAATGGCGAGAGAATGATCGTATAGGGATGGTGGTCTTTGCCGGGCAGGCATATACTCAATGCCCGCTGACACTCGATTATGATGTACTGCTGCAATTCCTTGAAAAAGTAGAGATAGGAATGGTTGAGGACGGTACTGCTATTGGTTCTGCCATAGGCGTATGCGTGAATAGACTGAGAACTTCTAAAGCTGAAAGCAAGGTTGTAATACTTCTGACTGATGGCCGTAACAATGCAGGTGAGATTGACCCGTTAACGGCAGCCGAATTGTCAAAAACATATGGTATGAAGATATACACGGTCGGTGCAGGTACAAAGGGGCTTGCCCCTTATCCTACCAAGGGCCTGTTTGGAATGAAGACGTACAGGTCTATAGAGATTGATATTGATGATGAGGGTTTGACAGAAATTGCAACGATTACAGGAGGTAAATATTTCAGGGCAACGGATACAAAGTCCCTGAAAGAAGTTTACAGGCAAATTGATAGTCTGGAAAAGACTAAAATGGAGGAGGCCATATATACGGAGTATGATGAACTTTTTCATTATCTGGTTATTCCTGCTTTAGGAATGCTTCTCTTTGAGGTTGTACTTGCAAATACAAGATTCAGGAGGATTCCTTAATACAAATTACGATTTACGATTTCAGAATTACGATTGAGAAGCAAAAGACATAATTTATTTTCTTTTATCTGTATTTAATCCGTGACTAATTAATTCTTTTAGTTTTTCTCTGAGTTCTCTGCGAACTCTGCGTTAAAATACTTTCGGTTATTAACTATGAAATACGAAAACATTAATTATCTCTATCTGCTGCCATTAGTTTTTGTCATGGCGCTGGCGTATATTGTATTCTTTAGGAGCAGGCAGAATGCTTTACAGAGATTCGTTCAGGCGGAATTGATAGATAGCATCGTAATGTCTGTAAGCAGGAGGAAGCAGATAATAAAGGCAGTCTTTGTTATTTCTGCCATAACCTTCCTTATCTTTTCCCTGGTACAGCCAAAATGGGGATACCATTGGGAGGACGTGGAGAGGAGAGGAATTGATATTGTTGTTGCCGTAGACACATCCCGGAGTATGCTTGCGGACGATATCAAGCCAAATAGATTGGAGGCAGCCAAAAGAGAAATCAAAGATTTGATTGATATTATAGACGGCGACAGGGTCGGTCTGGTTGCATTTGCGGGGACAGCTTTTCTGCAATGTCCGTTGACCCTTGACTACGGTGCATTCAGCCTTTTCCTGGATGATCTCGATTCGCGTCTGATTCCTGTGGGCGGTACGTCCTTTGGTGAGGCAATAAATAAGAGTATGTCTGCATTTAGTGATAAAATGAAAAAACACAAGGCAATCGTACTTATTACTGATGGAGAAGATCATCAGGGCAACGCTATGGAAATGGCAAAGGCAGCGAAAGAAAAGGGTATAATTATATATACGGTTGGTGTTGGCAAGAAAGAGGGAGCTTATATTAAAGTAAGAGATAATAAGGGGAGGGAGGCGTTATTAAAAGATAGAGAAGGAAAGGTTGTCAAATCACGTCTTGACGAAGTATTATTAAATAAGATTGCCCTGGATACGGGAGGTGCATATTCTCCCGCTTACGGAATTCAATGGGGCCTTGCTAATATTTATACAAATCTCATAGCCAAAATGGAGGAAAAGCAATTAGGCGGCAGGAAGATAAAATTATATGAAAACCGCTACCAGATTCCACTGTTTATAGCGCTTATTCTTATAGTGTTGGAATCGTTGATTGGAGAACGTACCAGAAAACGTAAGACTCAAATTGATAGAGGGATATGAAGGATATTAAATACAGAGAAGGCAGGGAATATAGAAAAGTATAATATAAAAGAGAAATAATCACACGGAGTCACAGAGAACACTAAGAAAATTAAACTAAAAAAACAAAAGATAATAGTTTTCACCTTTGTGTTCTTCGTGTTTTTGTGTGAGGATTATTAATTAAAATTATCATGATAAAATTCAGAACAAAACTGAGGATATTTATAATACCGTTAGCCTGTACCTTTCTAATCGGCTGGATAGACCCTGCTACTGACAAAAACGAAGAAGGTCGCCAGTTTTATAATGAAGGGGAGTATGACGAAGCAATAAGTAAGTTTACAGATGCGCAGTTACATTTGCCTGAATCGGATTCACTAAATTTTAATATTGCAAATACTCATTACAAAGTGGGTAAACTTCCAGAGGCTGAAAAATCTTATAAAGGTATTCTGGATTCAAAGGATGTTACTTTAAAGGCAAAGGCTAATTATAATATGGGCAACACCATGTTTAAGCAGGGTAAGCTTAACGAAGCCCTGGACTTTTACAAGAAGGCTATTAAGTTGACTGGAAAAGAATCCGGCACAAATGGTGATGAAATAAAAGGGGTCAGAGAAGATGCAAAGTATAATTACGAGTTTGTACAGAAAAAGATGGAAGAGATGAAAAAAGAGCAGCAGGAAAGAGAGGAAAAAGAAGAGCAGGGAGAACAGGACAAACAGGATCAGGAAAAGCAGGATGATCAGAAACAGGGAGAAGAGCAGGAAGAAAAACAGGAAAAAAAGGATCCTGAGCAGCAGGAGCAGCAACAACAAGAAAAGGAGCGGGAAGAACAAGACAAAGGTAATAAAAGTAAACAGGAAAATGAACCGCCACCTGAGAATGAGAAGTCTCCCTCTCAGCCTTATGAGAAAAAAGAGATGACCAAGGAAGAAGCGGAGAGGATTCTTGATGCGTTGAGGCAGTCAGAGCGCTCCGCACGGGAGATGCAGGAAAAAGAAAAAGAGTCTACGCCGTATATGATAGAGAAAAACTGGTAAAAGATGATAAAGAGAATTTCCTCAATTATAATATTTATATTAATGCTTAATCTGGTTTCTACTGCGTATGCAAGGGAAATTAAGGTTGTCATTAGCGTTGACAAAACAGTGGTAGAGGCTGGCAACTATTTCCGTGTGACTATTGGTGTCCAGGGAGCATTTGATACTGATATACCAAAGTTAACACCGCCTGAGAATTTTACATTGATGTATGGACCGAGCGTGTCAACTCAAACATCTATAGTAAACAACGTTGTAGCGGTTTTTCGCGGGTTTACGTATAGCTTCAGTCCAACAGAAACAGGTAAATTTGAGCTGGGGCCGGCGACTTTAGAATATAAGGGGAATGTATATACATCAAATTCTGTCGAGATTGAGGTTGTTAAAAGAACGCCATTTGAAGGTGATGTAGATCCTGATGCAGAGAGAGGTAAGAGAATTGATATAAATAAAAGAATATTTGTTGAACTCGCAACTGACAAGAAGGAAGCCTATATATATGAACAGATTATTGAATCTTTTAAACTATTTTTTCAGAGGGGATTGCCGATAGATGACCTTGATTATGTTGCTGCTTCTACAAAGAGTTTTCTTGCAGAAAAGCTTGGTGAGGAGCGCCGCTATGAAGAAGTGCGTGATGGGATACTATATAATGTAATAGAGCTTCGCACAGCGCTATTCCCGCTGGTTTCCGGTAATATAGAAATACCTCCCGCAAAATTTAATTGTAATATAATAATCAGGCATCAAGGTTTTAGTAATTCTATTTTTGATGAGTTTGCTGGCAGAGGCGGACAGAAATATCCGGTGGAAAGAAGCACTGACTCAATAAAGTTGAAAATAAAACCCCTGCCGGAATCGGATAAACCAGATAATTTTGCCGGTACAGTAGGAAGATTTACCATGGACGTTCTTGCAAAACCCACAAAAGTAAAGGTTGGCGATCCGATAACACTGACGATAAATATTCGGGGAGAGGGAAATATACAGACAATAGGTGAACCGGTACTTGCCCCAGGGGACGAAAAAGATTTCAAGATTTATCCTGCGGAAACTGATACAACAATCACGGATAGAGGAGATGGTATAAAGGGTGAAAAGCTTTTCAGTAGGGTAGTTGAACCACAGCATGAAGATATTGACATGATACCGGCGATATCATTCAGTTACTTTGATCCTGAACTGGAGAGATATATGACTATTACTCACAATCCGATTCCTATTGTGGTAGAACACTCTGAAGTAGAAATTCCCATACGCCTTTCTCTTGAAGATGCCGAAAAGGTAAAGGGACAGGTTAAGATTTTGACCAAGGATATACTGCCAATAATGTCAGATTTATACTCATTCAAAAATCAGGGTCTTGCTGTATATAACAGGCCTTTATTCCTGGCCTTTATATTTCTTGCACCAATACTTGTTGTGATAGCATGTGTTTATGTACAGAGGTACAGAGAATTGTTGCAGACGGATGTGGGTTATGCCAGGAAGAGACGCGCATTATCAAGAGCAAAGAAGCAGCTTTCAAATGCAAGACGGCTTGTGCAACTTGACAATCCTTCCGAGTTTTATTCTACGCTTGCCAAAACTGTCATGGAGCATATCGCAGATAAGTTAAATTTAGCACCGGCCTCCATTACATCGGACAATATTTCCGGCATTCTGGAAAATCGTGGTGTATCACATGATGTAATAAAAGAGCTTAAAGAATGCCTTGAATCGTGTGATTATGGCAGGTTCTCTGCCAGCCAACATTCAAAGGATCAAATGGTGAGTACACTCGATACTGCAGAAGAATTTATAATGCATTTGGAAAAACAATTATGAGACAAATAAATATACTGATGTTTTTTATTTTATGCCTTGCGTTTCTTTGTGAGGGTCGGGTTTTGGCTGAAGCGTTGACGCGTGACAGCGGGGCTGATACTTTTTTCAGAGCAAATAAGGAATACAGTGCCGGGCAAAAGGCGATAGCTGAAAAAAGAGAACAGGAAGCTGTTGAAAAGTTTGAGCACGCTGTTCAGTTATACGAAAAACTGCTTGGTTCCGGTTTTGTAAACGGGCAGATATATTATAATCTGGGCAATGCTTATTACAGGCTGGGTATGTCCGGCAAGGCAATAATATACTACCGCAGGGCAGAGAAATTGCTGCCGAGAGATGCCGACATAAAGGCAAACATAAACTTATTAAAACTAGATTTTGAGGATAAAGCATCAATTCGCCAGTTACCGGAGATTCTTAAGATTGTATGTTTCTGGTATTTCTTTCTTAATCTGAATGAGATTACATCCATTACAATATATATGTATCTTGCCCTCATGGCATCTATACTCTCTTTTGTTTTTATAAAGGTTCAATGGCTTAGAAATATTATTATTATCTTTGCATCATGTCTTCTTGTACTGGTTATATCTCTGGGTATAAAGGCATATAGTCAGCATTCCATAGAAAGGGGTGTTGTGGTTGCAGATGAAAGCAAGATAAGATACGGGCCGGGTGAAGAGTATGAGCCCAGGTTTGAGATACATGAAGGTGCAGAAGTAAGGATAGAAGAGAAAAAAGATAGATGGTATAAGGTATACGTCTACGTGGACGTTGAAGACTTTCGTGATGATGAAGACAAGAAAGAGGTCGAGTTCAGAATAGGCTGGATACCTGAAGCAGAAGTAGGGGAGATATAAAGAAATAGATTTTTAGCTGTGGAGAAAACAAATGTGGTTTGTAGGGTACTTTGTTCTGTGTGTCCTCAACAAAGACAAAATAAGAAAGAAATAATTTTACGTGCCGCCACATTACACATCTTTTAATTCTATCGTCTACTTGTTTTCTTCCAAAAGGCGAACGTAAGTATTCTCCTTAGCGACTGTCATGCTTAAGGCGGATTCGCCAGAATTTGGGCGAACCTCAGGCATGACTTCCCAAAAGGGAGGTAATTAATATCGTTCATCTGTCAACAGCAACTTCCTGATATGAGAATTCCGATAATCCGGCATTTTCTTTCGCATGCTCTATTGTCATATTTACTAAATTACCTTTTTTATCCAGGTCTACATAAACATTTTCGCTTATCTCTTTTGTCTCTTTTACTTCTTTGCCGGTAAACTCAACATGGGCAGTGTCAGTATCAGAAAAATATTTTACTTTCATTTTTTACTCCTCCTCGAAATCTCTATCAAAAAACGCATTATGAACAGTCTCACCATCTTCTAACAATAATTTATAAATTCTTTTGTCGTTACATCGAGATTATTGTAATAGCTCGAAAGTAATTCATCGCTATTATTAAGTAACGATGTAGCTTGAGAGGCAATATTATTGAAAGAATCGATTAATTTATTTTTATTATAAAATGTAGTTTTCACTTTTGTTATCATTAACGCCAGAGGATCAATATCAAAACCAATTGTATTTCTATTATTAAATAAACCTTCTAAAATTGTAGTACCAGAACCAACCATAGGGTCTAAAACAATATCATTATACTCTGTTAGTTCTAAAATGAATTTTTGTGGCAATTGCGGTGGGAATTTGGCTGGGAATGAATGAAAGTTATGAGACCCATAATTACTACTGAAATTATGGAAATCTAAATCACTCGATAAAATATTTTTGAGTTTTTTTAAATAAATGTTATTTTTAGCATTGGTCAAAGACATTTTCGTATCCAATTTATTACTACAACAATTTTGTGAACCTAAATACAATACTCTGCTTTTTGCAATTGTAATTTTTCTTTATGCCACAAAACAAGTTCTTCTACAGTTTCTGTATAGTGGCGGATTTTATAGTATATCTAAATTGTTTCAAGTGTATTCTTAATAGTTACCTAGTTGTATAGTATCTTTTGTGTAATGTTATCCTGATCTATTAATCATAGGGGTGTGGTGAAATGAAATGAAATGAATTGAATTAAGTAATTTAATAAAATGTTGTTAGAAACTAACAGACTATAGCGGAAGGCTTCCTGCCCGAATAGGTACAGGCGGGTAGTCTACGTTTCTCAGCATTTGGTGTGATCACGTAAGTTACGCAACCTCAAGGTTGCGGCTACCCGCCCGAACGTACCGTACGGTACGGGCGGGCATAAATCGCTCAATTTAGAAGAAAGAACTTTCAGAATTCAGGAATTCCTTAATCCCTCAATATTATAATTCTGACTCGTTCGGGTTAGGACTTGTTTCTCACTCTTCGATGTCTTCCATGCGGTTTCGATAATGTTTTCTTGTCTGGTTTCTTCCCTTGATGCAATTCTTTCTTGTCAGTGCTGAGGAGCTTTTTTATTAGATCAGATCTTTTGGCTTCAGTGAGTCTCTTCCTTATCCAATCCCGATTCTCTTTTTTGTACCAGAAAAAGAAGCGATGCTGATTTATTTTCTCCTGTTTTGATTTCGGTGTGTAGTATTTCTTTAAAGTATATGGATGAAGGCCGGAATAGTACATAACTGTGGCAACTGTCATAGGCGTGGGTGTAAAATCTTGTACATATTCTAATTTTAAACCAAGTTCTTTGGTTTCTACTGCAAGGTTTGCCATATCTTCTTCCCTGCAACCGGGGTGACCGGAAATGAAGTAAGGAACAAGCTGCTGGTTAAGCCCGAGTTTTCTGTCGATACGATCAAACATTTTCTTGAATTCTTTAAAATGATCGAAAGATGGTTTTCTCATAATTTTGAGGATATCGGCAGATGTATGCTCCGGCGCTACTTTTAGTCTTCCGGAAACATGCCGGGTCAAAAGCTGTACCATGTAATCGTTAATGGACGCATCAGCCTTTTTGTTATAGCTTCTTGTCAGTAGATCATGCCTGATTCCGCTTCCGACAAACGCCTTCTTTACCGTTGGGTGTTCATCTACCTTGCGATAGATTTCAGTTAATTGAGAATGGCTTGTGTCCAGATTACTGCAAACTACCGGATGAATACAGGAAGGTAAGATGCATTTGTCACATATCGCCTGCACAGCCCCCTTCATCTTGTACATGTTGGCAGACGGGCCACCAAGGTCGGAAATGTAACCTTTGAAACCGGGCATATTGACCACCTGCTCTACCTCGTTCAAAATAGATTTTTGTGAGCGGCTTGCAATGAATTTTCCCTGATGTGCAGAAATAGTACAAAAACTACATCCGCCAAAACACCCCCGGTGCATATTTATAGAGAACTTAATCATTTCGTAAGCAGGAATTGCGCCGCGCTTTTTGTATTTCGGATGAGGAAGTCTTGTATAGGACATGTCAAAGGAGGCGTCTATTTCCTTTTCGGTCATTGTCTGAAAAGGGGGATTTATGATCAGTGTTTTCTCTGAAATACTCTGAATAATTCTGTTTGCAGAAACCTTATTTGATTCCTGCTCTACCTGTTTGAAATTTGCCGCAAAGGCTTTTTTGTCTTTCAGACAATCTTGATGAGAATTAATCGTAATGTCCTTCCAGTTACTGTTCTTTGGGACGCCTTTGCTTTGGTCACGGATATAGGCCGTTTGTTTAACCATAGTCAGTTGATGAAAGGGTACCCCTTTTTTCAGAAGTTTGAGGATTTCTTTCAGCGCCTGTTCTCCCATTCCATAAACCAGTAAATCTGCGCCGCTTGTTTCGAGAATAGAAGGCATCAGTTTGTCAGACCAGTAATCATAGTGAGTGACCCTTCTTAAAGAAGCCTCTATACCTCCAATTATAACCGGTATATCAGGATTGATAGATTTTAAGATTTTTGAGTATGTGGTAACTGCATAATCCGGCCGGAAGCCGGTTTCTCCGCCGGGAGTATAGGCATCAGTAGAACGAAGCCTTTTATTGGCTGTGTAATGATTTACCATGGAGTCCATACAACCTGAGGTTACTCCAAAGAAATACTTTGGCTTGCCAAGTTTTCTAAAATCACGCAGATCATCTTGCCAGTTGGGTTGTGGAACAATAGCGATTCTGTAACCTTCGCTTTCGATAATCCTGCCAATTACGGCAGGCCCGAATGCTGGATGATCAACGTAGGCATCACCGGAAAAGAGAATGACATCAAGCTCATTCCATCCTCGCATTTCCACTTCCTTTTTTGTAGCAGGAAGCCATCTGGTTATATCCTGTTGTTCTTTCATGACGGTAAAGATATTGATAAAGAAACCTAATCTGGACAAGCCAGAGCCAAACAGGAGTTAATAAATTACAAATCTCAAATAACAAATCTCAAACAAATTTCAAATTACAATGTCCGAATGACCAAAATCAAACTTCGGCAGGCTCAGTCGAGCCGTTTGTTTGGAATTTGTGTTTGTTTATTGGTATTTGTTTGCTATTTGGGATTTCTTATTTGGTGCTTATCAGATATCATGCAAAACTCAATAAATAAATATTTTTACTAAGAGACTAACTTATTATATCCATAATAGAGCGGGAACAGAAACAAGAAATTGGTCTTAAATAAAACCAAGTCATAATCTCCTTTAAGAGAGAGAACAGTGGTTGCTCACACAAAAATAGACTTGAATTATTTTTTAAGCACAGTTAAGGTAAGCTTTACTTTTATTGTAACGGCATTACATACCACCTTAATAATCCAGATTACAATCTAAAAGAAACAGAGAAGCTATATGACAAAAATATTAAATAATCATGTCCTGGCAGCAGATGTAGGAGGCACAAATACTCGAATGGCTATCGTAACTGGAAATGGAGAAATCCTTACGCTCATAAAAAGACCTACACATTGTAAAGATGGCCAGGACGAGATGATCACGTTTCTTGTTTCTTTTGCAAGGGAAGTAATTGAAAAATCAAACCTTCCGGAAGAGAAGATATGTGGGATGGGAATTGGTTTTCCCGGTCCTTTAAACGCTGAGACTGGTACAATCTTCAACCCTCCTAATTTAAATGGCTGGGATAATGTTCCTTTAAAGGATATTCTCGGAAAAGAGCTGAAAGTGCCTGTTGCAATTGAGAACGATGCAAATGCAGCAGCTCTTGGTGAATGGTGGAAGGGTGCAGGGTCAGGAACAAGCAGCTTATTTTGTATCACCTTGGGTACTGGTGTGGGGGGAGGCATGGTGTTGGGAGGAAAGGTTTGGCATGGTGCATCATCAATAGCGGGTGAAATAGGGCATACGACCATTATAAGAGATGGAATAGAATGTACATGTGGAAACACAGGATGCCTTGAAATATATGCTTGTTCCGGAGGCATTTTAAAAAGAGTAAACGACGCATTATTAAAAGAAGGAGATAATGGTAAATTCCAGCCGCTTACTGACCTCAAAGAGATAGGTCAAATGTTAATACAAGGCAACGAAGTTGTCCTGAAGGTTATTAAGGAGACTGGAGTTATTCTGGGCATTGCAATCGCTAATCTTGCAAACCTTTTGAATCCGGAAATGGTTGTTTTGTTTGGCGGTGTAACTAATCTGGGTACAAGTCTTATTGGACCTTTGAGGGAAGAAGTTAAAAGAAGGGCATTCAAAAAAGCAACCGAGTCTCTGAGGATAGAATTATCACAACTGGGTGATAATAGCGGGATATTTGGTGCGGCAAAAAATATCCTTTCGCAATTGTAAGACCAGAAAACCTACAAGTGGTTCTGGGTAAAAGAAAGTTAAAAATGCCTAAAGTTTAAAGTGAGCTAAAGTTGTGGAAGAATATTTTTTTACATTGAGAAGTCAAATTTTCACGGCGAGTGGAACTATAAAATCAAACCAAAAAACTGATAAAATGTAAAGGTTATTTATTTCACTGCCTTAGCAATGTATACGAAAAAGGAAAGTATATATTTAGAATTATCAGATAATGGAATTGGGATGACCGAAGAAACAAAAAGAAGGATATTTGATCCATTCTTTACAACAAAAGGCGTAAATCATAGTGGGTTGGGGATGAGTATTTTGTACGGAACAATCAAAAGACATAATGCTGTCAGAAATACTAGTAAACCAGGGTCATCAGGCCTGTGTTTTCGACAGTGGTAAAGGCGGACTAGAAGCATTTAGAAAAGGTAGTTATGAGATACTGATAACAGATTTAGGAATGCCAGGTGTGTCAGGATGGGAAGTAATTAATATTGCCAGACAGATAAAGCCGGGTGTGGTTATTGGGATTATAACAGGGTGGGATATATCAGAAGAAGAAGCAAAGCAGAAAGGGGTAGATTTTCTAATAAACAAACCATTTCGTGCAGATTATGTATTACAAGTAGTGACAAATGCCGTAAAATCTAAAACTGGTTAGCAAAACAAGTGTTCTCAAAATTAAACAGGATTCTTTTCATATCAATATTGTTGCTTATTACAGGTTGTACAACATACCAACCATACCGCTACAGTTTTTCACTTATCGATCCAGATGTAGAAGATCTTACGTACGAAGACGAAGATATTTTTTTTCAGTTCATACCTGCTGCAGAACACATCTGGGTGTCTGTATATAACATGTCAGAAGACAGCATCAATTTTATCAGGAATGAGGCAGAATATATTGATCCGAATGGAGAATCTCACAATATTCTCTTTGGATGGAATTTTGCCTCTGCAATGAAGGATTTTTTAAGAGACGGTCTTTATTCAAATTCAATCAAGATTGATCCCAAATCGGCAAGTGAAGGAAATGTCTGGATTAATATATGGCCGGGGCCGGGAGGTGACATTGGTGAAGGGTGGGTAACTGTTAGCGATTCGGAAATTGAGTATTTAGACCATGGTATGCTGCCAGAATACGAGTTCCAGGGTGATGGGATGATGCTTAAAGAATCTACCTTTTCACTCGTCCTGCCTATAGAGTTTAGCGGATATATGAAAGGTTATCAATTTACCTTTATGATAACAGATGTAGAAGTAATTGATCGTAAGTAAGGTTAAGGGAAATCTCCTTTTTTACGATAGACGAGGGAGATAGGATGAATGACGAAAACATCATCTATTTTCCTGGCTCGGAAGGGAGAAGCCGTCAT
Organism: Candidatus Scalindua arabica; assembly: GCA_018263435.1. Lineage (GTDB taxonomy): Bacteria > Planctomycetota > Brocadiia > Brocadiales > Scalinduaceae > Scalindua > Scalindua arabica. Next base: position 15,069 of record JAANXD010000085.1, on the reverse strand, counting down.
TTTTCATTCGTTTAGAAGGGTACGTTCTGTGTACTGAAAAACCCTTGACAGAGATGTGTACTGATGTTAACGTATTTACCAATATTTGTTTCTGGTGAGGGAAGCCTCTAAAATGGCTTATATCACCCCCTTTCCTACATTTCCTATACACACCAAAAGGAATTTTGGATGAGAGTATTCCCGCATAAATTAGCCTTAGCCGTGTAGGGTTTCAAATTTACATAAGATATTACTTTTACGGTTGTAAGCTTTTATTGAAATGTTAATTAGTTCATAATGGGATTTAATATGATCATTAAGAAACTATCATTTACATTTATTATTCTGTTTTTCTTCACATTCCTGGCAATCTCTACTGTCGGGTATTGCGGCGAAACTGTTGAGGTTGAAGATTTAACAGCTATACGAACAAATTTCCTCAATGATGCAGAAAAGATTCTTGGAGGTCATGATAGGGACATTGCTCAGCTTGAATCAGACTTAAACATCCTTAAAGACGTATCAGGGAAACTACAAACAATGAAGAAGACGTTAATCGAAGGCAAGATAGAGGGGGATGTCTTAGATTTGACTATCAGGCAGCAAAAGCTTCTGGAAGAAAGGATCAGTATCCTGAACGAAACTATACAGGTCAGGACTGAAAGAACAGAGATAGCCGGCAATATGAAAAAAGCACTCGAAGCCACTACAATTCTTTCTGAGAGAAAAAGCAAGATTAATGAAGAAGCATCGCTATTACCAGGATCTCAGTTTGAAAGCTTTCAAAAAGAAGCAGAACTCCTTGAAGCGCAATTGGAGTCGATTCTTGCAAAAGCCAGCGAAAAAGAAGCACATTTCCAAACAACACAATCAGCGAACAATGCCTTAAATACAAGCCTCGAAGAGCAAAAAGAGAAGCTTCAGGAAGAAGTCGAAGAATTAGTAAATCAAAAACCTGAAACGGAAGAAGAGGGCGTTTTAATAGATAACAGGAAACGTCTTCTGGAGAATGAGCTTAAACTGCTGGATGATAAGATTAAATTATTATTTATGCAGACTGAATTGGCAAAACTGGGGCCACAAGCTGCTCAGGTAGAAAGGTTAAATTTAGAACTGGAAAAAGATATTAAGACAGAAATAGCCGGTATGTTGTCGCTGAAATTTAAAGAGGAAGAGATACAGAGAAAGGAAAAAGAAGCAGAAGAAGCTGAAAGAGCTGAGGATAAAAGAAGGTGGATCGCGGAAGAGGCAAAGGCTAAGGCAGAATTGGAAAAAGCAAAGGCGCTAAAGCAGGCGGAAATTGCTGCACAAAAACGGTTGGAGGAAACATCCCCTGAGAAAAAAAGAATTCTGGAGATCGAAGCTGACGTACATAAACAGGAAGGACTTATTGCGACAATAAAAGATGAGTTAATTACTGTTGGTACGGAGAGTCACGAATACCTTGCAGGGTTCAAGGAGATTCTGAGAAATATTGATGAATTCCTTGGTGGAGAAAATACTCCCGATGAAATTTCCGGAGAGTTGGATGTAATTGCGGCCGAATCAAAGAGAATACAAAATCAAGTAGAGACTATTCAAAGCCGGTTAAGTGCGACAGAAAAACAAAAGGCAATAATAGATGAGAGTTTAAAGAGAGTACGTGCCGAACTTGTACCAATCGTATCCGGAGAAAAATCAAATATAGAAAAAGAGGCTGAAGGATTTTCAAACAAGGCACAAGGTGAACTGCTGGTAAAACTTGCCGGTCAGCGCCTTGAGCATATCGAAGAGCAAAAGAAACTTGTAGAGAAAAAGATTGAAAGAGGTAACGAGGTATTAGGGTCAGGCAGGGAATTATTAGAAAAATTGGTAGATGCACAGGAGAGCCTTTCTAAGATACAGGCGGCGAATATCTGGGCCAGGCGTGAGAGCAAGATATCAACAAATACTGTGATAGAGGGCGTAACGGATATAAAGGCCCTTAAGGAAAGATCTTTAGATTTCTATAAGGTATCAGTCCAGAATTTAAAGAAACTTAGGATTTACCTGACAGATACTAAAAACATACCAACATTCATTATAAAAGTAATTATTATAGTCTTTGTTATCTTTTTTACTTTCTTTGCCAGACGTACTCTCAACAAATGGGCAGGAGGAGAGATAGAAAGAAATACAGCTGTATCTCCACAGACATTTTTCACATACGAGCTTATACCTGGACTGTTCCGTATAATGCAGAATACATTAACAATGTTCTTTCTGTTCATAATAGCTCTCACAATATCGCTTACAATCCCCACTAATACACCGGTAATTTTATCAGCAGTTTACGGTTTTGCAATCCTATCAGTTTATAAATTATTAAGAGGCACTGTTGTTGAATCCTTTAGTCCGTATACAGGTGGGAGACGATGGGTTCCGGTTACATACTTTTCTGCAAGGCATATCTTCAAGGGTTTAAATACAATTCTACTGTTTTCAGTAATAACAATAACGCTGATTTTTGTTCTGAATGTCTACAGCTATAAAAAAGATGTTATAGAACTATTATGGTTCATTTACAATATAGTTACGATTTCTCTTGCTGTTTGGATAGCGGCGAGCCAAAGGTCATTCTTGCTGAAGGTGTTACCTTATTATGAGAGCGCTATTGGTAAGTTCGTTAATAAGGTTATTAATATTCTTTATCCAATACTTATTGCGTTTGTCATCCTGCTTTTTGCCATTCGAAGCCTTGGATATGCACTATTAACGTATACTTTTGTAGTAACCCTCATCAAGAGTGCGATTGTTTCAGTCATTGCTTACGCTGTATACCGGTTTTTATTAAAACGCCTGTCATTATCGCAGGAGCGTAAGTTAAAGTTAAGAAGACAGCTTGATGACAAGGAGTTCGAATCGGAGAAGACATCTTTAAACGTGGGGTTCAGGGTTTACAAGGGTTTACTGGGTTACGGAATCTTAATTATTGCAGTAGTCATAATCTTTGGAATGTGGAATAACACATTTAAAGATGTTGTAAGTTCACCGGCAGCTCCAACGTTATTTCGAAATATTTATGAAAATGTTTTATATGTGTTTGCTTCAATAAAGAACGGTTTGACGTATAAGTTTACACTTGCCGAGGGCAGATATACAACGCCTTTTAAGATGCTGGTCGGCATATTAGTCCTGGTGGCAGCTTTTATATGTACCAGATATTTAAAAAATGTACTGCGAACAAAGGTTTATGAAAAAGCTCAATTAGAACAGGCTGCCCGTCATGCAATTTCATCCGGAATAACATATTTCATAATTGGTGTGGCGGCAATTATAGGGCTGAATATTGCAGGGATTCCGTTAAGGAGCCTTACCATATTTGCCGGTGCATTCGGTATTGGTCTGGGTTTTGGGATGCAGAATATAATCAATAATCTTGTAAGTGGTATTATAATCTTCTTTGAAAAGCCGATAAAGATTGGTGATATAGTAACGCTTGATAAGGAAATTGCGGGCAAGGTTGAAAAGATAAGTATTAGAAGTACCGCGGTAAAAACCTTTGACAGAAAAACTGTAGTTATTCCAAACTCTAAATTCCTGGAGAGTAACGTAGTGAATTGGATTCATGGTGGTGACATGTTACTAAGATCCAAAATAGTAGTAGGTGTTGCGTATGGTTCCGATACTGAACTTGTGAAGAATTGCCTACTTAAAGTGGTGGATTCACATCCGGATGTGAAAAAAGATCCCGCACCAATAGTACGTTTTGCGGAATTTGGGGACAGTTCATTAAATTTTGAGTTGTATTTCTGGGCTCACATATTCGAGCGATGGATGACTATCAGTGATTTGAATTTTGCAATTGATAGAATATTCAGGGAAAACAATATCGAAATACCTTTTCCTCAGAGAGACCTGCATATTCGTTCAAATAAACCTGTCGAAACCCAATTTACCACGTTAACTAAAAATGATACGGATAGTAAAGCAGATTCCAAAAACCCACAAATAGACGAATAAGTTTTTTGAAAGATTATTGTCGCGATATAAGTCGTTATAAGGCAAGTATTAACACCAATTAAATTGTCTATTGCACACTATCACACCTTTTCCAGTATCTCCATATTCTGACTAAAAGCGATTGGATATTTGCATTTGATGCCGTACAAATTAATTAAGTTTACTGGCAAAATGTAAATCATGTTTCTATCACACTCTTTCTCTATAATTTCTTTTGACTTGCAAATCTCATTCTCGACTACATTTGTTTTCTCATTGGTTAAAATCGAGTGATTAACTGTGTAGGAACCGAAAGAGATTCTTGAATCTTTCCCGTCTGACGAGAGGGCAGGCATACTATTAATCTCGTCCCAGCTTACAAATGATCGATGTTCGTCTTCACTAATCATTATGGAGTGTTCTTTAAGATAATCTTCCAGGTCAGAAAAGTATAACAATTTACGATATTCCCAAAAGTTTCTCAACCTAAGTGGAATCCAACCCCTGGATGGTATCTTGACAAGGAAATTGTTACTGTAAAAATGGGCAGTACTTCTTTATCTAATAAAATTGGACGCTGTCCCACCTGGTTCCCAATATTCTCTTTTTGTAGAATACGATGAATTTTATGGGACGTAAAGGAGAGCCTCACCATCTGGCCATACACATTTGAAGTCATCCGGATTGAATGTTAGAAGACGTTCGACTCCTTCTTTTTTTGCAGCTTTAGCAATAAGAGCGTCATAAATAATACCTCCACTTAGCCCAAGATCAGCTATATACTTTATAGTCGCGCTATAATCTGACCGAGAAAGTGATACGATTTTGGCCGTAGTTTCTACGTTTTCGTGCACAAGGCGCCACGCCGTTCCGGGTAATATTCTGGGTCTTACAGGAAGGGTAGTCAAAACAGCATAGAGTTCAGCTATTGTATGAGAGGCAACGAGGAAATCAAATTCTTCTGTCTTGGCACGCTTAAGCCAGGGTAAAGCGCGAGTGTGCATAGGATGAGGCTCAACAATGGCAGCCACAAGAACGGAAGTGTCGAACAATATCTTCATTTTCTTGCCAGGGTTATCACATCACTCAGGCGTTTCTCGCGATGAGTACGTAGTGCCCCATCTATATCTCCTGCCTTAGTACCCATAAAGACCAGCACACCATCTTTAACAACTACCTGTGGTTCCTCGTATACCGGCTTCAGAAGAATCTCCTGTTTAACCTCTTCGATTTGTAACACAGTTCCGGGTTTTAGGCCAAGATCATCCCGAACTTCCTTTGGTATCACAATCCGCCCAGATCTGTCCAGAGTTGTTTTCATAATAGTCTCCCTTCTCTATTTTGCCATTATATTGTGCCAAATGGCAAAAGTCAACCCCTTACTTTATAGATTCAACAAAGATGGAATAGATAAACACATATTTGGAGAAATTGCCCCTCCAGTCAGTAATCATCTCTTCATTTATTCCAATCCTGTTAAGGGCATAAACATCTGAGGACTCTGACACAAAACCGCTTTTGGTTGTACATGCAGATTTATATGATTTAGAGACAATCTTCTTCATACTATCATTATAATTTCCATTTGGATAGCAGAAATGAAGGGCATTTCTCCCTGTCTCTTTCTCTATAATTTCTTTTGACTTGCAAATCTCATTCTCGACTACATTTGTTTTCTCATTGGTTAAAATCGAGTGATTAACTGTGTGGGAACCGAAAGAGATTCTTGAATCTTTCCCGTCTGACGAGAGGGCAGGCATACTATTAATCTCGTCCCAGTTTACAAATGATCTGTGTTCGTCTTCACTAATCATTATGGAACATCAATATAGTAACCTTTCCATTCATAATGAATCTTTTATAGAAGATAAAGATTCCTGAATAGTAGAAGATTATAGCAACTATAAACTTGACGCCTCTTCTGAGTTTAAACAAATCTTCTCCTTGTTGTACATATATCCGTAATAGTTCACCGCAAAGGCGCAAAGAACGCAAAATTATTATTTTTAAAAAGAAATGGTGGGAATTGCTGAAAAGCTATGTTGGTTTTAGAAGACTGAGAAAATATCTTCAACTTTTAAGCTTAGGAGTGATTACAATTCTGGAATCGCTAAAATACTATTACCTAGGTTTTCTCTCTGATTCTCCAGATTATCAGGACAAAGAATGTTACAGCACAAAGCCATATCTGAGTTGCAAGTACATAGCCTGCAATGCAAATCCAGATCTTATTCAATCTGGAACTGTACCATTTTTCCTGTATATACAGCTTAATATTGTCAAATGATCCTGTGGAGATGCCATATTTTTCTTTATATTTCTTACTAAAAGCACGTTTATCTGTTTTCTGGGTTTCCCCTGTATAACCTTTAAAGATTGAATGAGAATCATCCTTCTTTGTACTTCTTCTTGTACTTGTCGCCGGGGCTTTTTGAACCTTGCTGACACTCTTTTTTGCTTTAGGTTTTACTTCTTCTTTTTTACTTGTTGTACGTGTTGGGGCCCTTCTTTCAGGTCTGGTTTTGGTTAACGTCTTTTTCAGGGTACTATCAGCCTGTAGTGATTTCTTATGCCCTTTACGGGTTTGGGAAGATTTAACGCGTGTTTTAGTTTTTTTACCGGACTTTCCTCCCTGAGACAACTGCCTGAAGATTGCTTTTTCTTTCTCGGCTTCACCTGTCCTACCTAATTTACTGTAGGCCAGAGACAGTGAATAGTGTACCTTGGCATAATCAGGATTTATATTGATAGCCCTTGTATAAATTTTGACGGCATCATCATACTTCGCCTTACAATAGTGCGTATTCCCCAAACCATAAAGGGCATATACATCATTGGGTTTTATCTTTATCGCCGCTTCAAACGATTTTCCCGCCTGGTCATATTTACCCTGTTTATAAAACTCAATACCCTTGTTATAATGTTTGGAAAACTCACCAGCTCCATATAAAGGAGTCACACAGGATATAGCGAGAGAGAGTACAATAAATATTTGTAGAAATAGAAATTTCTTCATTCTATGTTTACCTGGGAAGAGCTTACTAATCTTATAACAATTCTAATTTACCAAACAAATAATTGACTGTCAAGGTACAAACGAATCATCCGGTTTATAAACAGGAAGCATCATTTCCACAAATCTCGATCCAGGTTTCTGTATTGAACGGCTTCTGAGATATGTTCCTGGTGGACGTCTTTGCTATGGTCAAGGTCCGCAATTGTTCTGCCGACTTTAAGTATTTTATTGTAGCCCCTTGCAGAGATGTTGAGCTCCGTCATGGCCTGATGAAGTAATTCTTCTGCCTGATTATCTAATAGACAATGCTTTTTCATAGTCCTCGTAGACATTCGGGAATTGGTTGAGTATTTGAGTCCCTGAAATCGCTTTGACTGTACCTTGCGTGCCTTTGTAACTCTCTCCCTTATCTCTTCTGACGATTCACAGGTTGAGTCAGAGGTCAAGTCTTTATACTGAACATTCGGAACCTCAACATGGATATCAATCCTGTCAAGCAAAGGGCCTGAGATCCTGGAAATATAATTCTGAATCTGGCGTGGTGTACAATGACATTCCTTCCTGGGATCACCATTAAATCCACACGGACAGGGGTTCATCGCCCCGACTAACATTATCTCTGCCGGAAACATTACTGAACTCATTGCCCTTGAAATCGTAATCTCATCCGTCTCTAATGGCTGACGTAATACCTCCAGCGTCTTCCTGTTAAATTCCGGTAATTCGTCAAGGAATAGAACTCCATGATGGGTGAGGCTTACCTCTCCAGGACGTGGAAAGCTGCCACCACCAACCAAACCTGCAGTGCTGATAGTATGATGAGGACTGCGAAAAGGTCTGGTGGCTATCAGGGATTGGTCCGGGTTTAAAAGCCCTGCCGAACTGTATACTACGGTAGTTTCAATAGCTTCTTCCAGTGTTAACATTGGCATTATGGTAGGGAGTCTCTGTGTCAACATCGTCTTGCCAGAACCCGGAGGCCCAATCATAAGTACATTATGGTTTCCTGCAGCAGCTACGGTGAGTGCACGTTTTACATGTTCCTGCCCCTTAACATCCATAAAATCTACTTCATAATGAGAGGAATCACTGAAAACGTCTGCAAGGTTTAATGTGAAGGGAGAGATAGATAACTCATTTGTCAGGAAGCCAACGGTATCAGAGAGTGTCTTGACGGGAATAACATCTATTCCCTCCACAATCGCTGCTTCTTGTGCGTTTTCGGCAGGAAGGATTAACCCTTTCAATCCTGCTGTTTTACATTTCATCGCCATTGCCAGACAGCCGTTAACTCTTCTAACCCTGCCATCCAGCGCAAGTTCGCCTACTATACCGTATTCGTGTATCTTGTCCGTATCTATCTGGTTTGTAGCAATGAGGAAACCCATTGCTATCGGTAATTCAAAAGAAGGCCCTTCTTTCTTTCTATCGGCAGGAGCTAGATTAATGGTAATATTCTTTACAGGGAAACGATACCCGCAGTTCTTCAGCGCCGCCTTTACCCTGTCCCTACACTCCTTAACAGCAGCATCCGGCAGACCAATGACCACCGTTGAAGGCAACTGTCCTCTTGTAACATATACCTCTATCTCCAGCACATAAGCTTCGATCCCGTATGCTGCAACACTCTTTACCTTTCCAAGTCCTGCCATTTTATCACCTTCCCTGGTTATCGGCTACTTTAGGCACTTTAAACTTTAGATCACTTTAGTCACTTCAAGCAATTACAAACCTATTTCTTCCATGTTAGTGGTAAAAAGATAAGTATAACAGTGTATATTTCAAGCCTGCCCAACAGCATACAAAAGATCAATACCCATTTGCAGGGATAAGCAAATTCACCATAATTCCTGGAAGAGCCTGCATCAGCCACGTCAGGGCCGATGTTGTTCATCATAGACGCCACTGCACTGAATGACGTAATAACCTCTGTGCCAAAAATGGTCAGGATAAGAGCAAAGATACCAAACAGTCCAAGATGTATTACAATAAAACCCAGTGTATTTGTGATTATGTCTTCACTGACCGGTTTACCGCTGAGTTTAACATGCATTATGGCCCTTGGCCTGAGCAAGTGAACCATCTCCCTTACACTGGATTTAAAGAGCAGCATTATCCTTGCTACCTTCATACCTCCGGCAGTCGAACCCGCACATCCGCCGATAAACATGAGAAGGACGAGGAAGAATCTGCAGAAATTCGGCCAGATGTCAAAATCTGCGTTACAATAGCCGGTACTGGTTGTTATGGAAACAGCCTGGAATGCGGCATATCTCAGCGCGCCACCTATGTTTTCATATTCGAGGTTTTTCACACCACCATTATATTCGGATGATTCAAAGAAAAACAGCGCAAGCGTTACTAAACAGATAGCACAAAATACCAAACCTACAAAAAAGCGCAGTTCTGAATTCACGAATACTTTCCTGATCCTCCCTGTAACTACCTGGTAATGAAGTATGAAATTACTGGCAGCTATAAAAGTGAAGATAATAATGACAAGCTCTATAAACAGGCTGTCAAATGCAGCAATGCTCTGGTTCTTTGTAGAGAATCCTCCTGTTGATACGGTTGTAAAAGCGTGACAAATAGCATCAAAGAATTCCATGCCTCCAAACCAGAACAGGGGAATTATAATAGCAGTAAGAGAGAGGTATATAACCCACAATATTTTTGCTGTCTGAGCTATGCGCGGCTTGATCTTGTCCGTTGTAATATCAGGCGCTTCGGCGCTGAAGAGTTTGTGTCCTCCAACACCAATATTCGGAAGGACAGCGACAAAGAATACAACGATACCCATTCCTCCAAGCCACTGTGTCATGCTCCTCCAGAAAAGAATACCCTGCGGCAATGCTTCAATATCACTGAAAATAGAGGCGCCTGTAGTTGTAAGCCCGCTCATTGATTCAAAGTAAGAATCACAAAAGTTATCACATGCCCCTGAAAGCCAATATGGCAAGGCTCCAAAGAAGGCACACGACACCCACCAGAATGTAACTATAGCCAAACCCTCCCTGGCAGTAACATCTTCACTCCTCGGCCTTAAGGAGTATTTTAAGGCTACACCAATGATCCCTGATGCAAGGATTGATATGACAAACGCCCATATCTCTTCTTTTGTTCCATAAAAAAGAGATACTCCAAATGGTATGAGTAGTATACCGGAAAGAAGTATTATGAGATTTCCCAGGGTGTTTAACACCAAAGGTATGTTCATGTTTGGATTTACGCCACGCCCCCTCACACAACACGTCCGCCGGATAAGCCATCCGGACAAGTCGGGCAGAAAGGCAATAAGTCATAAAGAATATTTGTAATAGGAACCCTATCTTTTACTACTGAAAAGAGCTTGAACCCTTTCAATGTCATCCGGCAGGGTAAACACAACAACACTCTCTCCGGGATTGATTGTATCAATACCTTTAGGCAGAAGCATGGTATTATTTCTTACAACAGCGCCCAGGATAGATTTCTTGGGAAACCGAATCTTCCTGAGAGGTTTTTTTACGATTTCAGAGCCCTCTTCAGCAACCAGTTCAATCGCTTCCACTTCGCTGTCACCTAACTTGGTAATTGATAATATCTGCCCCCTTCTTATGTGTTGAAGTATAGAACTTGCAGTTACCAATCTTGGATTTACAACAACATCCACATCAACTTGGTTTATTATATGTACCAGCGCAGGGTCATTTGTAAGTACTATAGTCTTTTTTGCACCATGTTTCTTTGCCAATAATGATGTAAGCAGGTTAGTCTGTTCATTCTCGGAAAGAGCAATAAATATGTCCGTGATCTCAACAGCAGCATCTTTAAGTACATCTATTTCGGTAGCATCACCGTGTAAAACAACGGCATTCTTTAAATCGGCTGCAGCCATTTCTGCCTTATCCCTTTCCGGCTCAATTATAGTTACATCAATTGAGCTGTTTTCCAGGGCTTTTGCAAGCTGTAAACCCGTACGGCTTGTTCTATAAATAATAATCTTCTCTACTTCATCCGCCCTTCTGTTAACCATTGGCAGGAAGTATGGTAATCCTGCTTTAGATATAAGTACGAAAATATTATCATCAGGTAATATTTCAGTACTGTGTGTGGGGATAATCATTTCATCCTCACGCTGTACATATACTATTAAGAATGAATCTGTATATTCAATGCCTTCCAGCTCTGAAAACCTCTTACCAACGAGGGGTGCATCTTCAGGAACATGAAAACCTCTCAAGATGATATTGCCTTTTGGAAAGTCAACGGCAAATGTTGCCCCCGGAGCCTCTATTATCTTAATAATAGAATCAACAATAATCTGCTCCGGGTTTATCATATGATCAACACAATATCCATTATGTTTAAATAACGAATCATTATTGGTATATTCGCTATTTCGAATCCTTGCAATCTTGATTATTTTGCCATTACCATATTGACTGGCAATGATACAAGCTATAATATTTATCTCATCACTGGTGGTTACGGATAGCACCATATCTGCATTATGTACACCTGCAGATTCAAGTACACTGGGGGAAGTGCCATTACCGGCAACTACAATAACATCCAGGTTCTCAGAGAGCTTCCTGACTAGTTTGGGATTTTCATCAATTAGTGATATGTCGTGGCCTTCTTTTGACAGCTGATTGGCGATGTTAAATCCTACAGCGCCTGCTCCAATTATGAGGATTTTCATTTATAAACTTCCTTTGTAAATTCTAAGATTTGGTACTCTGAGGCAACATAGCTTCCATACTTTTTTCTTTCAAATCGTAAAACCGGGATTTAAATTCAGGGCCTCCCATAAAAGGAGATTTCTTCTCAAAACTATCTATAAGCGCCCTTACTCTATCAAAGGCCCCCTCTATAAAATAAATTTCGACAATTTCATATATTTCTTTCCACCACAAGTGATTATCTGTTGACAGATTTTCTACCCATAATGAAAGATGACTCAACAATTTGTCATATTGTTTCAACTTTTTCAGGCAATGCACAAATTCATTCTTGATTTCAATATCATCATTAAAATGCACGACAAGTTTTTCATATAATAAAGCTGCTTTTTGACAATTATTGAGTGAGTAATATAGTTTTGCCAGCCTTATCTTGCTTTGCCACAGTGCATGAGCATACTCCGGTACATTCTCGTAATTATTAACTTGTTTTTCTAATATTTTTTTAGCTCTTTCGTGATTTTTGCCTGCATAAAGGGCGTTAACAATGCTATCAAGCAATTCAAAAGACTCACACTCTATCGATAGAAGCACGTCAGCAGCTTTTTCTGCGACTCTATTATCTCCATCTTCGAGCAGGCTGATTAAAGGTTCAACAGCACTCTCATCTCCGATCTGCCCTAAGGCAGTTGCGGTAGATTCACGAACACGAGCGCTCTCATCAGAAAGCAATTTTATCAAATACGAAACAGCTTCTTTTGATCTTATTTTACCCAAAGTATCTGCCGCATACCATCTGATCCTTTCTTCCTCATCTTTTAAGGAATTAATCAATGGATCAATCGCCCTTTTGTCCTGAAATTTGCCGATGGCAACTATTGCAGATTCTTTTATTTTAGGATCTTTATTAGAAAATAAGTTTATTAATGGTTCTATGGCCTCTTCCACCCTTAACTCCCCAAGGGCTTCTGCCACTGCACACACTACTATATTGGCTGGGTCGCTTAAAGCAGACAATAAATCATATACCACTTCCTTTTTACCCTGTTTGCCCAGAGTCCTTGCAGCGCTTTCCCTGACCCTGATTTCTTTGTCCTGCAGGGCCGATATTAAATATTTCAGTTCAGATACACCTCCAATATCTCCAAGAACATTTACTGCCAGGATACGTATCTCAGGATCATCATCTGAAGTCAGATCAACAAAGATCTTGATAACCTCCGGGTCCTTATGATTTACCAACTCACCTGCAGCAAAAATCCTTACCTCCTGGTATTCGCTTTTTATGGCATCAATTAATTGCCTGATGTCGTCTTTTTCCTTCCTTGTTTTCAAGATTTTTATAGTATTTTCGACTACTTCATTCCTCAACCGACTATTCTCTGCTTTAAGCTTCTTAGACCCTTCTTCCAGCTTATCAACAATATCTTCCAGCCATTGCTCTCTCGTTTTAACCTTATTTCTATCCCACCACTCCCGCCAGAAAGATTTTGCTTTACCGTTTGATTGTTTTGTAATCTCCACTAATGCATCATGGGCTGCTGTTCGTAATCCATTATTATCAGATTCCAATAAACTAATTAGTGGTTCTACTGCCTCACGTGAGCGTGTCTTTGCCAGGGCGCCTGTAATAAGGATGCGGGATTCAATCGGCTTCCTGGTATTTAAAAGTACGTCTATCATCTCTTCTATCGCATCCTCTGTCTTTAAGTTACCCAATGCATCAGCAGAAGCAATTCTTACTGCCTCGTTTTCACTGGTAACTAAATCAATCATACTATCTAATACCCTGTCATCACCGGCAAAACCAAACGCCTTAATCAGGGAAATACGTACATCATCATTTTCGGAATTTTTGAGAACATCAATAAGCGAATCATAAACAGCGGGAATATTAAGTCCCAATAATGAAATGATTGCAGAGGTGCGTATTGCGGGATCTTCTGAATACAAAAGTTTCATCCACTCATCAATCTTAATATTCAGCTCAGATGAAGCATCCTTCGATTTCTTCCTGGCAGGAGTGGATTCTCTGGCAGTAACCTCTCTGTTTTCAAATGCTGATAGACAACTGAAAATTGATAAAATTATTATGATGAAAGATAACCAGTATTTTTTCATTCACTTATCTACCTGGAAACCAACACTAATGTATTGTTCCATTCTATAGAAAAGGTTGGTTCCAACCTGAATTTAGTTTATTATTGAGTTTCTGTAGAAGAGAGTACTTACAGCCTGCGCAAAAATTTTATAGTATCAAAACTCCTTTTTAGCGTCAACACAAAACAGGCCGGGAAAGATTAACTTGAACATTTTTTACATGATTGTTAATATGTTGAATCCAAGTCACTTATCAAAAATTCAATAAAAAATGAGAATAATAGCATTTGGCGATATACATGAAGATTCAGGCAACTTAAGTCTGTTGAAAAATGAGTTAGAGAGTGCGGATCTTGTCATAGCCACCGGCGATTTGACTAATTATAATGGGAAAAGAGAGGCTGAAAAAGTAATCGAAGAAATAATGAAGTATAACGAGAATATATTGGCTCAACTGGGAAATCTGGACCAACTGGAAGTTAATGATTATTTAGACGAAAAAGGCATTAACCTTCATCGGAATGGCTTCATAAGAGACGATATAGGAATCTTTGGTGTAGGCGGGTCAAATCTAACACCTTTTAATACTCCTACTGAGTTTAGTGAAGACGAGATCGAGGCTTTTTTACTGGAAGGCCTTGAAAAGGTAAAAGAAGCTAGATTCAAGATTATGGTGCCGCATATGCCACCAAAAGACACGAAGATTGATGTGATTACGACTGGCGCCCATGTAGGGAGTCAGAGTGTTCGCGATTTTATTTTAAAACATAAACCAGATATTTCTTTGAGTGGTCATATCCACGAGGCAAGGGGAACAGATAAGCTGGAAGGCACATTAATCTTTAATGCCGGTATGTTCCGCGAAGGTGGATATGTAATAATTACTAAACAATCAGAAGGAATTTCTGCTGAGTTGAAGGTATTGCCTTAACTAAGAGAATGGAACATCCAAAATTACGACTAATAGACGCATTCCCGATTGAAATATCCGGGAAGCAGGCTGTATGCCTCAGAGACCCGTATAACACCAAAAACTCTTTTGTTCCCCGTAAAATTTTCGACGATATTGTCCGTTACTTTGACGGCAACCACTCAGTATCGGATATACAGAATATTTATACACAGAGACATGGTGAAAGTGATATTCAACAAACAATACATCAGGTAATAGAAGAGCTGGACAAGAATTTACTTTTAGATAATAATCAATCCAGAGATTTCATTAAAAAGCTGAAAGACGACTTCAGAAATTCAGCCATACGCAAGGACGCCCACGCAGGTACTGCCTATGAGGCAGACAGAGATAAATTAAAAGATCAGATAGACGGATTTTTTACATCTGCTGATGGC
>JAANXD010000084.1 GCA_018263435.1 Candidatus Scalindua arabica | reverse complement strand
CAGGGATAAATCAAACCACCAAGTAAAAGGAGTACCACAGCAAGAATAATGGCATAAAGACGTTTTTGAACAAAAAATACGACAAGTGGCCGATAAGGAATCAGCAATATCTTTACAACTAATGATTCGCTCCCTTCCTTTTTGCCTTTTTTTGATCTAGGCCTACGCATTAAAAAACTGCTTAAGACCGGCGCTATCAGAACTGCAAAAAATAGAGAGCCCAACATCGCTAGGGCGACAGTATAAGCCAGTGGTTTGAAAGTCTTCCCTTCTACTCCCTGAAGAGTTAATAAGGGCAAAAAGACTATGACAATGATGAATATGGCAAACGTAATAGGGCGGGCAACTTCTTTGCATGCACGGGCAACTACGTGTATCCTCGACTCATTTGAATCGGCTTCCCGAAGAAGTCTGTCTATATTTTCCACCATAACAATAGTACCATCTACCATCATGCCAATAGCAATTGCCAGCCCTCCTAAAGACATTAAATTTGCTGAAAGATTGTAGTAATACATGGCAATACATGCAAACATGACGGAAAAAGGAATGGCTATAGCAACGACCAGGCTTGGACGGTAACCACCCATGAACACGAGCAATACCAAAGCCACAAACACAACACCCTGAATCAAGGCATTTCTTACAGTACTGACTGATGCCTCGACAATATCTTTCTGTTGGTAATAAGGAACAATTCGAATTCCATCAGGCAGGATTTTATTTATCTCCTTTATCTTTTCTTCCACACGTCCGATTACGGTCGAGGCATTTGTACCATAGAGCTTGATAACCATACCTGCTATTACTTCTTCTTTTCCGTTTCTTGTTTCCAAACCTCGTCTAACTGCTCCTCCAATTTGGATGTCAGCAATGTTATTGAGATATACAGGGCGGCCATCTACAGTCTTAATAATAATTCTTTGAAGGTCATCAATTCCGTTAGCCAGCCCTACAGATCGTACAATAAATTCTTCACGGTTTTTCTCGATAAATTGTGCGCCGACATTAAGATTATTAACTTCTACGCGTTCTATAATTTCCTGGAGAGTGACATTATAGCGCAGCAAACTTTCAGGATGAACAACGACATGGTATTGTTTTTCATATCCGCCTATACCCAACACCTCAGTTACGCCTGGCACGGTCTGTAGGTTCAATTTGATTATCCAGTCCTGAACGGTGCGGAGTTCTTCAAGGGAGTATTTCTTCGTAGTATCTTCCAGGTAATAAAATAAAACCAAACCCATACCAGTAGATATTGGGCCCATTTCAGGTTCACCAAAGCCTGCCGGGATCTGATCACGGGCTTCCTGCAAGCGTTCATTTACGATCTGACGGCAAAAATAAATGTTCAGACCGTCCTTGAAATAGATGTTTACCACAGAAAGCCCAAAGTTAGAAACACTCCTAATTTTTTCCATCCCAGGCAGACCAGTCATTGCCATTTCAATAGGAAAGGTGACGTATTTCTCTACTTCCTGCGGAGCTAATCCTTCGGTGATTGTGAATACCTGCACTAGATTAGGAGAAACATCAGGAAAAGCGTCAACAGGAAGCTGTTTATAACTATAATATCCACTGGCAATGATTATGATTGTAAGCACAATCATCAACAATCGATTTTTAAGTGAAAATTTAATTAATTTTTCCATAAACTATTTCCTCACCCGAACAAGTCGGAAGAATAATATTTTAGATTTTATTAACGCCTAAGTGATTTAATGTGCATGTCCTGCATGTTCCAGGCCGCTTCGTGCAAGTTCTGACTTGAGAGTAAATCCGCCTTTGCTAATGTAACGCTCACCCCTGACCAGGCCGCTTAAGACTTCTACATGTTCTTTATCTTTTCTCCCAATTTTTACTGGACGTGGTTCAAAACCTTCATCAGTCTTTACAAAAATAACATTTTTGTCATCAATAAATTGCAATGCTGTACGTGGAACTGCAATTCCAACTTCAAATTCACTTAACATGACCTCTCCGGTGACAAAACAGCCAGGTCGCCACGTACCCTTAGAATTATCCAAAACCACGCGAGCAGTAGCTGTACGTGTGCTTTCTTCAACAACAGGGCTTATAAAATCAATCTTAGATTTAGCGCCCTCTTGTTTTCGTTCTGCTCTGATTGTAACAGGCTGACCAACCCTGACAGTATCCAGGTCTTTCTGATAAACTGTCAAATAAACCCACACAGAATTGAGGTCTGCAACTGTAAAGACTGCATTATTATCGCTTACCTTTTCACCTAGTGTAATATGTTTATTGACAATGGTTCCACTGAATGGAGCCATAATCTTAAAATGACCCATATTTGCTAAGTCGTGCTTGCTTCCCTTTACATGTTCATCTCGTTTCGCGTGTTTATTAACAACTGTATCATTGAATGGAGCCGTAATTTCGATACTGCCCTGGTCTGTCAAATCATTCCTTAACCCTTGTACATATTTCTCTGAAAAACCCAAGGCTACTAGCTGATACTTTGCTGTTCGTAGCTGGATGCGGGCTTCAGCAAGGTTAGTACTGGCATTCAGATATTCACGCTCTGAGGAAATATTCTTATCTCGCAAGTTTTTTTCACGCTTGAATGTTACCTCAGCCAGGGAAACTTTTTCATTGGCAGCAAGATACCTTGCTTTGGCAGATGCAAGCTCTCTACTGTCAATAACTGACATAACTTCATCTTTCAACACTGTATCTCCCATCTTCTTGTGCACTTCACATACAATTCCTGAGACTCGTGGAACAATATGGACTAATCTGTCTGGATTGTAAATAACCTCACCTGGCAAAGTTAAATAGATGTGTAGCATTCCTGGAAGAGCCTCTGCTACTTCTATATCAAACTCCTGCATTTCTTGTGGAGAAATTTGTACTGTTTGTTCTTCTTCGTGTCCTCCTTCGCTGTGTTCCTCATGTTGTCCATCTGCGTGTTCTTCCTCGCCGTGTTCCTTATGTTTTTTTTCTGTGCGTTCTCCCTCACCATGTTTCTCCTGAGTATGATCATCATGTTCATGTCCCTCGTGGCCATGTTCATTGAGTTCATGTTCCTCAGCACCTGCCACTCCTGTTGTTGGCTTCTTGCATGAAACTTGAAAAAATAACAGCAATAATACAATCAAGATTCTAATTAAATGTATACTCATAGATAATCCTTCCTTAATATAATTTTACTCCTGAAACAGTCTCAAGGTTTATAATGGCCTTGTTGTAATCAAGTAGTATGTTTAAATATGCTGCTCGTGTATCTATGAGATCACTTTCCACAGTAAGAAATCCAACAAAATTAATCTTACCTTCCTTGTATGAAATCTCGTTAAGCCTCAAGCTTTCATCAACCTGCGGCATAATTTCATCCGTATAAATCGATATCCCTTCTTTTTCTGCCATGAAGGAACGATATGCCGCTTCTACTTCCTTCTGAATTCCCAGATACTTGTTCTTTAAATTTATGCCGGCTGTATCTCTGGCAGTTCGGGCTTTTTTAATCTCTGATTGTTTCCTGTCCCATATTGGTATCGATATAGATACAGATCCGCCTACAATATCGTCTGCACCACCTTCCTCCCTTGTAAAGAATCCTGAAAGGTCAGGATTCGGGATCTTCTCTGCTTTACGCAGCGATATTTCCTGAGATGCCCTCTCTTTTTCTAACTCCATTGCCTTTAAGTCAGGCCTGGTTTCGTAGGCAGATGTCAAAAGGTCTTCAAGGTTTACCTGTAATGACCGGTAAGCCAAATCACCTTTTATACTCAATGGCTCATCTTTGGACTTTCCCAACAGTAATTTCAGATTCAAGAGGCTGTTTTGATTATTCTTCTTTGCAGCAAGAAGCTGTTGTTTCGACAATCCATATCTTATTTTGATTGAATTCAGCTCTAAAGCGGATATTGCTCCCGCTTTATATTTTTCCATAGTTGCATTCCATTGTCTTTTAAATATGCTTTCGGCATAGCTCTGGAGTTTTACAATTTCCTGAGAAGTCAAAACCTCATAAAAACTGGTCTTTACATCCGCAATAACATTTCTTTCTACGTCTGCAATTTCAAATTCCACTCTCTCTATTTTCTTATTGGCTACGTTTATCCGTTTTCGTCTCTGGCCATAGACCTCAATTTCCTGAGACAATTCGATGGTATAGTCCGTATGTCTTTCGGAAGATGATTCTCTTGCCCCAAGTTCGGTTTTCACTTCAGGATTTGAAGGCAAAAGCAATGATGCCTTAAGGCGGTCCGCATCTGCGATTCCTAATCTATTTCTTGCGGCAACAAGCTGTAAATTGTTCTCAAATGCTATTTCGATGCACTCTTTGAGACCGACAGATTCTGCCTTTCTCTCATCCTGCCTTGTCGGATCAGAGACCTGAGCCGTTGATTTATTAGAAGTCAAAAAAAATATGGACGCTATTAATGTGATAATAGTCACATATTTAATGTGATGTACCTGATAGATCATTTATTCCCTCTTGTTAAATTGTATACGATTGATAAATAAAATTTCCATTTGGACACAGATGAACGCAGATTATAAGGATTTAAGAAACAGCCACGAAAAAATTAAATTCAAAAAGTTTTTATCTGTGAAAATCCGTGTCCTATTAATTTACGTAATCACACCATGGCAGTGCACGTATCTCTGGATAGACGTATGCAAACTATTTAGTAAGTTTAGTAATAGCTTAAATAGGAAACCGCTTGAATGAAAATGGAATGACTAAAGAATTGATTGTGGAGGGCGAAAGAGAGTTTTTGCAAAGAGTTCTTTGTAATGAACGTCTTCAGTTATTAAAGAGGGTTTAGATGTATTGTTGAAGTAAAAAATATTTCCGGTTAATTGATTTGTAAAAAAATGTGAAATTACGCAGCAAACAGCACAGTGGTGGAAAGGTTCATCGGGAAGAACAGGACAGTTATGTTCATCGCAGGAGTTTGTTTCCTCTGAAGAGGTAGAATCTATTTCTACTTTATCGTAAATATCCTCCTGCGAAAAAACAACCTCCGGAAGGATCGAAAAAGATAATACCAATATTAATAATATACGAATTTGCCTTAATTTCATTATCATAAACATAAGGCTAAAATATACTTAAAATTACTGAATGTCAAGGCCATTTATTATCTGTTCGGGATTTATCTATTGACAAGGATTTTCCTCTGAGTTATCCTAAATGCGTTATCAAATTAAGTTTATAGAACATTATCAGCCATACGCCAATGAGAAGAAAAGTAATTAATAATAAATATTTCAAACTGTTGATTATATCCGCCTTTTGTCTTTCAAGTATAACAATAGGCGGTTCTTTACTATATGGATCTGAAGTCCATTTTCATCAAAGCCATGTTCATGTTCATCATGCCGATGGAGACCATGGTCTTGGCGAATCAGATCATAAAGATACAGATACTATTTTGTATCTTGATTATGTGGTCGTAAATTCCTCTAACCCGGTTAAAACACTTTCCAGCCTTAACCCTTGTTTACTCTCCTGTCATTCCTCAACTTACTATTATAATTTGTTGAATAACTTTCCAGGCATCACATATCATTCAAACAAAACCACCTTTTGTACGCATAGTTTGTATCAACTCAATTCATCATATCTGATTTAGGCAGTTCCTTCTACTATTCTCTGCTTTCTAGAATTCCATTCTTACGTGATCCATTTGGATTAGTGGTCTCTGTACGTTCATCCATATATCTCGATTAAGGAGATTTTGACCTACGGGATTATGTCTCTATGCAATGAACACCAAAGGAAGCAGAGGTACGTCGGTCTTATTTTAAAAATACGATATACCATTGTTTTTCATTAAATTAATAAGAGGTGATTAGAATGAACATGCTGAAGTCTTTATATCTTTTTACATTTACACTTGCAGTCTGTTATTTTGCGATATGTTCCGATAAGGCAGGGCTTGCTTACGCAGAGGAATCACATACTGGTGTAGAGGCTGAGCCACTTGCCTACACTCTCTACACTGAAAAAACAGAAATATTTGTAGAGTTTAAACCTCTGATAGTAGGAAAAACCTCGAAGTTTGCTGCCCACTTTACCAGATTAGGAGATAGCTTCAAAGCCGTCACAGATGGTTCTGTAACAGTCAGCCTGATAGGAGACAGGGAACAACCAACTGATAAAGCCGAAAAACCATCATCTCCAGGTATATTTCGACTTGCCTTGACACCTGAAAACTCTGGTATATATCAATTGGTCTTTGACATTCAGACTGAGGAGTATTCAGACATTGTGAAGATACCAGACGTCACTGTTTATCCTGACACAAAAAGTGCACTGGAAAATGTACAAGAAGAAACAATCGGCGAAGAAATTGTTTATTTGAAAGAACAGGCATGGAAAATAGATTTTGCCAATAAGAAAGTAATAAGAGGCCCATTTGCTGAAATAATCAAAACGACTGGGCAAATTTTGCCTGCATATGGGAACGAAACAACTATAACAGCGAACAGCAAAGGTATCATAACGTTTGGAAAGAATAAAAAACTAATTGGTACTGCTGTAAGTACAGGAGAAACCTTATTTGTAATTTCAGGGAATAAAATTGTGTCTCCAATACAGGGTTATATTAAAAGCGTAATGGTACGCGAAGATGAATATGTTGAAATTGGACAGCCCATTGCCAGCGTCTCTCAGAATGTAAAACTCACTTTGAGGGCTGAAGTTCCTGAAAAACATTTCTCAAAGCTTAACAAAATCTCATCAGCTAAGTTTATAACCGCATATGATAGTAAAATATACAGTACTGACAGCTTGAATGGGAAACTCATTTCATATGGTAGAAGCGCTAACAATAAAGCTTACTATATTCCCGTATACTTTGAACTTGATAATAACGGTGAAATTGTTCCGGGTTCATTTGTAGAAATATTTCTAAGAACCAATGTAATTAATGATGCTTTAGTTATTCCTTATTCAGCACTCATAGAGGAACAGGGCAATTATTTTGCTTTTGTGCAAACATCAGGTGAAGGCTTCCAAAAACGTGAATTAAGCATCGGTGTCAATGATGGTATGAATGTACAAGTATTGACTGGTATAAAGGAGGGTGAGAGAGTTGTTGTTAAAGGTGGATACCAAATCAAACTGGCAACAATGTCAGGCAAAATACCTGCCCATGGGCACGGACATTAAATAGAAAAGATTATGTTAAACAAAATCACACAATACGCTTTGCGTAATCGTCTGATGGTTATTGTTGCATCAGTGCTGCTTTTGGTAGTAGGGGTTTACACAACTTTTAAAATGCATGTTGATGTGTTTCCAGACCTTACTGCGCCTACTGTTGTTGTGTTAACCGAGGCACATGGAATGGCCCCGGAGGAAGTCGAGAAATTAGTAACTTTTCAGATCGAGACGGCTGTCAATGGCGCCACTAATGTTCGTCGTGTAAGGTCATCATCTGCAGCAGGGATATCAATTGTTTGGGTAGAGTTTGAGTGGGGAACAGATATCTTTAAGGCACGGCAAGTAGTAAGTGAGAAGCTGACAATGATTGCGCAAAAGTTACCGCTGGGTGTTGGCAACTCTACACTGGCTCCCCAATCATCCATCATGGGTGAAATTATGCTTATAAGTTTGTCCTCAGACAGTACATCCCCAATTGATTTAAGAACCATTGCTGACTGGAATATCCGGCCAAGGTTACTGGCAACAGGAGGGGTTTCTCAGGTAATTGTCATAGGCGGAGAATATAAGCAATATCAGATTCTTGCATCACCTCAAAAGATGAAATATTACAACATTTCATTAACAGAATTGCTGAAAGCAAGTGAAGAAAGTAATCTTAATGCTTCGGGTGGGTTTATGAACGAGTTTGGCAATGAATACATCATAAGAGGTGTTGGCAGGACAAACAAAGTGGATGAAATAGGCAATGCTGTAATCAAGGTTGTTGATAACATGCCGATAAAGATTGATGACCTTGCAGAGGTTAGAATTGGAGGAGCAATCCCTAAGATTGGTGATGGTTCGCTTAAGGCAAGTCCGGCAATTATTATGACCGTGGCAAAACAGCCGGGAATAAACACTCTGGAGCTTACTGAAAAAATTGATAATGCTATTATGGAGATTGCCAGTACCCTGCCTTCTGACATTAGAATCAACACCAGAATATTTCGTCAGGCAGATTTTATTCAGGCTTCTATAAGCAATATTCAAAAAGCGCTGATAGAGGGTGCAATCTTTGTAGTTATAATTATGTACCTGTTCTTAATGAACTTTAGAACCACCATTATCTCACTTATTGCGATTCCCTTGTCACTTGCCGTTTCCATTATTACCCTTAATCTTTTAGGATTTACTATAAATACAATGTCTCTCGGCGGAATGGCAATCGCCATTGGCTCATTGGTTGATGATGCTGTTATTTATGTTGAAAATGCTTTCAAACGTCTTAAGGAAAATGCGCAGAAAGATATTCAAGTACGAAAAAGTGTACTAAGTATAGTTTATGATGCCTCCAATGAGATTCGTGCATCAATATTTAATGCGACTCTTATCATTATAGTTGCATTTATTCCCTTGTTCTTTCTCAGCGGTATGGAAGGGAGAATGCTGCAGCCTCTGGGTGTTTCCTTCATCGTTTCTCTGTTTGCATCCCTGATGGTTGCAATAACACTTACCCCTGTGCTTTGCAGTTTTATGATTACAAATGACAAAATGCTTTTAACACAGGCAGAAGGTAGCAGGCTGGAAAGATGGCTTAATCGGTATTATGGTACCGTATTACGAAAAGTAATGAAATACAGAAAGATAGTTATTGGATTGGCCATCGCATTGCTTATTGCAGCGATTTCCCTGGTGTTTACTTTAGGGCGAAGTTTTTTGCCAGAATTCAATGAAGGAACTTTGACAGTTAGTGCTGTCAGCATGCCGGGTATATCACTTGAAGAATCAAATAAAATTGGGAACAGGATTGAAAATATTCTGCTGTCAGTTCCAGAAATCTCAATCACTTCACGCAGAACAGGAAGAGCAGAATTGGACGAGCATGCACAAGGTGTAAATGCAGCAGAGATTGATGCCCCTTTTGTTTTAGAAGATCGTAGCCGTGAAGAATTCATGAAAAAGGTGCGCGAAAAACTAAGTGCTGTTTCAGAAGCAAATATCACCATTGGTCAACCCATAGGACATCGTATTGACCATATGCTTTCAGGCACACGAGCTAACATTGCGATAAAACTCTTTGGAACAGACTTATCCAAAATGTTTTCTATTGCCAATCAAATACAGCGAAATATTGAAGACATAGATGGGCTTGTAGACGTCAGTGTAGAGCAACAGATTGAAATACCACAGGTACAAATAAAGGCAAAACGTAATATGCTTGCTAAATATGGAATTTCAATAGGTCAATTTACAGAATTTGTTGATGTTGCCCTTGCAGGTGAGAAAGTATCTCAAGTGTTTGAAAACAACAGAAGCTTTGATTTGGTATTACGATTTAATGATGAGAACAGAGGTAAGATAGAAAATATTCGTAACGTTTTAATTGATACTAACATAAAGCCTACAACACAGGAAGCTCAGTACTCAACACTCAAAGTTCCCTTGCACTATGTGGCTGATATTGTCTCTACAACAGGCCCCAACACCATTAATAGAGAAAATGTGCAACGGAAAATAGTGGTATCAGCCAATGTCGCCGGACGTGATTTAAAGAACGTAGTAACCCAGATTAAAGAACGAATTGACTATAATATTCAATTGCCGGAAGGCTATCACATTGATTACGGCGGACAATTTGAGAGTGAAGCGAAAGCATCTAAAATATTGTTTCTTACCTCTTTAATGTCATTGCTCATCATCTTTCTTCTGCTTTATCAGGAATTTAAAAATTTACAGCTTGCAGGAATTGTCTTCCTCAATTTACCACTGGCGTTGATAGGTGGAGTCTTAACAATTCGGTTTACATCCGGAATAATGAGCATTCCTTCTATCATTGGCTTCATTACACTGTTTGGTATAGCAACACGCAATGGGATATTGCTGGTGTCACGCTATCAGGCGTTGCAAAGACAGGGTATTGCCCTGTTTGAAATTGTTATTAAAGGATCTTTAGATAGACTAAACCCAATCCTAATGACTGCATTAACTACTGCTTTGGCATTAATCCCATTAGCAATGACAGGTGATTTGCCGGGAAATGAAATACAGAGCCCAATGGCAAAAGTGATATTAGGTGGCTTACTCAGCTCTACCCTTTTGAATGTATTTGTCATCCCTGTTGTTTACTACATTTCAAATGTTAAAGAAGGAAAATAACGATAAATAAACATTCCAGAATAAACAAACACTGGCATCTACACCATGCTCATTAAATAGGAAATTGATTTATATCTAAACCTGATTGTAGTTCCGTCATTATTTTACAAATTTGAAAATGTAGTAAGATGATTTTTATGATATTTGGAAGAAACCTGCCGTTGTAAAAAATTTTTGCAAGAAAATTTTTCGACTCATTCAGATGTCAAGGCCATTTATTATCTGTTCGGGGTTATGACAGACAAGCGCCCTGGCCTCTTCTTCCCCCACAATCCTGGTAGCACATTCCACTGCCTTGGACAGGATTGGGGGCCTGCCCGTAAGTGAATGGACATCAGAGGCAATAAAATGCACCCATCTATTTTTTAAAAACCATTCGACACATTTTTTCTCTATGGGCCCACCCCGACCTGTTAAAGCCAGTGCATTCACCTGGACAAGGGCTCCAACCTTAACCAATTGACTCACAAGTTCAGGTTTTTTCTGGAATGCGGCTATTCTTTCTGCGTGTGCAATGATTGGAACAATACCATTAGACTTGAGATTGAATACGAATTTATCAGTTCCCGGAGGTATGAATACAAAAGGAAGTTCAAAAAGGATGAACTTCCCGCCGTTGTTGATCGTAAGCACCTCCCCACTTCTTACACTCTCCACCAACCCTTCATGGATGTGTGTCTCTGATCCTGGCAGTATCTCGATATCAATTTGATTCTCTTTCAGCTTTAGATTAAGCGCATCAACCGTTTTCAGTATCTTATCACTTTTTGCCTCGTATACTCCATCCTTTGAGTGGGGTGTTGCCACAATTTTTTCGATTCCATCATTCGCAGCAATTTTGCAAAGTTCAATCGACTCTTCGATCGTTTCAGGCCCATCATCTATAGAAGGAAGTATGTGTGCGTGTATGTCTATCATAAAAATACCTTTATAATAATTTCTATAAAAGTCTGATTAATTGTCGGCTTCAATTCTATCATATTATAAAATAATGACTTATAATTCCAATCAAAACCCTGGTGCATCCTATTTATCATGCATGAATTAACCATGCTTTGACAGCACAAATCCGCCTTTTATCTTCTACAGTACTAACCATGAGTACAACTATACTGGCAATGTTTACCAGCCTATGCGAGACATAAGCAAGTCGGGTAATAATTGGGAAATATTACTCACATTTACTATTACTTACACTTATTACTCTATTACTCTTTCTCTGAGGCTCAAAGAACATTTCCTGTATCGTGTTATTAAAACTTTACTTAAGTATGACACTGAAAGATAGCTTTAGCAGTATACATAATTTGGCACATATTATGCGTTTCTTCACAAACTTACTTGTAAAAGGAAAATCAGGGAATCCTTGTTTAACGATACCCCGTATAATCTATGCGTGGTTATTGTTCTCATTGAGCCCAGAACTTATACTTTGGAGTATCAGGCAATGAACATACAGACAATTATGAATTGCGGCCTCATATTTGTTGGCGCAATCATCTTGCTTGTCAGTATAGTAAGAGTGAGGAGGCTCATGAGGACAATACCATCCAGTCCGGAACCTCATCGAAAGCAGACCAGGCTCTTTCTTGTAATACATCGCGAACTGATGTCATTCTTCTTTATAGGTTACATTGCGGTAATGGTGGCATTTGCCTTTCGCTATTCATTAGTCAGTGAAGTCCTTCTCAGTCTCATATTTCTTTGCGGGCTATATTTGCTTATCTTGGAACAGTCGTGCAATCACGGCTTCTGGCAGAAACACAAAACCCCCTGCAAGGCACTCTTTCCATCTGCACCGAATGCAAGAAGATTCTGGTTAAAAGTGAAGGTTTTAAATATCCTGAAAATTGGAAAGAGATTGAAGCCTACATTTCGGAAAGAACCAAAGTGTCCTTCTCTCATGGATATTGCCCGAAGTGTTCTGACAAGGAAATGAAAAGAATAAGAAGTAGTATAGAAAAGACATAGAGGTACAATAGATCAGATGGAAGAGGCGTTTGGCCATTAGTCAATGGTCATTAGTCATGTGATACTAGAAGCAAGAGGCAAGAAGCCAGAAGCAATTATGAATGTTCAATTAACAATTAATAATTGGTAATTCCCAACTCCCAACTCGTGACCCACAACCCGCAACCCGTAACTCTACTCTCCCATCATCTGAACAACCACATTACGCTTTCGTGGGCGATTATCAAAATCTATCACCACTATCTGCTGCCATGTTCCCAACAGGAGTTTGCCATTATCAATAGGTACTGTGAATGAAGACCCCAGCATGGCAGCACGAACATGAGCATAACCATTACCATCTCCCCAGGCTGCATCATGATGATACGTAACCCCGGTTGGAGCTAGCTTTTCAAATGCCTCGGGCAAATCCTTCAGCAAACCCGGCTCGTACTCAATAGATGTGATTCCTGCCGTAGAACCTGAAACAAAAACAGTAAGGTTACCGTTCTTGAGTTTTGCTTCACTCAAGACTTGTTCCACCTGTTGCGTAATATCGATTATGTCTGTGTGTCCACGCGTAGATATTTCTACATAATCAGTTAAAACCTTCATAATCAACACTATTCCCCACGAAAATCACGAATGAAAGATACTATAATAACAGAAATAACTAAAAGGTGCTATAGGTACTATTAAAAATCTGACCCACAACTCAACCCGCAAATCAACGTTAAAATAAAACTATTGACTGCTGATTAAACCTGTTAGATAATGTATAGAAATACTTTACTCTTTTAGCTTATTTCCATTCACATATTAAAAGGAGGGGAAAATGGCTCTTGTACCTATGAAACTCATACTCGACGAAGCTAATAAAGGTGGTTACGGTGTTGGTGCTTTTAATGTTAATAATATGGAGCAGCTTCAGGCAATTTGTGATGCTGCAGCAGAGACAAGTTCTCCCGTAATTATTCAGGTAAGCAGGAATGCACTTCAGTATGCAGATAAAGGCCTGTTGGCAGCTATGGTCAGATATATGGCAGAAGAAAAGTATCCCCACATTCCAATGTCCCTTCACCTTGACCACGGGCCTGATATTGAGACAATTAAGGAGTGTGTTGCACTTGGCTTTACGTCTGTAATGATCGACGGTTCTCTTGATTACAGCACAAAAGACGAAAAAGGGTCACATCCGGTTCGTTCTTTCGATGATAATGTAGCGATAACAAAAGAGGCTGTAGAAATTGCTCATGCAGCGGGAGTAACAGTCGAAGGTGAGATCGGCACCCTGGGAGGTATTGAAGATGATACTGTAGCGGGAGGCGTTCACCTTACAGAGCCCGACGAAGCAGAAGAATTCGTTAAACAGACAGGCATAGATGCATTGGCAATAGCTATCGGCACTTCTCACGGTGCATATAAGTTTCCTGTAGGTACTGAAGCCAAACTCGCACTTGATATTGTTGACGACGTACATTCCAGGTGTCCTGATATCGGCCTCGTAATGCACGGGAGTTCTTCTGTGCCGGCACACATGGTCGAGGAAGTCAATAAATACGGCGGAAAAGTACCCAATGCCGTCGGGATTCCAACTAACATGATTCAGGACGCCATAGGCAGAGGTATGCGGAAGGTTAATATTGACACTGATGGCCGTCTGGCAATTACGGCTGCTATCCGCAAAGTCTTTGTAGAAAATCCGGCAGATTTTGACGGAAGAAAGTATCTCGGTCCGGCAAGAGACGCCGTTCGTACGTGGATTATAGAAGAGATGAAGGCGTTCGGTACGGCCGGCCATGCGGATGACTATAAACCGGTTACACTTGATGATATGAAAAAACTATACGCTGCTGGTTAATATTCAGGATTAAACCATATAGGAAAGTTGTACTATAGTTTTTACTTCAAAGGCTACTTTGGCTATACCATCTGATTCCTTTCTCTGTTCTATCTTTAGCTCCGCGCGGGCTTCACGTTCCATATTTGCTATTTCGGCAGAAATTGATCGGTCTTGTGGTGAAATATTGGTTGGGGCTATCTCAACACTTCGAATAGCCCGGGCTTTACGGATTGTGGCTTCCGGATTATTGGGTACCGGGCGAGAATCTATATTGATGTGGCCTTCTTTGGCATATTTCTTTCCGTCAGGCCCTGTCACGTAATCAAAGTGGACACTTCCACTGGCGTAGCTTCCGGCAATAGCTCTGTGAGTTAACTCGCGGCTCCTTACCTGCCTGTCAATTCTCTCTAACTCTTTAACTTCTTTCTGTTCCTCTCTGGATAGTTTCTGGCCGTTGATGTATTCTTCAGTTCCGTTGTCCGGATTTCCTGACTTTTGGGATTTTTTTTCATTTTCCTGCGCAAGTTTTTCTCTGGCAGTAGGGGAAAGTTCGATTATGTCGGATTTCTGATTAAATATCAGGTGAGATTTGGGCAATTCGTACGTAGAACCCCTGTCCGCATCCTTTTCCGTTGGGAAAGAGACGGTTCCCCGGTAAGTTGGTTCAATTGTAGAAATTGCCGTAAACATTTTAATCTCCTTAAAGGCATACCTAAATTATCGCCAAAATCCATGAAGACTTTAGCTTTTTTTGTAAAATTATCCATAAAAACCACCAAAAACCAGTTTATTATTGACAAAAAAAACCATTATTGATAAATTTGATATTTTTCATTAATTTTGGTACAGGTAAGGGTTGGAACTTTATTAACATGTTAGTTGTCGATAAGTCAAAAGAGGCATTCAGGGAGGCCTTAAAAAGCATTCCCGGCAGTGTAAACAGCCCTGTAAGGGCATTTGGAGCAGTAGGAGGTGATCCTCTATTTATAGAATCAGGTCATGGCTGTTATCTAAATGACATTGATGGTAATAGATATGTTGATTATGTACTTTCCTGGGGCCCATTAATTTTAGGGCACCTTGAGAAGTCAGTTGTAAAGAGCCTGAAAGGAATCTTAAAAAAAGGCACAAGCTTCGGAGCTCCGACTGAACTGGAAACACATCTGGCTCAACTCGTAAAAGAGGCGATGCCTTCGATTGAGAAGATTCGGATGGTTAATTCGGGCACTGAAGCCACAATGAGTGCTATACGGCTGGCTAGAGGCTACACCAAGAGAGACATCGTTATAAAGTTTGACGGTTGTTATCACGGTCACGTAGACGGCCTTCTTGTCCAGGCCGGTTCGGGGGCTACTACGTTAGGCGTTCCCACAAGCCCTGGAGTTCCGCAGGATTACGTACGAAATACTGTAACCATACCCTTTAACGATCTTGGAGCTGTTAAAGAAGTCTGTAAGAATCGCGGCGAAGAGATTGCCTGCATTATTTTAGAGCCTGTTGCGGGAAATATGGGCGTGATACCTCCAAAAAAGGGATATTTAAAAGGTTTAAGGGAAATAGCCGATAAACACGGGATCGTTTTGATCTTCGATGAGGTAATGACAGGATTCAGGGTTGCTCACGGGGGTGTACAGGCACTTCAAAAAGTAACTCCGGATTTAACCACACTCGGTAAGATAATCGGCGGTGGTTTACCTGTAGGTGCTTATGGCGGTAAGGCAGAAATAATGGACTGCATATCGCCGGTTGGCCCGGTATATCAGGCGGGAACTTTATCCGGTAACCCGATGGCAATGACATGCGGTATTGCCACGCTGGAGAAGTTAAAAAAGAAGAGTCTTTATAAGAAACTGGAAAGAAACTCAAAAAGACTGGCTGAAGGCTTGAAAAAATCTGCTGAGGAAGCAGGAATTCCTACATATCATACACGAGTTGGCTCGATGCTTTGCACGTTCTTTAGCGAGGATGAGGTAACTGATTATGAATCTGCCAAAAAGTGCAACACGGAACGGTATGCATCTTACTTCCATGGTATGCTGGAAAAAGGATTTTACTTTGCTCCTTCTCAGTTTGAGGCGGCTTTTATCTCAACCGCTCATGGAGAAGAGGATATAGATGCAACTATAGAAGCCAGCCGTGAAGTTATGAAGTTTTTAAAGAATTAGATGAGTCTGAATGATTCAAGCAGTACTTTTCGTGCCCTGGGGCTTACGGGCGGGATTGGAGCGGTAATGGCCGCCTGCATCCTGGGCGGGTATTATATCGGGCGTCATCTGGATGCAAAATTTGATACGGCTCCGTGGCTGCTTATAGCTTCTCTCTTGATAACCATGGTTGCCGGGTTTCTGGAAGTATACAAAATAATAAAGAAGGTAACAGAGAAACCTAAAAATGATAAAAAACTTTGATATGTTAAATATATATAAAAACTCATGTGAACTATTGACTGTTAAAAAGAATTTTGTAAAACAGGCGTTTTACGCTGCACTGTTTGTCTCCATATTGATGTTTTTAGCCTCACTTCGCTATCAATCTTTTGAAATAACCATAGGCCTGACAATTGGAATTATAGCCAGTTTTTGTTCATCGTTCATATTGTGGCGATGGATAAATTATATATTCAACGATCTGAGACCGGGTGCTGTTACAAACAGTAAACCAAGTCCTGCAGTAAAATCTGTAGGTTTTGTGCTTTTACGCCTTTGCCAGATATTCGTATTAGGCCTGGTTTTCTTTCTCATTTTTAAATTTCTATCTATTAATATAATTGCCCTTTTTATAGGGATCTCAGTAGTTCAATTAGTTGTGTTCTCAATGATAGCAAGCATAGTTTTAGTGAATATGTTAAACAACGTTCGAGGTGCTGACTTCGTGACGCGGCAGGAACGCCACACAGGTTTAAAATCGAATTAATATATTTGTTCAAAAAGGCTAATAAAGAAGGAGTATAAGTTTGACAGAAGAGACACATAGCAGTTCCGGTGGTTCAGAAGGCGGAATACCGGAACTTCCAACGATTTTTGATTTGCTACCCATAGACAAACATGCCGAGATTTACGGGCTGTCTATGCAGCATGAACTGGTGCCTATAATGATGTCTATGCTGATCATAGTGTTTCTTGGGGCACTTTCGTTCGTGGCCACGCGTAAACTGAAGAAGATCCCAACCGGATTACAGGCATTCATGGAAATTGTGGTAGAAGCTCTTGACAATTTTGTCAAATCAATATTGGGGAAAATGTCTGATAAATTCCTGCCGTTTATCGGCAGTCTTTTCTTATACGTCTTAGTAATGAACCTTATAGGCCAGATTCCAGGGTTTCATTCTCCAACGACAAGTTACAACACAACACTGGCACTCACCTTATTAGTGTTTCTAGCTACCCAATACTATGGCCTCAAACATAACGGGCCGATTAAATACTTTAAGCATATGTTTGGAGAGCCGAAGTGGATGGCTCCAATGCAGTTTCCATTACATTTACTGCAGGAATATTTAACACGCCCATTGTCCCTCTCTGTACGTCTTTTCGGGAACCTGATGGGACAGCATACTGTACTGGCAATATTCATAGGATTTTCTCCATTATTGCTGGGTTTTATTCCTATACCAATACAGTTCCCGTTTGTTTTATTGGATATGTTATTAGCATCACTCCAGGCCTTTATCTTTGCATTTTTGGCCAGCTTCTACATTGCAGGGGCAATTGGAGAGAAAGATCTATAATTTTTTAGAAAGGAGTTAAGGAATGATTTATTTTGCAGGTTTAGCAATAGGTGTAGCTTTACTGGCTTTTGCCTCATTAGGTTGTGGTATTGGTCAGGGTATTGCAGTGTCCGGTGCTGCGACAGCGATAGCAAGACAGCCGGAACTGTTCGGAAAGATTCAGATCATCATGTTTATCGGCCTTGGTTTTATTGAAGCATTGGCTATTTATTCATTGGTTTTGTCCTTCATATTAATGGGAAGATTGCCTGAAACAGCAGAGGTAATGAAGATACTTGGCGCTCATTGAGAAAAGTTTGATTAATGTTCCCGCCGGAGGCGGGATAGACAATGATGAGTTTGTAAAATAAAAGAGGTAACTTGGGAGACAAAATGTGGGAAATTTATTAGAGGCATTAGGCGTCAATTTCAAAATGGTCCTTATACAGGCGGTAGGTTTTTTATTCCTGCTCCTGTTGTTG
The DNA here is from genome assembly GCA_018263435.1 of Candidatus Scalindua arabica. Lineage (GTDB taxonomy): Bacteria > Planctomycetota > Brocadiia > Brocadiales > Scalinduaceae > Scalindua > Scalindua arabica. The sequence continues at coordinate 3,260 of JAANXD010000084.1, read as the reverse complement.
AAGAAATTCCTCTTCGGCAAGATCAAGGACATGATAAAAGCCAGGACTGATGAGGTAAAAGATACTTATCAAAAGAGTGAAGACGACAGGGCTGAGGCTGAAAAGCTGAAAGGAGAGTACCAGAGAAAAGTTATAAAAGCTGAAGAAGAAGCCGAAGGAAAGATTCAGGCCGCAGTAGTTAAGGCAAAAAAAATCAGTGATGAAATAGTAAAAGAGGCCCATGACACCGCAGCAAGTGACAGGGCCAAAGCTCAGCAGGGTATCGAAGTGGAAAGAAAGAAGGCTCTGGCAGAGGTAAGAAACCAGGTTATTGATCTTACAATTCTTTCCTCATCCAAGTTAATCCAGCAATCGATGCAGCGCAATACGGCAGAAAGTTTAGTAGACGATGTTATTAAGGAAGTGGGGAAACTGTCTTGATCGAAGAGAGCTTGGCAACAGGTTATGCACAGGCGTTGTTTGAAGTCGCCGAGAAACGTGGCGGCGCTGAAGATATAGAAAAAGACCTGGACGGCATCAAGGATCTATTGGGAACAAATAAAAAATTCCGCGATATTCTGTATCATCCATCAATTACAAGAACAGAGAAAAAAGAGATAATCGGCAAGATCATCGCTCCTCAATGTTCCAGTAAGTGGGTTAAAAACCTTCTCTTTATCCTGGTAGATAAGAGGAGAGAGAAAGCGCTGGATTTCCTGCCTGATGTATTCAAAGGCGTGGCAAGGCAAATAAAGGGCGTGGTATCTGTAAAAGTTCAAACGGTATTTCCGTTAACCGAAAGCAGGCTCGATAAATTAAAGGGAAATCTCGAAAAGATGACGAAGAAAACGGTGGAGCTGGAAACGGAAATAAATAAAGAAATAATCGGTGGAATGATAATCAGGATTGAAAATAAAATAATTGATGGAAGTGTAGTTAATCACTTAAAAAATCTAAAAAAGAATCTGTTGAAGACTGCCCTGGCATAAGGGCATTTTCATTTTTGTGGGGGTATATCAGGTATGACTGTGAGACCAGACGAAGTTGCTTCGATAATAAAGAAAGAAATTGAGAAGTATGAAGACAAATTAAAGATGGAGAGTGTCGGCACGGTTCTCCAGGTGGGAGACGGTGTTGCCAGAATCTACGGCCTGGACGACTGCATGGCAAACGAATTGATAGAATTTCCGGGTGGAGTATTCGGCATAGCCCTTAACCTGGAAGAAGACAATGTCGGCTGTGTATTGCTGGGACCGGACTCGAATATAAAAGAGGGCGATACGGTAAAAACAACAGGAAGAATTGTAGAGGTTCCCGTAGGCGAAGCAATGCTTGGAAGAGTAGTGAATGCACTCGGCCAGCCAGTGGATGGTAAAGGGCCGATTGCTACAGACAAAACTTTGCCGATAGAAGGAACCGCACCAAATGTTGTTGAAAGACAACCCGTAAAGGAACCATTACAGACCGGGATAAAGGCTATCGACGCCATGATACCAATCGGCCGTGGACAGAGAGAATTAATAATAGGCGACAGGCAGACAGGCAAAACGGCAATATTGGTGGATACAATCCTGAACCAGAAGGATACGGGAGTTATCAGTATTTATGTGGCAATCGGACAAAAAATGTCAACAGTAGCCGGTGTGATTAAGACACTGGAAGACAATAATGCTATGGAAAATTCAATAGTTGTTGTTGCCGCTGCCAGTGACCCTGCACCCATGCAATACATTGCCCCCTATGCAGGATGTGCGATGGGAGAATATTTCAGGGATAACGGAAAACATGCCGTGATAATGTATGACGATCTATATAAACACGCCGTTGCATACAGGCAGGTATCACTGCTGCTCAGACGGCCTCCGGGCAGAGAGGCGTTCCCGGGAGACATCTTTAATCTGCACTCCCGCCTGCTTGAGAGAGCAGCTAAATTAAATGACGAACTCGGGGGCGGGTCATTAACAGCGCTTCCGGTGGTGGAGACTCAGGCCGGAGATTACGCGGCTTATATTCCTACGAACGTAATATCAATTACAGACGGACAGATCTATCTTGAGAGTGATCTATTTAATTCAGGTATTCGTCCCGCGATAAGTGTAGGCCTGTCAGTATCAAGGGTAGGAGGAAATGCACAGATTCCGGCAATGAAGAAAGTCGCAGGGGCATTGAGGCTCAACCTGGCACAGCACAGAGAGCTGGCGGCGTTTGCACAGTTTGGTTCAGAGTTGGACAAATCAACTCAGGAACAGTTGACCAGGGGTGAGAAATTAATAGAGATCTTAAAACAGCCTCAATACGTACCGGCACCTGTAGAAGAACAGGTTATTATAATATTCACCGCCATTAACGGCCACCTTGACGATATACCAACCGGTAAAGTAAATGATTTTCAGGGTAAATTCCTTCAATTTGTTAGGGACAAACATGAAGGAATAGCCGCGGCGATAAAAGAGGTGAAGAAGATCGAGGAAGATACAGCCAAGAACCTGGAAAGGGCAGTCACAGAATTTAAACAGGAATATAAATAATAATGTATTGGAGTCCCTGCGAGAGCAGGGGTGTATTACCTCCCTTTCAGGAGGATTCCAAGTTTATTTCGGACTAAGATATTATGGACAGTATTAGAGATATAAAAAGAAGAATCAAGAGCATCAAAAACATCCAGCAGATCACGCGTGCAATGGAGATGGTTGCTGCCAATAGACTAAAAAAAGCTGAAGCCAGGGCCCTGGCTGCGAGGCCCTATGCAGAGAATATCACCGGCGTCCTGAGTCATATAACAGAATCAACTCCGGAAAAAGCCCATTTCTTTACTACAAAAGAAGATGTTAAAAAGATCATGGTTATACTGATCACTTCAGACAAGGGATTATGCGGAGCTTATAATACTAACGCCATTCAGAATACGATAAAATTTATCAAGGAAAATTCCGGGAAGGAATTAAAACTCCATTTACTGGGCAAAAAGGGTAATATTTTCTTCCAGAATAGGCCATATACAATCGAGGAATATTATACCGATACTGTAGAACAGATAGGAATCACATCTCTGCAGGCGGGTGACAACAAGATAACGGAAATAGCTGCTAAGATCATAGACGATTTTGAAGAAGGTGTTTATGATGAAGTACACCTGTTCTACACTAAATTCAAGACCGTGATGAAATCGGATCCTGCCGGGTTCAGGCTGCTGCCGATAGAAAATCCTGACGCCGGATCTGAAGAGACCGAGGAGAAAGAGAGTGTAGAACAGGTGTACTTCATCATAAACACCTTCTTCA
>JAANXD010000083.1 GCA_018263435.1 Candidatus Scalindua arabica | reverse complement strand
GATCTCCCCTGATAGCTGCATTGAAGGATAATGACAAAAGTGTACGGTCTAGTGCAGCAGAGGCGCTGGGGGAGATAAAGGATGCCCGCGCAGTTGAACCACTGATTGCTGCGCTGAAAGATGATGACATCAGTGTCCAGCATGATGCGGCAGAGGCACTGGGGGAGATAGGTGCATCTGCAGTTGGACCCTTGATTGCCGCACTGAAGGACAATAAAAGTAGTGTCCGGCAGAGGGCAGCAGATGCACTGGGGAAGATAAAGGATGCCCGCGCGGTTGAACCCTTGATTGCTGAATTAAAGGATGTTGACAGCGGCGCCCGTGACCATGCGGCAAGGGCACTAGGGGAGATAAAAGATCCCCGCGCGGTTGAACCACTGATTGCTGAACTGGAGGATGTTAACGGTGCTGTCCGTAGAGATGCAGCAGTGGCGCTGGGAGAGATAAAGGATGCTCGTGCAGTTGAATCATTGATTGCGGCACTGAAGGATAGCAACAGTACTGTCCGTTGGAGTGCAGTAGAGGCGCTGGGGAAGATAAAGGATTCCCGTGCAGTTGGACCCTTAATTGATGCACTGGAGGATGATGACAACAGTGTCCGGCGGGAGGCAATAAAAGCACTGGAGGACCTGGAGGAACCGGAGGAAATGGGTGCAAATCAACGATGGTAAACATCTGTTGTCTATAACCAGGTATAAGTAAAAGTTAAAAGTGACTAAAGTTTGAAGTGCCAAAGTAAAGGTGTTTCTTTTATTATCGCCTTCGGCGGGCCACGCTAAGCGGGGTGGGCAGGCTAAAGTTAAATAAATTAAAAAAACTCCATAACTTTAGGCACTTTAGCCCACTTCACACTTTAGTCACTTCTTTTAGTTCACTTAAGACACTTCAAACTTGGTTGCGGCTACGCCGCGCTATGTTTGTCTTTTATGACCATTTGGTGTGCTGTGTAGGCTCATCCAAATCAATAATTTTTTCTTGTACAACACCGGCTTCTGACTTTCCAATCACTGTTCCAGAGATTTCCGGTTTTGTCTTTTCCTGAGTACTGAACTGCATCTCAAATAGTTTTTTATACAACCCTCCATTTGCAAGAAGTTCATGGTGGAGCCCTGTTTCAACGATTCGCCCCTTATCGAGCACCACGATTAAATCTGCATGCAATATGGTTGACAGCCGATGAGCAATAACGAATGTTGTACGGTTTTCCACAAGCCTGTATATTGCTTTCTGAATGAGTTGTTCCGTCTCTGTATCTACAGATGAGGTAGCCTCGTCCAGGATGAGGATGCGTGGATTGGCAAGGATGGCGCGGGCAATAGCAATGCGCTGCTTCTGGCCTCCGGAGAGTTTTACACCGCGTTCTCCTATCATAGAGTCATATCCATTCGGCAACGCTTCGATAAAACCGTGCGCATTTGCAGCAATGGCGGCGCTTTTAATTTCTTTATCAGGAGCATCAGATCGGGCATAAGCAATGTTTGCATTTATGGTGTCATTGAAAAGAAATGGATCCTGAAGCACCATGGCCATTTGCTTACGGAGGGAATGGAGTTTGATACGCTTGATATCATGGCCGTCAATGTAGATATCCCCTTTTGTGGGATCGTAAAATCTGGGAATCAGTTTTGTCAGGGTGGTCTTTCCACTACCACTGGGACCAACCATCGCAATCATCTGGCCAGGTCGGGCAGTTATATTGATATCGGTGAGGACTTCAGTGTCCTGGTTATACATAAAGTTGACATGCCTGAATTCCACGACTCCATTTACTTGTGGTAAATCAACAGCATCAGGGCCATCTTTTATATCGCTTGGCGTGTCAAGTACCTCAAAGATTCTTTCTGTTGAAACAATGGCGCGTTGTACCTGGTTATAGAAACGGGTTAAACCTGTAATAGGGCCGTACATCATCTGGAGATAAGGGAAAAATATCACAAAGGTACCAACGGAAAGTTGTCCCTGCAAAACCTTATATCCGCCTAAGCAGATAACGACTACCGCCCCAATCTCAGAGATAAAGTCGATAACGGGTCGTAAGGTAGAAGCCAATCGTAATATCCGGATGTTCAGGCCGAAGTTTTCGTAGTTCCTTTTCTGAAAACGTTCCAATTCTTCAGTTTCTTTTGCAAATCCCGCAATAACCTTGATACCAGAGATATTATCCTGAATCAGAGAATTAAGTTCTGCTGTCTTGTCCCTCAAAGAGCGAAAGTTTTTTCTGATCCTTTTACCAAAATTATAAGTGCAAAGAGAGATAAAAGGGCAAACTATCAGCGCAATACTGGTAAGCTGCCAGTCGAGTCTTACGCAAAAATAGATTATCCAGCTAAATTTGAACATATCGGTAATAAAGGTAATAATCGGGCCAACAATTGCCTGCTCAAGCGAATTAACGTCATTCATAAGACGGCTCATAATAGTGCCGGTTTTATTATTTTCAAAGTAGGCGAGAGGGAGTCGCTGTATGTGACCGTAAAGTTGATTTCTCAAATCGTAAGTGAGTCTTTGACCTAATGAGGAGGAAATGAAACCATGAGCCACCATAATACCACCGCTTACGGCATTCATAAGAATAAAACTCACGGCAAGAAAGAGCAGCGTAACGAGGGTTGTATTATAATCTTTAAACCAATTGGTATGAACATACTGAGAGGCTGTTAATAAAGGTTTTGAAAGTGGAATAGCGCTCATTTGCTCGTAAGTATGCGTTTTGTCCGGCAGCATTGCATCATCCCGGTCAGCTTGGGCATTTTTCAAATATTTATCGGCTATCTTGATTTCATCCACCGCAATGCCTAATATCTGTATTGGTAAAACGGCAATATATGTACTGAGCGCCGCCAGTATAAGAATAATTACAGACTTATACCAGTACGGTTTTAAATAACCCAGCAGCCTGATATACGTGTTTTTTGAAGGAATGTTTTCTTCCATACGTAAGATTATAAGTAAAAAAAGTATCTTTTTACATAAAATAAAAAGTTGGTTGGTTTTTCGTAAGGTGGGTGTGAACTAATTGTGAATTCTTTTTAGGATTGTTTATTTCTCATCAACTGAAGTAATACAGGGTAGATGCATATATCTTTACTTCAGTACTTGCCTATCATGTATTGCTTGTGATTGCAACAGCCTCTGTAATTTCCTCCTCAGTCAGGTAGCACGCAGGATCAGCCCCGAAGGGATCGCCACACATTTCCTCTGCCCTGGCTCCGCATCCCCTGCAAAGGTGATTATACTTACATCTCCCACATCTGCCTTTGAGATACTGCGTTTTATCACTCATCTTAGCGAGAACCTCGTTTTCCTCATCAAAACATATGTCGCTGAACCTCTGCTCGCGAATATTGCCTATTGTGCGACTCTTCCAGTAGGGACAGAGGTGTACATTGCCCCGGTAGTCCACATTAACAATCCTGTCCCCTGCCGGACATCCTCCCTGCCTGGCAAGAAGTTTTTTCATCTCAGCAGCAAGTTCCGGCTCATGCTCTGCAACACGTAGCAACAGATAAACGCCGTCGTCATATAATTGTTCGGTAACAACCTCCATCTCCGGATTCTTCATCGCATAATCAATTAGAAAGTCAATGATTCCCCGCCTCTCTTCCTTCACGACCTTCCAGTCTCTGCCTCCAAAGTGTTGACAAACAGCGAATCTTTTTAGACCTGCATTTTCTATCGCCTTGATTATGGACGACATCTCAGACAGGTTGAAGCTTCCAATAGTAATCCTCACACCATACCCCACTCCAGCGTCTTTGAGGTGCTCCATAGCAGGCAAAGCCTTTTCTAAACCTGCAATAACGTCCATGGCACCGCCTATTTGAGAAAATCCGTCCATATCAATTCCTACATAGGAAATACCGGACTCTGCGATTTCTCTGGCTGTTTTCTCTGTTATCAGGGCAGCATTACTGGATAAAATAACCCTCAGTCCCTTCTTATGGGCGTGGCCTGCAAGTGTGAAAAAATCTTCCCTGGTTAACGGCTCTCCTCCGTAGACAGAAATCATAGGCACCTTCATTGACGCCATCTGGTCAATAAACTCTATAGCCTCCTGAGTAGTTAACTCGTCACTCTCTGCCTCAAGAGCAGAGTCAAGGTGACATATATCGCAGGAGAAGTTACACTTCCTTGTAATATTCCAACTCACCATTGGGGCTTTGACATTTGAGTATCTGATAAGGTGCTTTGGTACCTCATCAGCCCTTTTGTTATGGTGTTTTTCAACATCCCTGGCTGTCTCCCTTACCTTGAGCAGCCGACCGAAGTTAATCATGCAGCGCCTCCTCACGCACCGGTTTAATGATTTCTTCTTCGGTTAAGTAGCAACTCGGATCAGTGGCACCAAAGTCATCATAAACCGCAAGGGCCCTGGCTCTTGAGCCGCCCCTGCAGATTTCAAGAAACCTGCATTCTGCGCACCTGCCGTGAAACAGCTTGTCCCTGTGCCTGAGCTTCCACAGGAACTCGTTATCACTGCTCCAGATATCTTTCAAGCTTCTCTCCCTTATGTTCCCCAGTTCAGTCTTCATGTGCTGACTGGCAAACACATTGCCCTTTTCGTCTATGTAAGCAAGCTTTTCCCCGCAACCTTCACCACCGTTACTGAGAAAGTGTTCGTACGCTTCCCTGGCTTTTTGTGGGTCTTCCTTCAAAATCTTCATGTAAATGTAAGCGGCGTCAGCGTAATTCCCGACTGTGAGGACCTCGAGATCGTGGTTGTGGCGGTTTATCTCAACGGTTTTTTCGAACAGGTTCTCCACAGCTTTCCGCCGTTCATCAGGCGACAAGTCATTATTCATGAGTTCTCGCCCACGACCTGCATACTCAAGATGGTAAACGCAGAGACGGTGAAAACCTTCCTTAACCAGAAGGTCCATAATCTGCGGGAGTTCATGGCAGTTGAGTCGGGTAATGGTGAATCGCAACCCTGTTTTTATCCCGGCATCGCGGAGATTCCGCATTCCCTGAAGGGCATTGCTGTAAGCATCTCCACTACCCCTGAAGGAGTTATTCGTCTCGGCTAAGCCATCCAGACTGATACCAACATATCCAAAGCCGGCATCTGCCGCCTTTGCCGCTATCTCTTGGGTAACAACAGTGCCGTTGGAGGACACTATGACCGGCAAACCTATCTTCTTTGCATAGCTCCCCAGTTCGAAAACATCCGGGCGTAAAAAAGGCTCACCACCAGAGAGTATCATGAATGGAGAGCCACATTCTGCTAATTCATCCAGCATCTTTTTTGCTTCATCGGTCGAAAGTTCGCCATCAGTGGGTGCATTACCGCCGGAATAACAGTGCATACAGTTTAGATTGCACTTTCTCGTCGTACACCATACCACAACCGGCGCTGAACCTACACGTCTTCTGTGGCGAAGATTCTTGTTTTCAAGTTTCTCCGACACAAGCAATCTGCTAACTTCTATCATGTAACTAAACCTTTATCATGTAACCCAGCCTTTGTCCCGGCAATTTCCTCCTCGGTCAGGTAGCACGCAGGGTCCTCCCCGAATGGATCGCCATTAGCCACCTCCGCCCTGACCCTGCATCCCATGCAAAGGTGATTAAGTTTACATCTCCCGCACTTATCCTTAATATAGCGCGTTTTGTCTCTCATCTTGGCGAGGAACTCGTTTTCCTCATCAAACCAGATGTCACTGAACTTCTTCTCTCGAATATTGCCCATTGTCCGGCTCTGCCAGTAAGGGCAGAGGTGCACGTCACCCCGATTGTCAATATTCGCAAGCCCATCCCCTGCCGGACAGCCGCTCTGCATAGCAAGCAGTCTTTCCACCTCAGCCGCACGTTCCGGCTCGCGCTCTGCAACATTTTGAAGCAGATAAATACCGTCGGCATAATTATCTGCTGTGACAATGTTCATACCATTGCTCACCCTGGCTTCCTCTATTACATAGTCCATCACATCTCTCCGCTGCTCGTTGAAGATGTCCCAGTTAATAATCTCTTTCCCTCTGCCACCGTATACGAGCTGGAATAGTGAGAATCTTGGTATTTTTTCGCGCTTGGTTATCTCAAGAACCTTGGACAGCTCTTCATAGTTCTGATTGGTAATGGCAAACCTCACGCCTGTTCTAACCCCTTCCTTCATGAGGTACCTCAGTCCTTGAAGCGACTTCTCAAAGGCCCCCTTGGCCCCCCGAAATTCATCGTGGGCTTTTTCGCTGCCGTCCAGGCTGACTCCTACATAAACGAAGCCGGCGTCCTTGATCTTCTTCGCCACTTCTCTGGTTATAAGGGTGCTGTTAGTTGATAATATTGTCCTGAGTCCAAGCTTCATGGCGTACACGTTAAGCTCATATATATCTTCTCGCAGCAACGGCTCGCCGCCTGAGAAAGCAAGCATCGGAGCTTTTATAGCCGCTAAGTCCTCGATCATGTCCATCGCCTCTCTGGTCGTGAGTTCTCCCATATCTTCATCAGAATCTTCCCCAACTGCATTTATATAGCAGTGGACACAGCTCAGATTACACTTCCTTGTTACATTCCAAACCACTATAGGGGAAGCTGTCTTAGAGAAGCGAAGCATCCATTTTGGCGCCTCTTTCTTAACGGCTGAGTACCTTTTTATCTCACTCAGTGTTTGTGTACTTTGTAAAAGCTTCGAACAATTTATCATCCGATACCATGCCTTTCAATCAAGATATAAAACAGGCACGGACAAATAAAATTTGTCCGTGCCATTCTGTAACTTACTTACTTAAATAATCCAGAAAACCTGTTAATATAAATCTCTCACTGTGTTGTACACATTGAACTTACCTGTAGGCGTGAGAAGATTCGGGATCCTTGTCTTAATTTTCATTGTCGCGTCGTCAATCACCACGATCTCTCCTGCCTTACCCTTGTCAGCATCGCCCAAATTACCCCAGATGCTTACCCAAATCTCGTCTCCTGCCTTATTGTACTCCATGTGTACAGCCTTACCATAGTCTGCAACTTTCACGGTCTTGAATATCCCGGCTTTAATATTTGCTTTGTCAAAGACACCAAGAGTTGTCCTGTTTTTCTCTTTCTTACTTACAGGATGGTCAACCCAAACCCACTTACTTTTCGGATGGGTCTTAATAAACAGGTTACCAGAGCTTAGTGCCTGTACTTTTGCGACCATCTTAAATGCATTCTCCGGGTGACCCTCCGGATCCGTACCTATTATTGAAATCACATCATCACCAATGTGCCCCGTTGCCCAGACCGGACCGAACTCAGGGTCAACCCAGTTTGCACCTCTTCCTGGATGCGGTTTAGTACCTTTTGTATCAACATTTGCAATAAATTTCCGATCTACCACATCAATTATGGATATCTTGTTTCTTGCGTTCGCTGCCACTAGGAAGTAGCGCTTGGATGCATCCCAGCCACCGTCATGCAGGAAGCGTTCGGCCTCAAACATCTTGATTGAAGGGTTGCTCACGTCTGAATAATCATAGAGCCAAATCTGCCCTGTTTCTTTAATATTCAAGACCCATTCTGGCGCTGTGTGAGATGCCACGATACTTGCTACACGAGGTTCCGGATGGAACTCTTCTGTGTCGTAGGTATAGCTCAGAGTGCTCACAAGTTTAATAGGCTCAAGAGTATTGCCGTCAAGTACTATAATTTGAGGCGGCCAGTAACCGCCAACTACTGCGTACTTGTCTTCATAGCCTTTGAACTTACTCACATCAATAGATCGTGCGTCAAGTGAGCATCGGACCTCTGCTACGGTCTCAGGCTTTTTCATCCACATGTCTATCATAGTCGCCTTGCCGTCCCTGCCTATGGAATAACAGTATCTCCCTGACGCTGACATCCTGAGAATGTGTACCGCATAGCCTGAATCGACTGTACTTATTACTTCTTTGGTATCGCCATCAATAATACATACCTGACCGGCGTCTCGCAGAACCACACCGAAAAAATTATCCACGTCACGATTGTGCTCAGGCTTAGAGGGGCGTTTCTTCGGTGGAATAATCAATTTCCAACTATCTTTAATAGCTGTCATATCCCATTGTGGTGGAACAGGAGGTTCGTTATACATGTACTTCACCATTAGGTCTGTCTCTTCGGCAGTCATAACACCCATTTTTCCCCAGCCAGGCATACCTTTAGCGGTTCCATACCATAACATATCTCTGAGCTTCTTGTTACCCTTGGGTATCATCTTCTCTGGAGTTAGATTTGGTCCTGTAGCCCCTTTTCTCAAAACTCCATGACAACCTGCACAGCGGTCGAAGTATACCTGCCTAGTTGCTTCGAACTCTTCAGGCGTAAGTACATGCGCCGGATCTTTCTCTGGATGATCTCCAGCTATCGCCTGGGTAGTACCACATGTCATACCACCTGCCATAAAAGCAACGACTAACATTAATGCAATTAAAAATCCTCTCATATCTTTCACCTCCATGAAATTGAATTAAATAAAGAACATCTCCTTTTCACTAGAGTTTGTGCGTTTCCTCTTATATAATAAGCAAAATTGCACGCACACATCATTTAGACCAACAGAAGTAACAACTGAAACAACTATCCTAAGAATTGCTTATTCGACATACTTACTGAAACATCTACATCTTCGCTAGAGTTTGTACGTTCTACCCCCCTCCTTTCATGGCAATGGTATAAAAGTTTCGAAAAGTTATTATAATACTTGTGAAATGCGAAATGTACGTGTGCCATAATTAAAACTCGACTATTAATTCAAAATTTAATAAGGCAATCAACCTATCATCTTAAAGAATACATAATACAAATTTTTCTCTAAAAGCCCAGGCTTTACATTTTATTCAGCTGGCAATTGAACTTTGATGTGAAGAAAACTATATAACTTTGGAGGGAATTAACATCTCAAACGAAAAACAATACATGTACTACCTAATCCCTTCCCCCCACCACTTTACTGAGAATTAGGACACGTCTTTCGTACATCGTGCAATCACTATATAAATTATGGCACTAATGTCAAGTACTTTTTAATTTTGTAGTATATAATTTGATTAAACATTTTGCAAACTACTTTTCTTTAAGTAAATCCATCAATTTTACACTGAAAATAAGACTAGTTGAATCCTGGCCAAAGAAATATTAATATTTATGCAATCTTCGGCATACTAATTGTTGTAGCTGACATAGCACATGATACAACATGTAGATCTGTGATTGAGTTTTGTATTGCATGCCAGGACTAGTTGGCCTTTAAAATTACACCCCGTTAGCAACACACAGTCGGACAGAAATAAAAAAGTTCTATATAATATATTATTACAAAAAATATTTACTAATAACCTAATCCACAGTTTCAGCTTCCTTCTTCGCTTGCGCTATAATTGTCTGAGTCAAGTGTGACGGAACTATATCGTAATGTGAAAGCTCCATCGTATATGAACCCCTACCGCCAGTCATTGATTTTAGTTCTGTCTCATAGTTTTTAACCTCATCCATGGGGATACTGGCCTTTAAAACCTGAAGATCTCCAAACGAATCCATACCCTGTACACGCCCTCTCCTCGATGAAAGGTTACCTGTAATATCACCCATAAACTCGGAAGGTATAGTTACCTCTATGTTAACCACAGGTTCCAGCAAAACAGGTTTTGCATCGTTAAACGCCAGACTAAATGCCTTTGAAGCTGCTATCTTAAACGCAGCTTCAGAAGAATCAACATTGTGAAAAGAACCGTCGTATAGTTCGACTCTTACGTCTACTATCGGATTATTACTCAGAATCCCCTTAGCTATTGTTTCCCTTAAACCTTTTTCCACTGCCGGAATATACTGCGATGGAATTGCTCCGCCAACAATTTTACTTTCGAATTCAAAACCGCCACCCCTCTCCAACGGCTCTATACGCAAATAAACTTCACCATACTGTCCTTTACCTCCAGTCTGCTTTTTATGTTTATATTGAGAGTTCGCTTTCGTTGTAATCGTTTCTTTGTGGGGAATCTTTGGTTGTCGCGACTCTACCTCAATGTCATAACGACTCTTTAACCTACTCAGGATTACATCCAGGTGTAGATTACTCATACCCGTGACAACTAATTCATGCGTTTGAACGTCTCTTGAGACTTTAAATGTACTGTCTTCAACTACCAGCCTGTTTAGCGTTTCACTTATCTTTTGTTCCGCCCCGCGACTCTTAGGTTCAATGGCCAGAGACGCCATAGGATTCGGAAATTTAATATCCTTAAACTTAACTTTCTCGTGAGGATCACATAATGTATCTGAAACAGATACATCATCGACTTTTGAAATTGTAACAATATCACCAGGAATGGCCCCATCTATTTCCTGCTGTTCTTTTCCAAAAGTCTTAAACATGTGTCCGATCTTTTCATTCTTTTCAGTACGCACGTTATAAACTTCCGGGTGACCTTTCAGCTCTCCTGAATATACTCTAAAGAAACTCATTTTACCAACAAAGGGATCTGTTATTGATTTGAACACCTGTGCACTGAAAGGAGCGCTCTTAGAGACCTCTATCTCTCTTTCTTCCCCTTCCCCCGCTATACTGCCGCACATCCGTGCCAAACCTTTTTCAGGAGAAGGGGTAGATTTTGCAATTACATCCACAATCTCTTCGACGCCCAAACTCCCCTTGTTCTCGCAGCATAATACCGGCACAATACATCCAGAAGCAACAGCAGTGCTAAGGCACCCCTGAAGTGTTTCAACATTTATTTCCTGCCCATCAAGATACTTTTCCAGTTGTTCATCGCACACAGAAACAATTGCTTCAACCAACTTCTCACGGTTCTGACTTACATCACCAATCACTTCGCCCGGCACTTCATCCGGCAGGTTTAATATGTCGACTACTCCTTTGAAATCTGCCCCATGACCTACAGGCAACATTAAGGGTATACACTCTTCGCCAAATGCATTTTGAATAGAATCCAGAAGTGCAGGGAAGTCAATATTTTCACCATCCATCTTTGTAATTACTACCATTCGAGCCAGCCCTGCATCACTGGCAATATCCCACATTTTCTGGGTGTTAACCTGGATTCCACTTGTAGCAGCAATTACTATTATTGCAGTTTCCACTGCACTTAAGGCACCGATCGAACCGTTTACAAAGTCGGGATATCCGGGAGTATCAATTATATTAATCTCTCTGTCTTGCCAACTGCAATGCAGAATTGAAGAATCGATGGTAGTTTTTCTCTCTTTTTCTTCCGGATCAAAATCTGAAATGGAAGTGCCATCATCAACACTACCTAAACGTTTTGCAGCACCTGCCTTAAAAAGTATACCTTCAACCAGCGAAGTCTTTCCTGACGCACCATGTCCAACAAATGCCACGTTCCTGATATCTTTCGTTTCATATTGTCCCATTGTATGCCTCCATTGAGAGTCCACTCTTGCTTATTTTTATTGCCTCTGATAACGAAATGTTACCCGTATAGAGTGCTTTACCGATAATCATCCCCTCAAGAGGAAAAAGAGATAGTTTCTTTACGTCTTCAATGGAAGACACTCCCCCTGAAGCGATAACCGGCATATTAACACTCTTTGTAAAGTCTAAAATGCTTGAAAAGCTTGGCCCCTGCAGCATCCCATCCTTTGAAATATCCGTAAAAATAACGGCGGCAGGATTTGCCTTCTCAATTTCCCGTGCAAAATCAATGGCCGTACTGTCCGAAACAGACGTCCATCCTTTAACAGCAACCTTGCCATTCTCTGCATCAATCCCGACAGCTATTTTCCCGGGAAACTCAGAACACAGTTCAAAGAGCCACTCCGGTGAGTCAAGCGCCCTCGTCCCTATAATAAGCCTGTCAATCCCCATACCAATCAGTTCCTCTACGACCTGCTTATCTCTGATACCCCCTCCGACCTGTATGCATACGTCAACATTCTCTTTAATCTGCTTTATAATATGCATATTCCTGGGCTCGCCATCAAATGCCCCGTCAAGATCAACAACATGGATATATTCCGCCCCCTGCGACTTCCAATTTCCAGCAACTTGCAAAGGGCTATCCGAAAAGACCGTCTCATGCTCCTTCTTCCCCATAGAAAGCCTTACGCATTTTCCGTCTTTTAAATCTATTGCAGGTATTATTAACATATCTATAACTCACCAAAGTTCTTGAGAATCATCAAACCATAGTGTTGACTCTTCTCGGGATGAAACTGCATGGCAAAGACATTATCTATTGATATCATTGATACAAATGCAGCACCGTACTCAGTTTCAGTAGCTACAACATCATCTCGGTCAGGAATTACATAATAAGAGTGTACGAAGTACATATATGAATTATCCGGTAAGCCTTTTAAGATAGGCACCTCTTTCTTCGCTCCTATCGTATTCCACCCCATATGAGGTATTTTTAATTTCTGGTTGTCTCCACCGGACAATCTCTCAGGTATAAACCTTACTACCTCACCAGGCACTATATTCAGGCCTTCGTGTATACCATCCTCATTACTTCTGGTAAAAAGCAATTGAAGACCAAGGCAAATTCCCAAAAATAATTTACGCTGATTTATGTGATTTATTATCGGCTCTACTAAATTTCTTTCCTGCAGACCTTCTTTAGCATCCTTAAAAGCTCCAACACCAGGTAACACAATCTTGTCAGCTTTTTCTATTGTTTCAGATTTATCCGTTACCACTGATTCAAAGCCAACTTTTTCAAATGCCTTTTCTACACTCCTTAAGTTGCCCATTCCATAATCAATAATCGCAATCATCTGTCTGTCAGAATAACAATCTCTACGCGTCGATTTTTCTTCTTACCTTCCTTGCTTTTATTGCTCGCAACAGGCTGATGTTTTCCAAAACCGGCAATATATAACTTTTTAGGTTCTAAACGGCAACTGTCTACCAGATAATGAAGTACATTTGATGCCCTCAAGGCAGAAAGCTCCCAATTGGACCTATAAACATTTTTTGTACGTTTAAGCGGATCACTATCAGTGTGCCCCTCAATTCTAATGGTTGCATTGGGGAAATCCTTTTTGAGCACATTACATACTTTCGTCAGACTGGTTTTTGCTGCTTTCTTCAGTTTGGTCTGGCCGGAATTAAATAAGATTGACGATGGAAGCATTACCGAAATCTTACCTTCTTTAATCCTGACAGATGCACCGGAACCACTCAGCCTCTCCTCCATACTACGCCTTGCATTCTCTAACCTGTCCCGCTCTTCAATCAATCTTGCCTTTTCCTGTTCACTTAGATTATATCTACTATCCAAATCATCTCTTTCCCTTTGCAGCTCTTCCATTCTTTGATTCATTACTACTCTTTCTTCACGAAGACTCTTCAACTCAGCACATCCAACAAAAAGAACCATCAATGACAAAAAGAGACACCTCACAAAACCAGATTTAAACCCCATAAACACCTCCATTCTCTAAAAGATTGAGACTATAAAAGTTGAAAAATGCTTAAATAAATATTTAAATAGTAATCAATAGTCTTAATAGAAAAATCTTTAAATAATAAACATACAAAAGCCGCCAGTGACAAAAACGGACCGTAAGGTATCATATTGCCTTTTTTTAGAATAAGCCTGGGCAGACCAAACAATAACCCGAAAAAAGGGGCTATAAAGAACGTTGCGACGGCAAGTTTCCATCCCAAAAATCCACCTATCACACCCATAAGCTTCACATCACCAAAACCCATCGCATCTCTTCTGAATACCAATTTACCAAAAACACCACATAGAAAGATCAGCCCCCCGGAAACAAGTATTCCTATCAGTGATGCCAGTAACGAAGCAATCCATTGATTGCCACTATCAACATAAAAACTCAATGAACCACTTAAATCATGAAGGCCAACACATAAAATACTGGCTATGGGAGCCAAGATCAACCCCGTATACGTGATTTCATTTGGTATGATGTGAAGTCTTAAATCTACGAAAGAGCCAACAATAAGTAGACAGCAAAATATTATGAAGAAGGCATAAGCACAAGTAGTACCACTGCTTACCATTAACACACTACGAAATAAAAGCAGAAAAACAATACCTGTGAGGAACTCTACTATTGGATATTGAGCAGATATCTTATGTTGACAATGACGGCATTTACCCCTTAGAAAGAGATAGCTTAAAACCGGGATATTATCATACCATACTATGCGTTTACTGCAATAAGCGCATTTGGAGGCCGGACGTACTATTGAGAGCCCTTCGGGTATTCTATGGATACAAACATTTAAAAAGCTTCCGATAACGAGTCCCAGGCCAAAAACCCATAGTTGTATTAATATGAGGCCTTGTATGCTCAAGTTTTCCTCTTTTTAGATTAGTGCGTTATGTTAATAGAACGTTATTTCGTTTTCAAGTAGAAATATCTTAACCCGAACAAATCGGGATTTATAAACATTAAGGGATTAAGGAATTCCTGAATTCTTCAATTCCTAAATTCTTAAATTTTCCCAAATATTGGTCAAACAATTTCTGTTAAGGAACTAAATTGCAAATTGATTATGAAATATCTTTTATATCAAGTTCTACATCTTCTTTATACATGCCATCATAGCCAGACAAATTATTTTCTTTCCGGAATGGAGACTTTAGTACATAAGATATAGAATAATTTCCACTATTCTCTTTAAGTGTATCAATCTTATCTCCCATCCCAAATGCAACTGCCTTGAACGAAACGTCTCCCTGGCGTACATAGAAACCCAGATGCTTACCATTAACCCCAAACCGACGTACCTGACCAACAATACTTACATCTCTGGTAGCAAAGACAGGAATAGGGTTGCCTTCTCCATGAGGCAACAAACATTTTAATTCTTCTAATAAAGACCTTGAAACCGATGACAACTCAACTTCAATATCTATATTTAACGCTGGAATTAAATCTTCTTCTCCCAACTGTTCATTTGAAATAGTATTAAACATCTTCTTAAACTCTGGAATATCTTCTTTTAATATTCTCAACCCGGCTGCTTGTGCATGACCACCGAATGAAATAAGCAACTTCCTGTCTGTGGAAAGCTCCTGACATTTCAATAACGCATTATGTAAATGAAAACCAGGAATAGATCGCGCAGAGCCATGCCCTACTTCGCCATCAATCGCAATTATAATGACCGGCCTGTGAAATTCAGATGCCAGCCTTGAAGCCACAACCCCTATCACACCTTGATGCCAGTTGTCATCGGATATTATAACTGCCATATCAGAGTTGAAATCTACATCATTTAAGACTTTCTCTCTTGCCGATTTCAACATATCGCTTTGTATTTTCTGCCTTCTCTTATTTTCACTTTCTAAATATAAGGCGATCTCCTTTGCTGTATCCTCACACTTCGCAGTCAACATTTCAACACCCTTCTTTGCATTTCCCACTCTGCCGGCAGCATTAATTCTCGGCCCTAAACAGAATCCGACATGATAAGAATAAATCTTTTTACCATTAAGCCCTGCAACTTCTTTTAATGCCTTAATTCCCGGATTCTCAGAATGTTGTAGAGAACTAAGCCCATATTTTGCTAATATCCTGTTTTCCTGCTTCAATGGAACTACATCAGCAATTGTACCTAATGCAGCCAATCCCATAGCACTCATAAGAAAATCTTTGAACTCATTTGCAACCCGCCTGGGGCGGATCTGTGAGCTACCCACAGGGTCGTCTCGGACGACTTTCCTGTTACCTGTCCGACTAACACGCGCAGACAAATCATCAGTACTGGTTGAAGCTCTTTGCCCCAGTGCCCAGGCAAGCATAAAAGCAACCCCAACACCTGAAAGCTCCCTGAATGGATAATTTGAGGTGGCCAGTTTCGGATTAATCAATCCAAAAGCGCTATCGCAACCACTAAGACACCCTGTCCGTCCGGCCTCCTGAAGTTCATCACATGGCTCATGATGATCAGTAATTATAAGATCAATACCTTTTTCCCTGGCAAATCCGGCCTCCTCAAAAGAATTGACGCCACAATCAACAGTAATAATAACCTTTGTTCCGGTTTTGCCTATCGTCTCGATTGCACTTGTGCTTAAACCATAACCTTCTTCCAGTCTGTCCGGTATGTAATAACTGATCTTAGATTTCGGATTTCGGATTTCGGATTTCGGATTTCCATACAGTTTGTGAAGCATCTCTAGACACTGTACCATTAATGCTGTAGCTGAAATACCATCAACATCATAATCACCATATACAGTGATTTTCTCATTCTTACTTATTGCCTCAAGGATCCTTTTGCTCGATTTTTCTATATCAGGCAACAACATTGGGTCACTAAGCAGAGACAGGTTTGACTGTATAAAAGTTCTGGCAGATTCTACATCGGTAATTCCTCTATTTATTAACAGTTGTGATAATACCGGAGAGATACGAAGTGAATTAGAAATCTCCGCCTGGAGTTCTATACTCAAAGGCGGGATAATCCATTTCTTTTGGAACAATTCCTGGATGGCCATTCAGTTAATAGAAAGTTATAAGTGATTAAAGATGAGAAGAAGTGACTAAAGTGTGAAGTGAGCTAAAGTGCCTAAAGTTATGGAGTTTTTTTATTTATCTAACTTTAGACTACCCGCCCCGCTTAACGTGGCCCGCCGAAGGCGATAATTAAAGAAACACCTTTACTTTAGGCACTTCAAACTTTAGTCACTTATTTAAACAACATATCCTGTATCCTGTCAATAAATGCTTGATTGGAATAGTCTTCTTCAGAATAAGGGTTGACTACATAAAAGGGTACGTCGTATCCAAGAGCAAGCATTTCTCCTTTGCACTCTTCAATCTCTTTACTCGTATGACGTTTATGCACATTAATAACAATAAAGTCTATTTTATTAAGCAATATTTTTGCAGACCTTTTTATTTTCTTTACTGAGGGAGATACTACCAGAACCGCCACATCCGCATCATGAACACGGAGGAAACTATTACCTTCTATTACGAGATTATGTTCCTGGTCAAAACAAGCCAGCGCTGCCTCGATACCAACCTCCTCTACATCAGAGTCGGATTGCAACCACACCACTTCAGAAGCGCCTGCTGTTGATAAACGATCAGTATCTTTTCCTTTTTCCCTTATAATCTCATCACTTGTTAATATCTTAAAAGGTTCATATCCGTCATCACACGTATCACATTCTGTGTGTCTGGGGCAAGAGCCCTCATGCCTTATTGTAATTTTTAAGGCACTCCAGGGGCTTTTATCATGAAATAATTCAGGAGAATTTTCTATTGTTTCGTCAGATGTACCTCCTGCATATTGGAACACACGTTCATATTTCTCTGTCTTCCCTTTAAGGGAAAATGTACCGCTTGATAGACTACTTAAGATATACGATGCTACAGTAGTCTTGCCTACTCTACTTGCAGTTCCAGCAACGGCAATTATCTTCATATGTAAATGTAAAAATTCCTATCAAATTCAAAATAACAAACCTAACTACCCGTTTTCAGAAGATCTTCGTATTCGTTTATAAAATACCTGATTGTGGATAATACGGGATTAGGCGCAGTCTGCCCAAGTCCGCATAGAGATGCAGTCTGTGTAACATTAGCCATTACTTTCAAATCTTCTATATCCTCCCTGCAACCTTTTCCATCATGTATTTTAGTCAATTTTTCCAGCATTTTTTTAGTACCAATTCTGCATGGAGGACACTTACCACAAGATTCGTCTTGACAAAAACCCATAAAATATCTGGCAATTTCTACCATTGACGTATCTTCATCCATAACAACAAGTCCACCGGAGCCCATAATAGCCCCTATACTCTTAAGGGATTCATAATCAATTGGGGTATCTAAATATTCTTCGGGAACACACCCCCCTGAGGGACCTCCTATCTGAGCAGCCTTAAACTTCTTTCCTTTTGCAATCCCTCCACCAATTTCAAAAATTATCTCTCTTAATGTAGTGCCCATAGGCACCTCAATCAGACCAGTATTCCTGACTTTCCCTGCCAGAGCAAAGACCTTAGTTCCTTTACTTCCTTTAGTACCTATACTACTATAGTACCCTGCACCTTTTTCAATAATTATAGGAATGTTAGCCAATGTTTCTACATTATTTATACACGTTGGCTTTCCCCAAAGTCCTGAGATGGCTGGATATGGAGGTCTTGTTCGTGGCATCCCACGTTTCCCCTCTATGGAAGCAATGAGACTTGTCTCTTCCCCACACACAAAAGCGCCCGCGCCTTTCTTTATCTCCAAATCCAGGCCAAAACCTTTGCCTAATATATTTTCACCCAAAAGCCCCAGTTCTTTAGCCTGATCAATGGCCGTTTGTACATATTTAATAGCCATAGGATATTCAGCCCTGATATAAAAATAACCTCTATTTGCACCTATTGCATAAGCAGCAATCATCATCCCCTCCAACACTTGATGTGGATTGCCTTCCAGGACAGACCTGTCCATAAAAGCGCCAGGATCTCCTTCATCCCCATTGCATATCACATACTTAATACTGTCAGTGGTATTTCGTACAAATTCCCACTTCTTTCCTGTTGGGAAGCCTGCTCCCCCTCTTCCACGCAAACCTGAATCTGTTATTTCATTTACCACCTGCTCGGGTTTCATATCCTCCAACACTTTTTCCAGTGCAGAATAACCACCGGCTGCAATGTATTCATCTATACTATCCTGTGCTATAACACCATTGAGTCTAAGTACAATTCGATGCTGTTTCTTGTAAAAAGGAACATCTTCCTGATGGACAACTTTCTCACGCGTTTGAATGTCAGTATAAAGTAATTTCTGTATGACATCCCCTTTGCCTACTGTTTCGTCAATGATTTTCTCTGCATAAGACTCTTTTACCCTCCGATAAAAGATATTAGAAGGCCATAGTGTGACAAGTGGCCCCTTTTCACACAAACCCTGACAACCTGTCTTTTTTAGAAGTACCTTATTTTTCAAACCTCTGTCTTTGATGACTCTATTGAGTGATTTATAGAGGTCGCTACCCCCAAATGTCTCACAACCCGTGCCTCCACACACTACCACCGTTTGTTTTTCTGTAGCTTGTTCTTTCCTGAGTCTTTCCCTGTGAACTAATATGTCTCTTGTAGACGTGAGTCTTTTCATAGATTATTCCTTGTCGCTACTATAACTCTCCAGAATTCCCTCAATCTTCTCTGTTTTAACATGTCCATAAGATTTGTCACCTGATGGTGGAGTTTGTCCATCTTGCCCATCACAACAACCCGCTGCCTTTTTGCTACTACCGACAACCATTACCGGACCCAGAGCACAAACACCCAGGCAGGCCACCGATTCAAGCGTAAACATATAATCTGCTGAAGTTTCCCCTTCCTTAACATCAAGGAGTTGTTTTATCGTGGTCTTTACCTCCTCTGCCCCTCTTACATGACATGCAGTGCCAATGCATACTTTAATGGTAAATTTTCCTTTGGGCACTAAAGAGAATTGTGAATAAAACGTAACTATGCCAAAAACCCTCGTCAACGGAACGTCCATCAGCCTTGATACCTCTTTCAATGCAGCCTTTGGCAAATATCCGTACTCATCCTGCAATTCCTGCAAAATTGATATAAGATTGGATTCCTGGACGTCGCCAAAACTCGATACAATTTTCCTTGTGGGTCTAATATCCACTGCCAACCTGTTTGTTGCCTCTTTCTTCACATCTCCTCCTTAACATAATTAACCGCATTCCTGAAAATGGCAATTCCATCGCCTTCTGCCTTAAGTCCTTCCCTGGTCCATCTCGGATGCTGGGTTGGCTCTATATAACGCTCAGGATGAGGCATCATACCAAGCACTCTTCCTGTCGAGTCGCAGATTCCGGCTATATTATCCAATGAACCGTTAGGATTCCATGGATAATTTGCTATATTACCATCTTTATCAACATATTTAAATATTATTTGTCCTGATTTACCAAGATTCTCCAACTCTCCACCATTATCTGCCACAAACTTTCCCTCTGCATGTGCTATCGGGACATATAATAAACAATCGTTATCAACAAAAACAGACTTATCTGAAAACGACTTTAAATATACCCACCTGTCTTCAAACTTGTTAGAATCATTATAAGTTAGAGTAAATTCCTGCCTATATTCATTAAAAGATGGTTGAATCCCGTTTCTCCCCGGTAATAACCCCATCTTTATTAAGACCTGGAAACCGTTACATATCCCTATAACCAGCTTACCATCATCAACAAATCGAGTAAGCTCATCCAATAAATGTTGCCTGAGCTGGTTCGCCAGAACCTTCCCTGCAGCAATATCATCTCCATATGTAAATCCACCCGGTAAAACAAAAATTTGATAAGAACTTAAAAGTCCTTTATCCTTAACCAATTGGTTTACATGTACCAGATCAACATCGGCACCGGCTTTTTCAAGGGCATACCTCGTCTCATAATCACAATTGGTTCCTGCTGTACGCAGGATTATTGCCTTTGGCTTATTATTAAGTGTTTCCGATTTTAAAGTCATATTTTGCGTCTTCCCAAGTGCATTTGGCCAGCAGGAGTTGGACAAGGATAAGTTAAAGAGTTTTCCAGGTAAAGCCGGACACAGAAGTACACAATTATAATCATCTCCTGAAATAAATGCAAACCGTTTTGCAAGGAGATGATATAAGACAGAAATCAACTTAATTATTGAATATACAAAATAAATTATGTATCATGCTGTTATGGTCTAATTAAGCTGCATAGCACCGAGTTGTTAAAAAAAATAAAAAGGAGATTTAATTGAATAAACACATCACAATTGACCCTCGTATATGCAATGGTAAACCGGTAATTTCTGATACACGAATACCAGTTACGGTAATATTGGATCAATTGGCAGATAGCGGTTCGATTGAAAATGTTATTCGGAAGTATCCGGAATTATCATTGGATCAGGTTGCGGCCGCCCTCCAATACTGTCACTCGGTCATTGAGCATACAGAGCTTGAAGTCATATAATGAGCAAGAAAATCCGTTTATTTCTAGATCAAATGATTCTTTTTCTGAGGATCGGTTAGTTATTGTAAAATCTACAGGAATTCGATGGATATACACAGCTTAGGGTTCGAGAAAAAAATGGATAGACTGTGAAAAAAAACAGACAAAAAAGGATGGTTATTGATACGTGCGGATCTCTAACGCTTCTTTAAGTTCTGTCAGGTTTTGCTCCCGATTGATCTCTAACCTGCATCATGTCTTAACGCAGACTTGCCTACCGGCAGGCAGGGGCGCAGTGGCCGCAGAGAAAAGAATAAAAACATTCAATGTTATCTCACGCAAAGCCGCCAAGAACGCAAAAGGGGTTTTACTTTAGGAACATATCTTCTTCCTGGCGATCTTTGCGGCTTAGCGTGAGAAAAAGTTTTGGAGGCGCTTTCAGCGCGTATTATTTTATCAAAACTAATAGTGCCAAAGGCACAATCATTAACTTTAGTTCACTTTATACTTAAGGCACCTTTAACTTTCTTTGTACCTACGTTGCCGCCTTCTTCTTACACCATATACACCCATACCCGCAAGACCGATTCCGATATTTACTAATCCCCAATCCACACCTTGGAAACCGGAGGCAGGATTTCCAGAAGTGTCATACTTCCCAAGATTCCACAGCTGTGTGTAATACAGATAACCCATCTCACTGGTCGTGATGTTATAGCCGTTAGGCCCGGTTCCATTAAAAAAAGATGGATCGGAGATATCAACTAGCGTTCCATCCACTGTTGCCGGTAACCGCCAGTCGTTATAAGTATCACCGCCGAAGGTAACTGACAATCCACTGGCCCAAGCTACCTGATCTACCCATGTGGTTCTTGCATTGCTGTAATCATACCACGTAATGTCGAGGTCAGGATCGTAGATCAGACGATTGCCCATGGTATCCGTTCCCCTGAGTTCCAGGGTGTAGGCATTTGCTGTTGTGCCCAGGCCAAGCACTACTATCATCGCTAATAAACAAAACAGTACTCTCTTCATCTTTACTCCTTTCTTCACACAACTGTTAATAAATTACCAAAAATTTGTGTCATCTTGCTGAGTTCACGGACAAACAAGCTCGCCGAGACGAGTCTGCCTCAGACACGATTTGTCCATGCCACCCGAATACTATTTTTTGAAATAAAAAAAGGCCGAGGGTATACAGGTGAAAACCTGTATACTTCCGGCCTTGATTATATAGAACAGTTTTAACAATAGGTAAAACTGATAGAAAATTTAATAGATGGGTGTTATTTGAGTGAGTGAGTGAGTGAGTGAGT
>JAANXD010000082.1 GCA_018263435.1 Candidatus Scalindua arabica | reverse complement strand
GATGAAGAACGTCCTCCTCTTGCCGTAGAGGAACTTGTATAATTACCTCCGTCCGAATACGTGTAAGTCCCCTGCCCCTCTCTCATGCCATTCTTAAATTCCCCAACATATTTAGTCCCGTCAGGAAATGTCTTAGTCCCTTTACCATTCTCACAATCACCTTCTATACACTCCCCATCTTTTCGCTCTTCTCCTTTATTTACCCCTTCAGGCCCAAACCCAAATGTATTAGATGTAGCAAAGCAAATAGTTAGTACAAAAACAACTAATAGAACTAAATATGGTTTTTCATGTACACCGCTTACCGATTGACCACTCAAAATACGCCTCCTCAAATTATGTGTTCATCTACAGCAAAAACAACAAGTAGATTACGAATGTAAATATCTATAACTTAATACTAATCAATTAGTTACTCATGTCAACATCAAACGAATGAAGCAGACCGCCGGGAATGTCCCTTGTTAACCTATATTCAGTTAGTTCATCGAATCGTGCTTTTGTTTATGATTAAGCCAAAACCCCTCTGCCATTCCGCCGATTGCACCCATTACAAGTTCCTCTACGGCAAGAGGAGGACGTTCTTCATCAGCTTTCCGGCCCTCATTCAATTCTTCAAGGAAATAACTTTCATTTACCTGCAGGACATGCTTATTTTCTTTCATGAAACCGGTAACAGTGCTTCCTATCGACTCCATGAACTTTCCTTTATTGTTCAGGTCATCTAAAGACGCACACTCTTTTGTAAATTTTTGTACGCTGTTATTAAGAAGGTCCCCGATCATTTCAGTAAAAGTTTGATATGTTTTCTGCTCTTCTCCCACTGTAACAGTAAACTTTCTTCCTTCTTCCGGGAAAGCAACTTTATTAAATACCTGAACCAGTAAATCACCAATATCTATTTCAAGCCCTGCCTCTTCTATTTTATTTCTAACAAGTTTAAGTACCGTCTTTGTTATGTCAGGCGGAAGGATTTCTTTCAGCCTTTGCTTAATGTTTTGCATGTGTTCAGGCAAAAGGTCATCGACAGACTTACCGGAGTCTTCATCATGATCTGAGGAAAGCCTGGCTGCAAGCCCAAGAGTCTGCTGTGCTATCGTAAATCCAATCCTATAGAGTGTCGCATGGTTTTTTGAATATTTCTTGTTGAGGTATTCATAAACCATCACTGCCATGTGCTTCGAATCAAGGTTCTTATCTCCTTCAGGATCATAATCGTCTAATACCTTCAGTAGTTCATCACAACAATCATATTCATCACGAATTTGCTTCGTTGTCAGATCCCCGTGAATACCGTACCACATCAAATAGTTTGTCCCCACATTTGCGGACAACTCTAGTATTATTTGTAAGTCTGAGTCATTAATGTTTTTCATTTCTTTATCTCTCTTTTATGCAGGTAAAATTGATAAGTATTTCCTCTATCTTAAAGTATCTTTTACTCCACTCCAAACCTCTGGTGTTTCCATACAGAGTGACATCTTAACATCTCCAGTTATCTCTCTGATCGCCTTCCCTATCTCTCTGTATACTTCAACCCTGATTGGCCTGAAGTAACGGTACTTCCCATCAACACACGGTACAAATTCGCCTAGTAAGAGATTTGTCTCCGGGTTTCTGTCTCTTATTACCCTCGTCAGAGAGGGAAGATATCTAAAACCACCGAGGCTTACGAACTTGATCTTTGCAATGTCTAATCTGTCAAAAATCATCTCCAGCATGGATCTATAATTGTTGAACCAGTCTTCACACAATATTATGGGATCCAGGCATATTCCGACATTATAACCTGCCCCTTGCACCTTTCCTGCTGCCCGTACACGTTCTTCCAGTGACGGTGTCTTATGCTCATAAGCATCAATAATCAGCTGAGGGCTGAACGTCCATGAAATCACAATGTTATTTGTACCCTGTATAGTCAATAGGTTCTCTATAGTAGTGGTTTTTGTTCTAAGCTCCAGTCTTGCATTTGGATATTCTGAAAACAGAGGAATGAGCTTGAGGGATAGCCCGGTAAGGTCATCAAAGGCGAGGGCATCACACAGTTCACCGGCATGAAACACTGTTTTCTTATTACCTGCGGCCAGCAAAACATCATTGATTGCAGTCAGGATTTCATCATGATTTACAAATACCGTGGGTACTGCATTATCAAAGTAACTCTGAAGAAAACAGTACTCACAATCCAGATTACAATTATTCCCGTGGCTGATAAAATATTCAGTATTCCCGATTATGCCGTCTCTACACCTGAACTCCTTTACAAGCCCACCCTTTTTCCTGGCTATTGCCAGGCACACTTTACTCTCAATATAAACGTCATCAGTTGTGTTCCCCTCGATTCTGATGTTCCTGTAATCATCTATGTACTCTACAGTCACGTCCGGCAGTTTATTAATTATCTGTTTTGTAACGGATGAATTAACGACATCCTTTTCTATGAATATCTTTTTTGGTTGATATTTACTCATTTAATTTGAACACCAAATGTAAGGGCGTATTGCCATACGCCCCTACTTTGTGGCAACTTTGAAATTTCTATGCATCAAACTAATTGGGCAAACAGCAGTTTGCCCCTACAAAACTACCTCCCATACCCTCCACCTCCCGGAGTGCATATACTTATGACATCTCCTTTTTTCACATTAACAGTAGTCTTAGATGGTAGATTGTGTTTTTTTCCTTTTGAAATTAATATGTTTTTGCCAACCCGGCCTTTTTTGCCACTCCTGAGACCATAAGGTGAAGATTTCCTTCTGTCTGAAAGAATACTTACTGAAGCAGTATCCAGGAATTCAAAATCTCTGATTATACCGTATCCTCCCCTGAACTTTCCCATACCACCTGATTGTGGACGAACCTGATACCGCTTTATCCTGAAAGGATAGTTATGCTCTATTGCTTCAACAGGTGTATTCAGGGTATTCGTCATATGGGTGTGAATGGCATCAAGGCCATTACGATCTGGCCGGGCACCCATTCCGCCAGCAATCGTCTCATAATATGTAAAGCTCTGCCCTCTCGACTTATCATATCCTCCAATTGCAATATTATTCATAGTCCCACTGCTTGCCGCTGGAATCTTACTAGGAATAGCTTTGGACAGTGCCCCAAAGACTACGTCAACTATTCTTTGAGAGGTCTCAACATTGCCACTGGAGACGGCAGACGGCATTGTTGCATTTACGACTGAACCATCTGGTGCATTTATGCTGACAGCTCTCAAGCATCCCGAGTTTGCCGGAACATCGGAATTAATCAAACATCGGAATACATAAAATACACATGATACAGTAACGGCATAGACTGCATTCACACAACCTTTAACCTGCTTACTGCTGCCTGAAAAATCAACATGTACTCTGCTGCCTTTTATGTTTATACCAACCTTTATCCTGACAGGCGTTCCTGTGATACCATCATCATCAAGGAAATCACTAAATGAGTACTTGCCATCTGGTATTTTCCTGATAACTGACCTCATAATCCTGTCTGAATAGTCTTGAAGTTCAGCCGAGTATTTAATTACCTCATTCTTTCCGTACTTATCACATAATTCCAATAATCTTTGTTTACCGATAGTATTGGCAGAAATCTGAGCAACTATGTCCCACTCTCGCTCCTCTGGTGTTCTGACATTTGCCGTTATTATACTTATAACATCTTTATTTATGATACCTGCCTGTACTATCTTCACCGGTGGAATCCGAACTCCTTCCTGATATATCTCAGTTGCATTATTGCTCATGGAACCCGGAGACATTCCTCCTACGTCTGAATGGTGAGCTCTATTTGCAACGTAAAAAACAGGTTTCTTCATGGCCTTGTAAAAGAAAGGTGTAACAATTGTAATATCCGGAAGATGAGTTCCTCCCTGAAATGGATCATTCAATATCACAGTGTCACCATCCCTCATCTCCACTGCCTTTATTGCCTCTTTTACTGATAGTGACATAGATGCCAGATGCACCGGAAGATGCTCGGCCTGAGCAACCATTTCGCCTCTTCCATCAAACAATGCACATGAAAAATCTCTTCTCTCCTTTATATTTGTGGAAAATGAAGATTTACATAATACGACACCCATTTCCTCACAAATTGCAGAAAAAAGGTTATTGAATATTTCCAGGCTGATGGGATTAAACATAGTATAATATTGAGCTATAATATAATAAATTAACAACCAGACGTTTAATCATACCACTATTTGCAGTGAAATCAATTTGGAATTTCACATCTGCTCTTTCCTACAGGCTATATAAAATGGTAGATGGAAGATAAACGTTGAATTTTCTGTAAGACTATGATTAAATGATTCAAACATAAATTTAATAATTTTAGGGAGAAAAATCCATGATTGCACAGTACACCAGTAAAACAGTAACTACCATCGTTGTTTTCGTTCTGTTCAGCCTTGTCTGCTTACAACTGAATTCTGCATTCGCCAATCCAAAAGTATTAATGGAGACATCAAAGGGCGACATAACGATTGAATTATTCGAAAAGGAGGCCCCAAGAACGGTAAAGAACTTCTTGACATATGCATCTGAGGGGTTTTTTAATAACCTGATTTTCCATAGAGTTATAAAGGACTTTATGATTCAGGGAGGCGGTATGGATTCCGAAATGAGACAAAAAGACACTAAACCTCCCATTAAAAACGAAGCCAGGAGAGGGCTGGGTAACAATAGAGGTACAATCGCCATGGCGCGAACCAATATTATTGACAGTGCCACTGCCCAGTTCTTTATTAACTTAAAAGATAATGATTTTCTGAATCACACTGACAGGACCGCAAGAGGTTTTGGCTATTGTGTGTTTGGAGAGGTTACCAAGGGTATGGACGTAGTAGATTCGATTGCAAGAGTGAAAACCGGTAATTTTAACGGCTTCCAGGATGTGCCAAAAGAACCCGTATTCATAAAAAATGTGAGCATAATAGAGTAAGCTATGCCGCACTATATGATTCTACAAAAAAAACCCCAATATCCTGTTAAGGATATTGGGGTTTTAGATTCAAAATATATGGCAACGCTTTAAAATGCTTTATACTCTTTTGACATTCTCAGCTTTGTTACCTTTATCGCCTTGTACAATTTCAAACTCAACATTGTCTCCTTCTTCAAGAGTCCTGAAACCTTCACTCTGAATAGCAGTGTGGTGTACAAAAATGTCCTCTCCACCCTCAATGGAAATAAAACCAAATCCCTTCTTGTCATTAAACCACTTCACTGTACCTGTTGGCATACGACTCTCCTCCTTCTTCACACAAAAATATAATATAAAAAAAGGCCACAAGGTTGGTACCTTGTAGCCATAATATTACACTTTACTTATAATACTATAATACAAATGCAACCTCACTGCTTATAGGTGGATTTATATCAAATATTATATTTCAAAGCAAGGGAAATAATTATAATTATTGGCTGTAAATGTATGATTGCGATTGTTGTTAATTCGACTAAACTGTTGAATAGTTAGACAACCACCTATTATCCATGCTGTTAACACACCAGAACCTTACTATCGAATAATATATGCATATGTGACTCAACATCTACTGTGACGTTGAATTAACAGGACTTGCGAAGCATTATAGGCATGAAAACATACTGCTGCAGATTATACAATCCCAATGGCATGTATATTGCGGTCACATATAACCAGAAAAAAAGTTTTTTTTAGCTAAAGGCGTCCCTGTATTTGACGATAATAGAAGAGGAAAGATTTTATGAGTTAGTTGGTTTAAGATTGCTTAAACCATAAGAACAATTAAAGTCTTAAAAAAAAGGCTCTTGATCGTTCGTAAGCAGTATAGCTTCACAACCTAATCACATATCAATATAATAAATTGGTAGGTTGAAGAATATTGCGCGGCGCTTCAAAGGAGCCTTTTTTTATGCATATCTAAGGCCTTTTCCACCCAGCCGCATGCCAGGAGAGACATCCATATACTGAAACTTAACTAAGATTTGAAACGAAACGTGTAGATTGAAGAGCGTGATATGATTTAAATGAGAGGGAGTTGATTACATTATCATAAATTCTTTTTCAGATTTCTGTTACTATCCTCTAACTGTTCTTCCATTTTCCACTCTTTTGCCTTTATCAGTGCCAACCTCATATTTTCAAAGATTTCGGTTGCCTGGTCCAAATCTATATCTCCCCTACTCACCTTGAAACACAGACCCATTCTTATGGCATGTAAGGCATGTATCTGAAGGTCGGCAGGGTATTTTTGAACTAATAGTTCCCATTCTGTATTAGCTTCCGGGTCGTTGCAATAATTTCTCTCTTCAAGGTTAATGTTAATTAAGTCCGCCCAAGCCGATACTTGCTCAAAATCAGGTTGGACTGGTACGGCCATGCATACCTTTTCGTTCGGTCTTGTAACCAGACCGCCGGAAGGATAAAAAGATAACAGGCCAGTTAATGTCAAAATGAATATTTTTCTCATCATACAATCCGTGGACAAAATAATGACGAATTTATGTTAATGTCGTTACTTAGAATATCGGCATGTTTATTCAAATATTTAACAGTATTTCAGTATATCCAGCTCAGAATTGTTAATTCTTTAGTAAACAACTAAAGACTTTTACTTGAGCTTTCCTTAGGCTTGATCACAGTATCCATTATTGCATTATTGGCGGTTTCACTCCTTTTAGCATTTATGTTGAAGCGGACAGTAAGTAACCCGTTACGCCGGTTGGACAATTTTGCCAGATTACTCGGAAACGGTGATCTTGACTCAACGATTAACCTTTCACGCAAGGATGAAATGGGCAGACTGGCTGAAACTCTTGACACCATGCGGGAAAACTTAAAAAATTCTCTAAATCAGATTTTAAGTCAAAAAGACGAACTTGAACAGCACAAAAACCATCTTGAAGCAATGGTAGAGGAGAGGACACTGGATCTGTCCAGGACCAATACAAAGTTGCAGAAAGAAGTCGAAGAACGTATTGCCGCCCAGCATGAAAGAGAGAAGGTTATCAAGATGCTTGAAAAGACACAGGAAAAGTTAACTCAACTGTCATTCCAGGATGAGCTGACCGGTGTGGCAAACCGGCGCCGGTTTGACTATGTACTGGAAAGTGAGTGGCGTAGGGCCGGGAGAGAGAAACAGCCCTCCAATTTAATTGCTGAAAGGCTTTCAAAATAAGAAACCCACTATAATGGTGGAGGATAGGGGATTCGAACCCCTGACCTTTTGCATGCCATGCAAACGCTCTCCCAACTGAGCTAATCCCCCACTATATAAGTTATTGGTGCTCTGCCTGAGAAATTACAATTTAAACAAGAGATCTGCATACGTTGGTACCGGCCACAATTTTCGAGGAATTAAGGATTCAAGCATATCAATATCTTCACGTAAATCAGTCACCGTGGCCATTACCTTGTCCCGGAAAGCCTCAGAACGTTTTAAACTGTCAGTAATCTTAAGCGCCTTCTCTCTTTCAGACTCCAGTTTCTGAGTATTACGATATGCTGATTCCAGACAAGTCGAGACTTTTGACAACAGATCACTTTGGACGTCCGCAGGTGCACTTACTGCTACCAGCTTCCCAATTACATCAGCAAGTTCACTTGTATAGTGTACTATTGCAGGAATATATAAACTCTTTACCATATCAAGTGCCGTGTTTGCCTCAATATTAATCTGCTTAGAATACTGTCCAAGATAAATTTCATACCGAGCACACATTTCTTCTTTTGAAAGCACTTTATATTTTTGAAATAACCCAACAGATTTCTTTTCCGGGAATGTTTTCATTGCGTCTACGGTATTACGAATATTTGGCAATCCCCGCTTCTCTGCCTCCTTCTCCCATTCATCAGAATAGTTGTTCCCGTTGAAGATGATCCTTCCATGCTCCATCATGGTGTCTCTTATAATGGATGCAGTCTCTTTATTAATATCCTTTGCCGTTTCAATCCTGGTTGCAATTTCATCGAGTGCTTCCGCGACGACTGTATTCAAGACAATACATGGCCTGGAAATTGAAGCTGACGAGGGCACCATACGAAACTCAAATTTATTGCCTGTAAATGCAAACGGTGATGTCCGGTTCCTGTCGGCATTATCCTTTGGAAGCGCCGGTAAAGTATCAACCCCCACCTCAAGCGTAGTAGACGCTGTTGACTTTGCTTTCTCCCCCTTTGCAATAGTCTCCAGAATCCCGGTCAATTCTTCACCCATAAATATCGATATAATTGCCGGTGGTGCTTCATTCCCTCCAAGACGATGGTCATTTCCAGAATTTGCCGCAGACCTGCGTATTATGTCTGCGTGGCGATCAACAGCAACAATAAGAGCACAGATAAAAAGCAAAAACTGTGCGTTTTCATGTGGCGTCTTACCGGGTTCAAGTAAGTTCGTACCGTCGTCAGTACTCAATGACCAATTCGTATGCTTTCCTGAACCATTTACTCTTGCATAAGGTTTTTCATGCAAAAGGCAGACAAGATCACGTCTGATAGCAACTTTCTGTAATGTTTCCATAACAAGTTGGTTATGATCAGCCGCAATGTTCGCCGATGTAAAGATCGGGGCCATTTCAAACTGTGACGGGGCGACTTCATTATGCTTTGTTGTAGCGGCTACCCCCAGCTTCCATAGTTCTTTGTCCAAATCCTTCATAAAATCGGCTACACGATCCTTAATCTGTCCGAAATAGTGATCCTCCATCTCCTGCCCTTTCGGTGCGGGTGCGCCAAAGATCGTTCTCCCTGCTACAATCAAATCCAACCTTTTCTCAAAGAATTTTTTGTCTACCAGGAAATACTCCTGCTCAGCGCCAATGTTTGCAGTAACCTTCTTAACAGTTTTATTCCCCAGCGCACGTAAAACACGAATTGCCTGTTTTGAAACAGCAGACATTGAACGTAGTAATGGCGTTTTCTTGTCCAATGCCTCACTCGTATATGAACAAAATGCAGTTGGAATACAAAGCGTGACATCCCCGGCAGCATCTTCCTTAAGGAAAGCGGGTGACGTATAATCCCATGCGGTATATCCACGTGCTTCAAAAGTGGCCCTGAGCCCTCCGCTTGGAAAACTTGACGCATCAGGTTCTCCCTTTGCAAGCTGCTTACCTGAGAATTCCATAACCACCCCACCCTGTGCTGTCGGCGAAATAAAGGAATCATGCTTTTCAGCCGTACTCCCTGTCAGTGGCTGAAACCAGTGTGTATAATGCGTTGCCCCTTTTTCAATTGCCCAATCCTTCATTGCATTTGCAACTACATCTGCAACCTCATTCGGTAAATGAGTTTCGTTCTCAATCGTTTTCTTGAGCGCTTTATACGTATCCTTAGGCAGCCATTTCCTCATTGCTTCATCATTAAATACATTCGCACCAAATATTTTCGTAACATCCATTTTATATCCTCTTTAAATTATTTTCTAAATATGTAACTGATGATATTATACATAAATACAATTGATTGTCTATTTTTACTTCTCCTGAAAATAATCCTTTAACACTTTTTGATATTGTTCAGACTTACCTTGTAGCCTTCAATGCCTCCAGAATATCCTCAGGCTCCATCCGCATTTTATAATCAGTTTTAGCAAATACTGATAAGATTATTCCGTCCTGACCGATAACAAAGGTCCCCGGTACAGGCAATCCCAGTCGATCCTTACCATTATATTCAGTGATATCAAAGCCGAACCTATTCTTGTACAATTCATGTAGTTCCGGAGGCACTTCAAAATAATTAATATTGATTATATCTACTATTCTATAATAAACCTATTTTAACTCAGCCATAGCTTTACGCACATGTTCATCCTCTATATTGTAAGCACCATCATTTTCACGAATTTTCTGTGCTCTTGCAATGACTTCTGCTTCGTTAGATCCTACAGGCAGAGGTGTTTTCCACGTCATCAGTTCTAGCTTAATTCCATTAGGGTCATGGAAATACAGGGAACGTTCGTATCCCCGGTCGACAGGCCCTTTAAATTCAATTTTGTACTTATTTAATGTCTCCATAGCTTCCTCGATGGGTATGTCCAAATTAAACGCTAAATGCTGCATTGAGCCTATTGAACCAGCCAATGTTTAATGCAAAGGAAAAGAATATAATATTATTTATGGGTTGGGATGGGTTTCAGCTTGTTAAGTCACCTGCTAGGTGGTTGAAGAAGAATCGCTTCTTTTTTTGAAAGATATCAATTCACGTTGCCGCTGAAAGATATACTTTATTAGCGCCTCTCTATCATCTTCGTTAATCGCAGTAAATGCTACAGAAGCCTCATAACCACTCTTTTCCTTATCCCTTGAAGGACATACTCTTGTGATTTTGCCTAATGCTATAATTTGTATACCAGGATGGATAGGAGGTTCTATATTCAACTCAAGCAGAACCTCTTCACTCAGGTTCTCAGAAATGAGCATATTAACGCCGGTACCGCTTATATCAATACATTCTCCGGTCTCATATACATCTTCCTCATAATCTTGAGAAGCAATCTTCTTAAGTATCTCATCCTGCCTGGCTAGAACTATATCAATTTTCTGGTCCAGGCGAAAGAGTATTTTAACCAATAAAGGATCAAAATCTTCCTCATCTTCTATTGCAGACCAGTCAAAGGAAAATATTTCAACCTTATTTCCCTTGCCTGCCGTTCTATTTATTGTACGCCTGCTGATATAAAGAGACTCTTTACTATCATACTCCTTTTGGGTAATTATATTATATTTGATTGAAAAGGAGTCATGAATTCTAACGGCAGCCCTGTTATCAGAATCATTTTTATCTTCTTCGCCCATGTAAACTCCCTGTCCAGACAAAAGAATTTAACAACATAACGAACGTCTATTTAAACTAAGGTACTTAACAATTTCAACTACTATTTTCACTTAATTCTTCCGTTTTGAGTCTCATGCGATATCGCCTTGTGATCAAGTATCAATGGTGCTCATTCATTAGTCTTAAGATATCGTATAAAAAAACTAATACCCAAATATGGAAATACGAAACAAATATGATAAATGGAGTTCCGTACAATAAAAGCCCTGCCCCCCACTACCATTCGTTAGGAATGTCTTTGAATATGTTTTTAGAATTGTGACACAACTTTTGAAGGAAAATGAAAAGATTTAAAGGTGATATGTACGGGTAATGTCTTTGAAACCAAATCTCATAACGAACAAACAAAGAAAGTTTATCCATTTAAAGTACGTCCTTTTGTAAACATTTGGTTGAAAATGTGCTTAGACAAACGGCAGTAACCAAAAAATGCAGTAAATGTCAAGATGTTTTTTATATTTTTTTATATTTTCCCTCTTTTTTTACCGTAATGTGCGTATTCTGTTGAAGGAGTATATACTATCACGTAATTTACCGTGGGAATGGTTTAGGAAAAACATTTAAAAAAGACTATTATGAGATATTGTTATTCATATAGTAATCCTTTCACTGGAAATCGTCTCTGTATTATCAGGCCTTTCATTATTACCTTTTCTTTTCTTTATTTTGTTCCCTGTCATCCCTTATTTATCAAACCGAGTTTATCATTAAAAACTTCCCATATTATTTTTTTACTACATTATTTTCCAAATATCATTATAATATAGAGTTTAATAATTTGTAAACGAACGCCGAATAGGCTAAGCCTTTAACCAAACTTTAATCAAACTAAGGAAACGGAAAACAAATTGTGGAAATAGAAAACATTAGGAATATTGCCATTATCGCCCATGTAGATCATGGAAAGACAACATTAGTTGATCAAATGCTAAAACAAACGGGTATCTTCCGCTCAAATCAACAAGTTGTCGAACGAGTAATGGATTCTCAAGATCAGGAAAGGGAACGCGGCATAACCATAGTCGCAAAGAACTTCTCAATCCAGTACAAAGGAATTAAACTGAACATTATTGATACTCCCGGTCATACAGACTTTGGAGGCGAAGTAGAACGCACTCTGAAAATGGCAGAAGGCGTACTTCTCCTGGTGGATGCATACGAGGGGCCTATGCCCCAGACGAGATACGTATTGCAGAAGGCGTTAGGCTATCACCTCAAACCTATTGTAGTAATCAATAAGATTGACAGGCCTGACGGGAGGCCAAATGATGTCCTAGATGAAATATTTGACCTGTTTGTAGACTTAAATGCTGACGATAAACAGTTAGACTTTACTGTAGTATACGCCAGCGCAAGAGATGGATATGCAAAACTTGAAGTTGAACAGGAAAGCAAAGATCTGACACCACTACTGGAGGCAATTATTAAACACATCCCTCCTCCAACGACAAACCCGGACGAACCATTCCAGATGCTTGTACAGGCACTGGATTATAACGATTACGTAGGAAGAATAGGAATTGGCAAGATTGCAAATGGAAGTATAATCTCCGGCAGTAATGTAGCATGGCTTAAAAGGGATGGAGAAAAGCGTAATGAAAGAATAGGAAAGATCTTTTCTTTCTCCGGCCTGGGTCGGGAAAGTGTACAGGAGGCGACTGCAGGTGATATTGTAGCTGTTACAGGAATTGAAAACGTGGAAATTGGCGATACCCTTGCAGATGTAAATAACCCTAAACCGCTTCCTATCATAAGTATTGACGAACCTACGTTAT
This sequence comes from Candidatus Scalindua arabica, assembly GCA_018263435.1. Classification (GTDB taxonomy): domain Bacteria; phylum Planctomycetota; class Brocadiia; order Brocadiales; family Scalinduaceae; genus Scalindua; species Scalindua arabica. The sequence goes on along the minus strand of JAANXD010000082.1, from coordinate 8,747 downwards.
CGATGCTGTTTTCAGTGAACAACTCCCCTTTCGCCGGCAAGGACGGAAAGTATGTAACAAGCCGTAATTTGAGAGAAAGATTATATAGAGAATTACGTTCAAATGTATCATTAAAAGTGCACGACACCAACTCCAGCGAGTCGTTTCATGTAGCAGGAAGAGGGCTGCTGCATCTTTCAGTTTTGATCGAGAATATGAGGAGAGAAGGATATGAACTCCAGGTTTCTAAGCCCAAGGTTATATACAAGGAAATCAATGGAAAAAAAGCCGAACCAGTAGAGTTTCTTGTGATTGATGTACCAAAGGAATTCGACGGACAGGTCATTTCACTGCTGGGACTGCGAAAGGGAGAAATGTTGAACATGAAGGAAAACAACGGACGGATAAATTTTGAGTTCAAGCTTCCTTCTCGTGGATTGGTTGGATTAAGACTAAGACTTCTCAGTTCCACACAGGGAACCGCCATTATGTATCACAACTTCTACGAATACGAATATTTCAAGGGAGACATTCCACACAGGTCTCAGGGTGTCATTGTCTCTATGTCAAATGGCGATGTGACTGCATATGCCCTTGACGGTTTACGTGACCGAGGGGTTATGTTTGCCATACCGGGCGATAAAGTTTACGAAGGTATGATAGTTGGTGAACATTGCGAACAAAACGATATTGCCGTAAACGTGTGCCGGGCTAAAAAGGCTACAAACATGAGATCTGCCACGGCAGACAAAGGAATTAAACTCTCACCACCCAGGGATTTGACACTGGAAATGGCGTTAGAATACATTGAAGATGACGAGTTGATAGAGATTACACCCAATACCTTTCGTCTCAGGAAGAAATTATTGAGGGAACATGACCGTAAACGCCAGAGAACAACACCACAAGTACTTAAATAGAATTTTACTTTTCGCTGCTAAAAGAATTTTGTTTCCCTGGATTTGAATGTTTTACCCTGAAACCTGTTCAGAATCGCGCAGGATATAATTAGGAAACGACACTTTTATGGAAAACGATCTGAAACCGGAAATCACTAAACCTGGCGGAGTTGTGTACACAATCTACAAGTATGCAAGCCTGGATTCGACCAATGAATTCTTAAGACAGCATTGTACAACCCTGGCAGATTACTCGGTAATTTGGGCCGATGAGCAAACACATGGGCATGGACGCTTTACACGGGTTTGGAATTCTGTACCCGGCCAGGATCTCACCTTTTCAATCCTGTTGCCGCTTACGTCACTGGAGCATAAACTCAGGCAGAATATTACGCAGATTGCAGCTCTTTCTGTTGCTCAGTTGCTGGAAGTTTACGGTTTGAAGCCAGCTGTAAAATGGCCGAACGACGTGCTTGTACAGGGGAAGAAAATATCAGGTATACTGTGCGAAGTTGTTGAATCGAATAAGAATGTATACGGGATACTGGGAATAGGCCTTAACGTAAACAGTATGGAGGAATCCCTTGCTGTCGTAGGAATTCCTGCCACATCGCTTCGCTGCGAATTGCACCAAAAAGTTATACGGCTTGAATTGTTAAAAAAACTCCTTGAAATAATAATTAATTGCTTTAATGTACTTTGCCAGAGTGGTTTTACACAAAACCGGCTGGAGCTAAAGAAAAGATTGGCATTTATAAACGAACAAATCGTTTTTACAGACATAAAAAGAGAATCATATTCAGGAAGAATAATCGACCTGAATGAAGACGGAACATTGCTTTTTGAATGTGAAAAACGAGGTATTATCAGTCTCAATTCCGGAGAAATAGCTTTTAATAATTTATACCTTAAGAGAGATTATCAATGACCGGCAATGCATTTATGCTTATGTTTGTTGGCATGAGCGTTGTATTCATTTTTCTAGTGCTTTTGAACCTGGCCATGTCTTTGCTTGCATATTGTACCCGTGAGCATACCAGCAGGGAACAGGCTGCACTGGCCGAAGAAGAACTTGCACGCAGGAGTAAGAAAAAGAAAAGTATTGATACAGGAGACATAGGCACACAGGCAGCAGTCATATCTGCTGCCGTTCATGCATTCAGAAGCACATGAAGATCAGCATTAATAAGTTTTTTATAAAATTAAATTCAGTTATTTAGTCTCAGGCAGCATAAACTTAAATGAAAGGGTAATTATTGTGAAGAAAGTCAGGTTCATGGACACTTCATTCAGGGATGGATTCCAATCTGTTTTTGGCGCACGAGTGCTTACTCAGGATTTCATGCCTGCCGTAGAAGCTGCTGTAGAAGCTGGGATTACACATATGGAAGCAGGCGGTGGCGCAAGATTCCAATCTCTTTTCTTTTACTGCAACGAATCGGCTTTTCATATGATGGACAACTTCAGGAAGATTGCCGGACCTGATGCAAATCTACAGACACTGGCCAGAGGCATTAACGTCGTAGCCCTGTCACAATCACCCAAAGACATTATCAAGCTCCATGCAACTCTCTTTAAAAAGCATGGTATGACTACTATACGCAACTTCGACGCTCTCAATGACATTCAAAATCTTGAGTACTCAGGCGAGTGTATAACTGAAGCCGGTCTTCACCATCAGGTGTGCATAACTCTGATGGACCTGCCTGAAGAGTGTGAACATGCACACACCGCCGAATTCTATCTCCATCGCCTGAAAACTATTATGGATTCAGGGCTTCCTTATGATTCTATATGTTTTAAGGATGCAAGTGGTACTGCTAATCCACAGAAGGTGTATGATACTTTCGTTGGCGCCAGAAAGCTTCTGGGAGATGATGTACTGCTCTGGTACCATACCCACGATACTGCCGGAGTCGGTGTCTCCTGCTATCTGGGTGCAATTGAGGGAGGAGCAACAAAAAATGACAATTTTGGGATTGACCTTGCAAAGAGCCCGGTATGCGGAGGTACAAGCCAGCCTGATATTATTTCAATGTGGCATGCTCTTAAAGGTATGGAATGGACGATTGATGTAGATGTAATGAAGATTGTTGAAGCAGAAACTGTCTTTGAAGAGTGTATGAAGGATTACTTTATTCCAATAGAAGCAAAACAAGTTTCACCAATCATACCTCTTTCACCAATGCCCGGCGGAGCACTGACAGCAAATACCATGATGATGAGAGATACCGGCACCCTACATCTTTATCCGCAGGTGATAAAGGAGATGACCGATGTCGTCAAAATGGCAAAATTGTCATTTTTTGTTGCTCCTGTATCACAGTTCTATTTTCAACAGGCCTATGCAAATGTAACTCTTGGTAAATGGAAAAAGATTACACAAGGCTACGGTGACATGGTGCTTGGTTATTTTGGCAGTACCCCTTCAAAACCCGATCCGGAAATCGTGAAACTGGCAGAGAAACAATTGGGCAAGAAGCCCTTCGATGGCCATCCACTTGAAATCCTTGAACCAGGAATCCCTGTGGCCACAAAGAAACTTCAGGAAAACGGTTTAGAGGTTACAGACGAAAACATTTTCATTGCGTACGCCTGTGGAGAAAAAGGTATAGAATTTCTACAGGGAAAAATGAAAGAAAATATCAGAAAAATTTCTAATGTAGCTGAAACCAGGACTGCTCCTGTGCAGACCACAGGCAAAAGCTCTCCTGAAAGTTATACCGTAACAGTTGACGGCAAATCATTTAATGTTACCGTTGCCGAGGGTACCGGTACCGTCCAGACAATCACACAAACACCGTCTGCACCAGCAATAACTATTAAGGGTGAACCAATTGTTGCCAGCATGCCGGGTTCAGTTACGCATATCGAAGCGGAAGTGGGAGATACGGTAAATGAGGGAGATGTTATTCTGGTCCTTGAGGCAATGAAAATGGAATCTCCTGTTAAGGCGCCAAAAGACTGCAAAATCATTACAATTGAGGTAGCAGTAGGTGACAATGTAAATAATGGCGACACGCTTGCTATGATAGAATAAGATCTCTTTTTTTGACATTTATGTTAATTATCTGTGGGTAACCCTGCCCCCGTCCCCGCCAGAATGCTCGTCGGGCTGGCGAACGGCATGGCCGGGCTGGCGAAGTGTCTTTAGGCGGGTGAGTCCTATTAACTTGATTATTATGCGAATAATCTCATTTCTTTTTATTACACTTTTATCACTGATATGTACTGTAAATGCCCAGGAATATTCTACTACTTCCGGGGATACGGTGACAGTGACAATCCCATCAGACGTAACACTCCTCAATGTATCAATAAAAAATGGTGCTAGGTTTAAAATAGGCGACAAGATCAGAGAAGGTGATTTCATTGCCCTTATAGTAGATAAAAGCCATAACAAGATTACTGTTACCTCTGGAATTACCGGTAAAATTACCTATATCAACGAAGTCTTTTATAAGAAGTTTACTCCGATACCAGCAGGGACAACTCTTCTCAAAATAGAAAAGCAGAATATTGTTGCACAATCCACAGCAACCGAAAAAGATCCCGGCAAGCTATCACTTACAAGGGTTTTTAAGAATCTGGTACAAAGCACCGGTATTTATGCACTGATTTTTGACAACGCAATTGATTGGACGGAAGGTATGGGAAGAGTGCTTATGATTGGTGTCGGTTTACTCCTCATATATCTCGGTATTTCTAAACAATTTGAGCCCCTTCTCTTAATTCCTATTGGGATGGGAGCCATACTTTGCAATATCCCTCTTGCATTTATCAACGACGAAGGTGGAATTATTCGGTATGTGTATGATGCCGGAATCAAGACAGGTATTTTTCCACTCATAATATTTATGGGTGTTGGGGCCATGACTGACTTTGGACCATTGCTTGCAAACCCCCGCACCACATTGCTGGGAGCAGCAGCTCAGTTTGGTATCTTTTCAACCCTGATCGGAGCTATACTCCTTACCAAATATATACCCGGTATTGATTTTTCTCTCAAGGATGCTTCATCTATCGCCATAATCGGAGGTGCAGACGGACCTACTTCGATCTTTCTGGCCTCAAAACTTAGCCCGAGACTGCTCGGATCTATAGCCGTCGCAGCCTATTCCTATATGGCATTGGTTCCCATAATTCAGCCCCCTATTATGAAACTACTTACCACTAAAAATGAGCGCAAGATTAAGATGTCACAGCTAAGATATGTATCTCAACGAGAAAAAATCATTTTCCCGGTAGTTGTCATCATTCTCTGTGCATTGCTGCTTCCGTCAGCTGCCCCCCTTATCGGCTTCCTGATGTTTGGGAATCTTATGCGTGAATCAGGCGTGGTCAAACGATTGAGTGATACGACACAAAATGCACTTATCAATATAGTTACAATCTTTCTTGGACTAGGAGTTGGGAGCAAGCTGTCTGCAGACAAGTTTCTAAATCTTGAGACGCTTGGTATTATCGTGCTTGGTCTTTTTGCATTCTCATTCGGTACCGCATCCGGTGTCATCATGGCAAAGGTCATGAATTTCTTCTCAACCAGTAAGATTAATCCCCTTATCGGGTCTGCCGGTGTTTCGGCTGTTCCCATGGCAGCCAGGGTATCTAACAAGGTGGGGTTGGATGAGGACCCTCATAATTTCCTGCTTATGCATGCAATGGGCCCAAACGTTGCAGGTGTAATAGGTTCTGCAGTTGCCGCCGGTGTTCTTCTTGCTGTCTTTCTATAATCTAACTCCCTATTCTTTTTTCTTATATTTTTCATGACAATTGTCACATGTTTGCTTTAATTTTTCGTATTCTATATTCAATCTGACCATTTCTCTTGACTCAGACGCCTCTACAACTGCAAGCGATTGGAAGTGAAAGGAAGTATCTAACAAAACAAATTCCTTTGGCAATTCCACCTTCCTCTTGCCTGTAAAGATTAGAGGTGAAGTATTCTTGAGCAACATGGCGTATTTACTTATATCATCCCAATTCTGACTTTCAATTGCAACGGCCAGCGCATCATCATATTCATCAAGAAACTTCATATGCATCCTGAACTTGGCCGCACTTTCATAAAGAACATTCTCCTCTTCATCTAAAACCGGTAAAACCATGTTATCCTCTCCTATTTCAACCCTCTTTACCAAGTATCGAGAAAGCATTAAAAACGATACTAGTACGATCATCATAACTACTATAACCCAAAATCCTTTCATATTTTCCATTACCTTTCGTAAACTATATCTACTCGCCAATATTGTAGCTCGATCTCTCAAATATACCTCTGTAATCAGTGATATAGTAACACATTATACATGTTTTTCAGTATACCAACCATAAACTTATTACTTAAATTGTACATAAATTTGAAAATACTGTAATTTCCCAGATTTTATGCTAAACTTGATCTGCGTATTTAAAAAATCAGGCAATCAGATGCAAAAGAAAACAGTGAAGGGCAGGAAAATGTAGTAGATTTTTACAGTTAATATGCGATCAATAATCCCATAAATGCGTTACCATAAAAGTCTTGCATAATTCTTATTTGAGTATATAATTTTTTATCCCATTGACAATCAGGATCACTTAACCTGAATGCTGTAATAAAAGATGAATACTTACTGAAAGCATTATGAGTAAAGACATTTTTTCGCATATTAATCATATCATTTATATTTTTTTGTCCCCGATTAAACAGGCTGCAGGAGAGAGAAAGTCACTCCGTTTTATTGTACTCTTTGAAGCAAAATCAAGCGTCTCGGAAACAATCATGTGTCATTAAAAGTTACAGCAAAGGTAATTAACAAACTCTTTTGGATGATATTGCATAAAAAAAACAGAACCCTGGAAAGTTACTTATATTAAAAGTGTGCTGAAGGAAAGAAGATTATAGTGGAAACAGTAAACGGTGTTGTCAATAAATTATATGAAGGCTTAAATCACAACAAAATTTCAGAACAAGCCGGATTTTGGATAGACAGATTTTCCAATACAGAGAAAATGAAATTACTGAAAGATGAAAGAGAGGCTCGGTAGTGCCAATTAAGAAGGTGATAGTTGATAAGTCAATAAACGTTGCATACAAGTACTTAAAGTACCTGGGAGCAGAAGTACAAATTTATGGTTCACTCTGTGTAAAAAGCGAACCTTCCCAGGCAAGAATATACTTGGATGGCAGAGAAGTCGGAACAACTACAGAAACCATTACCGGTTTAGAGCCAGGTGAATATACTGTGGAAGTAAGGATGAATGGTTATGAAGTCTGGACCAAAAGCGTGGAAATTGAGGGAGGCAAAAAGAGAACCTTAACCGCAGTTCTTCAAATGAGAACCGGTTCTATCAGCGTAAAAAGTGAACCGGCAAACGCAAGGATTTTCCTGGATGGTAAAGAAGTAGGTACTACTCCTGGTGTTATACGATCTACTGTCTCTGGTTCGCATGAAGTGGAACTCAAGCTGGACAGATACGAAGTCTGGAGCAAGAGGGTAACTATCGAGGAAGACAAGGAGAAGGCTTTATCAGCAGTACTTCGAATCAAGGCAGGTTCCCTGATGATAGAAAGTGAGCCGACGAATGCAAAAATATCCTTAGATGGTGAAGAAATTGGCACTACTCCTAACATCATCAGGTCAATAGCACCTGATACGTATGAGGTGGAAGTCAGGATGGACGGATATGATGTCTGGAGTGAATTTGTCGATGTTGAAGGAGACAAAGAGAAGGTTATAACAGCAGTACTTCAGATGAAAACAGGTTCTATCAGCGTAAAAAGTAAGCCGACGAATGCAAGAATATTTTTAGATGGTAATGAGGTTGGCACTACACCTGATATTCTGGAATCTGTTGCTTCCGGTTCCCACGAGGTGGAAGTCAGGAAGGACGGGTATGATGTTTGTAGCAAGAGTGTGGTTGTTGAAACAGATAAAAAGAAGTCCATAATATTGGAACTTCAAATAAATACCGGCTCAATCAACATAAAGAGTGAGCCGGCAAAGGCAAGAATATTTCTTGATGGTAAAGAGGTTGGCACTACTCCTGACACTTTACATGCTGTTTCCCCCGGCATGCACGAGGTGGAAGTAATAAAGGATAGATATGAAGTCTGGCGTGAGAGTGTAGATGTCAAGGTGGGTGCAGAAAACACCTTAACATCTGTACTTCTAATAAAGACCGGTTCTATCATGATAGATAGCGAGCCATCTAATGCAAAAATATTCTTAGATGGTAAAGAAGTTGGCACAACTCCTGAAACCGTAACAGATTTGAAGCCGGGCAAGCACACATTGGAAATAAAGAGGGCCAGGTATGAAGTTTGGCGTGAAAGCGTTGAGATTGAGGCAGATGCAGTAAAGTCTTTAACAGCAGTACTCCAGACAAAGGCAGGATCAATAATAATGAAGAGTAGGCCTTCAAAAGCACAGATATTCTTAGATGGTAAAGAAGTTGGCATCACTCCTGATATTCTTAGGTCTATTGATCCCGGCACACATGAGGTGGAAATCAGGCTGGAAGGACATGTAGTTTGGCGTGAGAGGCTGAGTGTTGTTGCAGACAAGGAGACTGCATTAACAGCAGAACTTCAAGTAAAGACCGGTGCACTTGTTATAGATAGTGAACCGGCAAATGCAAGAATATATTTAGATGGTGATAAAATTGGTACCACTCCTAATACGTTAAGATATATTATCCCCGGTACTCATGAGGTTGAGGTCAGGATGGATGGATATGAGATCTGGCGTGAAAGTATTGAGATTGAGGCTGATATCGGAAAATCCCTGACTGCAACACTTAGAGCAAAGTCCGGCACTATCAGCATAAAAAGCAAGCCAACAAATGCAAAAATATATTTAGACGGTAAAGAGGTTGGCAATACGC
>JAANXD010000081.1 GCA_018263435.1 Candidatus Scalindua arabica | reverse complement strand
GGGTATGGTTGTAATATTGTGACACTCTCAAACGAAAGGGAGAGAAACAGTGAACACTAAGCTCAACCTGTAGCCACTACGCCTGCTCTCTACTCTACCCTTATTCTACTTATTCTTATTTCTTATCCTTTCCTGAAATGGTTAAACAATACGGATACCTTTATTAAGAATTTCATTTGCAAATGGATTAGTTGTATTGAAATCTGACTCTTCAAATGGATGAGGCTCAATTCTTGTGTCAAATTTTCGACTTATTTTCATCAATTCAACCTGGGTAGTGAAACTGTTTGACAACTTGCTCACAACTATAGCCAAATCAATATCGCTGTATTCGTTATATTGTTCATTAACATATGAACCAAATAAATAGGCTTTTTGGACATTGAATTTATTTTTCTTTAAATAGCTAATATATCTATTCACTATTTCGATAGCATTTTTTTGATCCATTTCCTTATCCCAATTATTTCGGTTATCCATTTTTCTGTATATTCCTTTGTACAGGTTTTATAAAAGTCTAATTTATAATCATCATATCTTGCCTGAATATTAAAAGTGGTAACGGTTACGAGGATATCTTTTTGTGCTTCACTTAATTGTAAATTTGTCTTTTCTGAGAGACGTAATAAATTATGAATAGGTGGAGGCTGATTGTCAATATTTTGGACGAAATATGCTTTTAGCAGTTTCTCAACAACCAAGTGGCCAATAAATAAAGCCCAATGATAGTCTTCTTTCTCGAATAAATGTTCCATGGTTGTAAAATCTCGATCAGAACTATCAATCCAATACTTTATTAAATCTGATTTCTCCATCTATCGCCTTCCTTCTTCAATCATTTCTTTTAAAGATAAACCGTTCAAAGAGTGATTTTTTCGGAATTCACGTAAGTTGGTGATAACATCTTGAGGCAATATTTTCTTTGTTAATTATGGTTGTTGCAATACAGCCACTGGTATACCGTGTTTGGTAATTATAATTTTTTCGCCTTTTGCTACTCTATTTAACAACCTGGGTAAATGAGTACTTGCTTCGCATGCACTGACTGTTGTCATAATAATCCTCCTTAGGACTAGTTTTAATAAGTTAGCATGCTTTGTCAAGAAATTAAAATAAAGAACTATTGTGTTTTCAGTGTCAGATATTAACCTTTTTACAACCCCCTATAATCCCCCTTCTTTAAGGGGGAATACAGGCCGTGCTCTCTTATATATGCTTCGACACACTCAGGTACAAGTCCTTTGATTTCAGTTCCATTTTTCAATCTTTTTCTGATATCCGTCGATGAAATTCTAACAGGTTCTATCTCTATCCTCAATCTTTCTATGTCTGACATAACGTCGTCACCAATGAGTTCAGCCAATCTGGGCGATACGTCAGTTGAGAATCCGGGTCTGTTTACGATAACAAAATGGCATAATTGAGAGAGCTTTTTGATATCTTTCCACAATTCCAGTTCATTTGATGAATCGGCACCCATAATCAGAAACACCTCGCACTCCTCACCATAGTGTTTCAGAATTTCATGTACTGTGTCTATTGTATATGACCTTCCTTTACGCTTGATTTCCAGATAGGATACTTCGAATTTATCATTTTTATTAATGGCCTCTCTTACCATTTGGTATCGATGTCCGGCATCAGCCAGGTCATCAAAATGTTTATGAGGGGGGATGTATGTGGGCATGATGACGACCTTTGATAAATGGTGGCGTTTGCTAGCCTCTTCCGCCATAATCAAATGCCCCATGTGTATTGGATTGAAAGTACCGCCGAGTATTCCAATATTATTCTTGTGTGACAAGTCAGAAATATTTTTATTAGCTCTCAAATTCAATTAGCCTCATTTCAGGATTAAAAACCGGGAAGTTTAAATTTCATTGTTACTTCACCGGTTTTTTTGTCTATGCTTATAGTTTTCTCATGTTCTTTAGGCATTAGAGGTTTGCCTGTTGCCATTGTCATTAGTCCGTTTAGGAACCTCATTCCATTCTCAAGGACTTCTTCCATTTTTTCAGGAGTTACCGGCTGTGGAGTTGATGGCTTTTCGTCATGTATTTTGGTTTCATCGGCTTCTTCAACATCTTCTTCGCCTGCGATGTCAAGCTTCTCCTCACTAAGCGCCTGAGGATTAAGAAAATGTGGTGTGGATTCAGGAATATCTTCAGAGTCAGACAGACCCTTGCCAATCACAATTGGCTCTTCATTTATCATTGCCCTGATTTTGTTGATAAACTCCTCCTTCTTTTCTCGACTGAACTCTACCTGATCAGTCGTTCCGTCAAAAACACCGTCAAAAAGCTCCTGTTTCAGTTGCAATCCTGCAAGTATCTTTTCTTCGATAGATTGTTTTGCTATCAGATTTATTATGTTAACACACTTGCTCTTTTGCCCTATTCTCATGACCCTTCCTGTTCTCTGGTTCAGCTTGGCGGGATTCCAGGGAAGCTCAAAATTTATGACACAGTCTGCCGTTTGAAGATTAAGGCCAACCCCGCCCGCATCAGTAGAAAGGAAAACCATACAGGATGGGTTCCGGTTGAATTCTGTGATAAGGCTCTGTCGTTTTGTGACAGGAATCTTTCCCGTAAATTCAACAAATGGGATTCCCAACTCTGAGAGCACCTTGCCAATGAGAAAGGTCATTGTCGTCCATTCCGTAAAGATTACAGTCTTGCGTTTGTTCTCCAACACCAGGTCTATCAGCAGTCCTTCCAGTTCCTTTAATTTTGGAGAGAGATTGGTCTTTCGGTCGATCAGGAAAGTAGAGTCACAGACCATACGCATAGATGTGAGCAGTTCCTGTATTCGGCGTACATCTATGGGAGTCAGGAATTTTTTGTTAAGAATAGGCAGGAGAGACATGAGGTATCCCTGATGTATCTTTAGCTGCTCCTGTGTTAGATCGATGTAGTAGTTATTAGTGACTTGTTCCGGCAAATCTTTTAATACATCTTCTTTTTTTCGTCGTATAACCAAAGGCTTGAGTTTTTGATGAATGGCTTCAAGATTTCTGTAACCGAATATCTTGTTCTTTTTTTCTCTCTTTAAAATAAAATGTTCTGCCGCAAATTCCCAGAGGGGCATAAACAAGCCTGGGTTTGCAAACTGGACTATTGAGTAAAGGTCTTCCAGCTTGTTTTCAAGCGGTGTGCCGGAAAGCACAAGAGATTGTTTATGGGAGATAGACTTGATTGCCTGCGCGGTCTTGGTCTCGAAGTTTTTGATGCGCTGCGCTTCATCCAGGATGATGAGGTCAGGCTTAAAGCGATGGATTACCATAGTATCCCGCAATACTGCCTCGTAGTTGGTTATTTTAAAAAAGTCTTTGTTCTTTTCATATATTTCCTGACGTTTTATCCTAGGTCCGGCTATTACAGTTACTTTTTCATTAGTAAACTTTTCAATTTCCCGTTTCCACTGTTCTTTGAGGGAAGCGGGGCAGACTACCAGGACTTTTTCAAGATTAAAGATATCTCTCTTTAGTATGGCAAGTGTGATGGCCTGGAGAGTTTTTCCCAAACCCATTTCATCTGCAATGATAGCTGACTTTTTGAAAAGCGCAAAATTTACTCCCTCTTTCTGATATGGATAGAGAGGCATATTTACAGCAGAATAGTCAGGCGCAAACTTATCCTTTATATCTTCTATCTCATTTTGAAATAAAGCAGTGTTAATCTTCCAGAGTATGTACTCGTCTATTTTGACGTTTTTGATGTCTTTAAGCCTATCCAGGAGAGGATAAAGGTCGGCAAGGTTGGCTTTGCAATATAGTCCATCTTTATCAAAGAATTGCGGAAACTCTTTCTGCACGGCTTTTGGGAGCCTTCTATCATAAAAATATCGTGGCTTTTCCACAGCAGAGTCCCAGTAAACATGAACAAATGGGAATTTCTCCTTCTTGACATGCGGAGCAAAATTCTTTCTGGTTTTAATGTGTGAGTGAAGATGTATCAGGTGTTTGCAGGTACTCAGTTTATTGGTGTTGAAATCCGGACACGTGCAATGCCCTGCGCCTTTTAACGGATCGTGGGTAGTTACAATATACCCTTTTCCCCTGACATTTGTAAGCAGGTGCTCGCCTCTGTATGTGTCTCCCAGCGTGATCTCAAATTTTTCACTTTTGGCCCTCTTTTTTCTTTCCTCAATAGCCTGTTTTTTTATCTCATCATAACTCAAACTGTCTGAATCTGTGATAAGCCCTGCTGGCTTCCCGGATTCTATTGTAGATTTGTAACGGTTTACCTGTTCAATAATATCGAGACATACAGCCACCGTATGCTTGCATCCGTCGCTATAGTAAGGGCAATCACAGGAATACTTAATTTCGCTGTCAACAAAGTTAACATTGACGTCATAATCTCCGTAATTTCCATCGATATAATATTTAAAAGATTGGTTTTCGTAGTCAGCCTCTTTCAGGTAATAGTTTCCAAGCTTAAAAATACTATTCCCTCTTTTATATATTATGTTTGAATCGGCTATCTTTTTCTTTATTACGTCTTTAGTTAATGAGTACAATATTAATTTCCTCCAAGTAAAATCATAAATTGCTCAATTCTGGTCGTAAACGGCTTTCTATCTCCTTAACTGTATATAATTTCCCTTTGCCAATGCCAGGGCAAGTCTTCCCCTGCTCCTTCCACTCAGACGCGTTTCTCAGATTCGATTTCCAGAACGGGAAGGTTTTACATTGAAGCGGCCTGGTTTCATAAATCTTGCACCCTTTGTCATTATACATGATGCAGTCTCCATTGTCATACTCCAACAGGCTTATACGTCCGTTAATTACCCTTAAATTCTCTTTTGCAAACTGATTTGGTGAAATACCGAGGAGGGCTGAGGTATCTTCTATTTCCCTTTTATTCATCCAGACTGTACCCGGCTCACCCCTGCAGCAGTTACCGCATCTCTGACATTCAAATCTTAATCCGTCCTTGTACCATGGGAGTTTACCTTTTTTATGAATGTTTTTACCCGGTTTTGAGTTATTCATAATTTAATGTATAGCAATTTCAAAAAAGCCCACGAAACACACGAAAAGACACTGAAAAAGACTTTCGTGATATTTAGTGATTTTCGAGGGGAATATTAGTTGCCGAAGGCCTTAACTTGACTACTTTTATTTTTCTGGCCATTTTGAACGAGAAACTTTATGGCATGCAAAACATGCATTTCTCACCATTGCATCAAAATTTTCGTAGGCCTCAACTATATTTTTGTTTCCGGAGGCTTCATTAATCCTGTTAGCAGCATCAATAACTGCTTTTGAGTATTTTTCAAATTCCTCCTTCATTGCCTTGACGGCCTCTGGGTCATTTGGGTCTTTACCGGTTTCTTTGAACCAATCATCAATCTTTCCTTTATCCGGAAAGAACATCCTCATTATGACCTTACTGGCCTTGGTTACTTCATTGGACTCCTTGGCAACGGCATTGAAATCACCAATCATTATTGCATCAAACATCTTAGCCGTGTGTGAACTGATTATTCGCATCAGAGAACTGGTAGGTGTGGATTTTTGAGTTTGAGGAGTTTCTTTGTTCTCCCCCAACGCCTTATTGTTCTTCCATCCACAGGTTGCAACCACGGTGGTTACTACAAACATGCAAAACATAGTTATACATATTTTATTAATCTTCTTCACTTCGCATGTATCCTTTCTGTAATAGTTAACATAAATTCAAAACTCGATATGGCATTAAAAACAAAATGCGGCAGGATTTCAACTGTTTTCCAAATTCTACCTCTTCCTTTATTATTTATCCAAAACTTGGTAATATTAAGAATACAATCCTTTGGTATTGTTATAATTGAAAATTAATATATTAATGGTGGTATAGTGGATTTGCATGAACAACACTCTTCATGTACGCATTGCGGCATAGAAATCTCTGACAGGGCAAGCGCAATCTTCAGTGACAAAGGGGAAGCATTTTGTTGCTGGGGATGTGAGACGGTCTATAAAATATTAAGAAAAGAACATTTCTCTTTGATCAACAAGCCCTCTGCTAATCTGCCCGAATATGATTTTCTGGATAACGAATCTTTTCTAAAAGACTATCTGGTGAGTGTTGATAACAGGAAAGGTATGAGGTTCTTTGTTGAGGGTATTCAATGTACTGCCTGCCTCTGGATCATTGATCAAATCCCCGATTGGGTTCCTCAGGTTGAAAATGTTCATTTAAATATGAGCCAGAATACACTCCTTGTTTCCCTGAAAGAACCCGGATACTTTGGAAAGGTAGCTTCAGTTTTATCAGCCCTGGGTTATAAAGCTTATCCAATTAAGGGTCTCGATGAAGCAAAGCATTTTCAGAAGAAAGAGAACCATCAGCAGCTAATGAGGCTGGGAATCGCCGCTGCCTGTGCCGGAAACATCATGCTGTTCTCTTTTTCTCTTTACTCAGGGTTGAAGGGTCAAATGGCTGGTGTCTTTGGATGCCTGAATCTTGCTTTCTTTATACCAGTACTCATTTACTGTGCCCGGCCGTTTTATAATAATTTGTGGCGGTCATTAAAGGCCAGGCGTCCCAGTATAGATTTGCCTATTGTTGCTGCAGTGATCATTGGCTTTGTTTTAAGCCTGTTCAATTTAATCAGGGGTAATGAGGCTTTTTATTTTGATTCGCTCTCAGTGTTAATATTTCTGCTGTTGGCAAGTCGATATTTCTTGAGTAGAACACAGCAGACATTTATAAACAGTTCATATCTGCAGACATTTATCACGTCGCAGGCCTGTCGGCGGTGGAACAGTGGAAACCATGAATATGAAAAAGTACCTGCAAGGCACTTAAATGTAGATGATAAGGTTCTTGTCAAAGAAGGAGAGCGCATACCTGCGGATGGAGTTGTGGCAAGCAAATGGGTAAATATAAATCCTTCTATCCTGACTGGAGAAAGCCTTCCCCAGAAGCTCTTCAAAGGTTCTGAGATATTTGCCGGAACTCAAGTCGTTTCTGACTCTGTAGAAATCTTAGTAAGGCGTACAACCGACAACAGCCGGATCGGGCAGATATTAAAAAAAGTGGAAGAGCAGATTTATAATAAAACCCCGTTGATTTCATTGACCGACAGAGCAGCTCAATATTTCAGTATTTTCGTACTTGCCGTAGGGGCTGTTTTCTTTTCATTCTACATCACGATAGATCCCGGTGAAGCTGTTAAGCGGACACTGGCCTTAATAATCCTGGCCTGTCCCTGCGCATTGGCCCTTGCTACTCCTTTAGCGCAGAGTTTGTCACTGAGAAAAGCCTCAAGAAAAGGCTATTTAATAAAGAATGCCGAGTCGCTTGAGAAGTTAAACAATGTTAAAAATGCCTTTTTCGATAAAACAGGTACTCTTACCCGTGGGAGATTTGAGTTTCTTAAGTGGAAATCTCCGGACATGGATGAATCAAGAGATTTTTTACCTGATATGCAAACACTCAATGCGATATATTCCATCGAAGTTAATTCACAGCATCCCATAGCCCGCACTCTCGTGAAGCACCTTGAAGGAAAATGTGTAAATAAACTCCCTGCCATTTCTTTGACAGAGCTTCCAGGATCAGGAATCTCCGGAATTGTAGACAACGATCATTACGAAATAATATCGGCATTACCTGATGATAAAGACGAAAACGATTCTGACATTATATCCAGCCTGACTTCTATATATAGAAACGGGAACATTGTTGCACATGCATGTATAGGGGACGTGCTCCACAGTGATGCAAAGCAGACTGTCACCCGATTAAAAAGCATGGGTATAAAAACTCATATATTGTCAGGAGACAAGAGAATACCTGTATCAAGTGTTGCCAGAAAACTTCACCTGGCAGACGATCAGATTTCACCGGAACTTTTCCCTGAGAAAAAGAATGAGGTTATTAAGAATTTTCCTGATTCCCTGATGGTTGGGGATGGTGCCAACGACTCACTTGCCATGTCTTCGGATACTGTAAGCATTGCGGTGCAGGGAAGTGTTGAATCGTGTTTAGTTGCTGCCGATATTTATGTAACCAAAGGAGGAGTTTCACCGGTGGAAGAATTAATCTTGTTAAGTAAGAACACCTTTTCTGTTGTAAAAAGGAATCTTGTTTTTTCCTTTATTTATAATGCTGCCGGTGGACTGGCCGCACTTTTGGGTTACATCTCGCCATTAACAGCGGCGATATTAATGCCCGTCAGCTCTTTAACTGTTCTTTTCTCATCTTTCCTGGGGACTAAATTCCTGAGAAGATTCAATAAATAAATTTTGGCATATCTACTTGACTCCAGTAAGAGGGGCCTGCATAATATGACCGCATGGAAGATTGTCCTATTGTTGGAACAGGCCATGCGATCGGCCCTGTGATCAGGAAGAGTCTCCATTATCGAGTTTAAACTTCGCAAATGCCAAGCAATTAAGACAACTGGACTCATGTAGATAAGCCTAAATAAATTTTTTGCTTAACATTTAGATAAATTATGATATAATTACTAACTAACAATCATTACATATTGTAAATATATTCTGAAAACAGTACTTATGTTATTCCTATAAAGGATGAGTTCTCTTTTCTAATTGAATTTAATGGTTGTTTTCAATTTAATTTAATGCATAATACTTAAAAAAACACAGTAGTGTCCGGTTAGGTTTTTGCATGTAACACGTAGGGCAATCCTTTAGGTTTGCTTTCGTGCAATACACGCAAGGCTAAAGCCTCGCCCTACATATTTTTCGACAAATCTGGTATAAAAACCGTACCTGCAAAAACCTAACCGGACACTGCTGAAAAAAACAGGAAATTCTAATGACAATCCTTTACGTAATTATTCCTATAGCAATTATTTTAGTTTCTTTTTTCGTCTTAATTTTCTTGTGGGCCGTTAAGACTGAACAATTTGACGACCTTGAGACGCCGGCGCACAAGATATTAATCGATGACTGGAATGACAAGTTAGAGAAAGCAAAAATTTGAGACCAACTCGGAACCATGAGAAAGGGACAGGAAAATGAGCGCTTCGAATGAAAGCAACCCTGGATTCGTTCAGGTTAAATATAATGATGAGATTGTCAGGATGTTTACTCTGGCAACAATAATCTGGGCAGCAGTAGCTTTTTTAGTAGGGATAATTATCGCCTTACAAATGGCAGTCTGGCAACTCAACTTTAACACAAGTTGGTTAACGTTTGGCCGTCTGAGACCGTTGCATACCAATGCCGCACTCTTTGCGTTTGCCGGCAATGCTATCTTTGCAGGGATTTATCATTCCACACAGAGACTTTTGAAGACAAGGTTGTATTCGGATGTTTTAGGCAAACTTCATTTCTGGGGTTGGCAATTCATTATAGTCCTGGCTGCAGTCACTTTGCCCCTCGGTTTGTCACAGGGTAAAGAGTACGCTGAGCTGGAATGGCCTATTGATATTGCCGTTGTCCTGATTTGGGTTGTATTTGCTATCAATTTCTTTGGTACACTATTAAAGCGTAATGAAAAACATATGTACGTTTCTATCTGGTTTTATATAGCCACCATTATCACGGTTGCACTCCTGTATATTGTAAATGCAATAAGTTTACCGATCAGTTTCTTCAAAAGTTACATAGTCTTCGCCGGTATCCAGGATGCCCTCGTTCAATGGTGGTATGGACACAATGCAGTAGCTTTTTTTCTCACTACACCATTCCTGGGCCTGATGTACTATTATATGCCAAAGGCGGCAAACAGGCCTATCTTCAGCTATAGACTTTCAGTCATGCATTTCTGGTCTCTCATTTTTCTTTACATTTGGGCTGGTCCCCATCACCTCTTAAACACAGCCTTACCTGAATGGCTTCAAACAATGGGTATAGTTTTCAGCGTAATGCTTTGGGCTCCGAGTTGGGGAGGAGCAGTTAACGGTATCCTGACACTGCGTGGTTCGTGGAATTTATTGAGAACAGACCCTATCATAAAATTTCTGGTTGCAGCCATAACATTTTATGCAATGGGAACTTTTGAGGGGCCTCTTTTATCGGTAAAGGCTGTAAACTCTCTGGGCCATTATACTGACTGGATTGTCGGCCACGTACATTTAGGAACTCTGGGCTGGAATGGTTTTCTGACTTTTGCGATGGTATATTATATTGCTCCCAGATTATGGAAGACGGAATTATACAGCAAAAAACTGGCGGAAATACATTTCTGGATAGGTATCCTGGGAATACTTTTTTACTATATTTCCATGCTAGCCGCTGGAATTACCCAGGGTTTAATGTGGAGAGCCGTAGATGCAAATGGCCACCTTGTTTATCCTGATTTCGTTGAAACAGTAATTCGTATTGTGCCGCTCTTTTTCTTCCGCGCAATAGGTGGTGTTTTGTTTATGGCCGGTTTTGTTCTTTTGTTGTTCAACGTCTATAAAACTATCAAGCAAGCACCAAAAGATTTAGCAGACGAAATAGTTCAAGTCAAAGGAGTTCCTGTTGCCGTCAATCACTCTGAACGAGGACACAGAAGACTCGAAGGGATGGCGGCTGCTTTTACTATATTGGCTCTTATTGCTATTTTAGCCGGTTCTATAATAGAAGTTGTGCCAACTCTTTCCATCAGTAAATATGTTAAGACAGAGAATAAGGTCGAGCCGTTTACACCATTGGAACTGGCAGGAAGAAACATATACATTAAGGAAGGTTGTTTTACCTGCCACTCCCAGATGATTCGGACAATACATTCGGAAGAGTTGAGATATGGGGCTGCGTCAACAATCGAAGAGTCCATGTATGACAGGCCGTTTCAGTGGGGGTCTAAACGTACAGGCCCTGATTTGGCACGCTTAGGGAAAAAATATCCGGATCTCTGGCACTACATGCATATGGAGAATCCAAGAGCCGTTATAAAAGAATCAATTATGCCAGCTTACCCATGGTTAATTTCATCAAAGGTTGATTTTGGTAATTTGGGAAAGACGATATCGCTTTTCAAAAAACTGGGAGTTCCTTATTCAGATAAGGACGTAGCTGGTGCGATTACTTCAGCAAAAACACAGGCACTGGGAATTGCCGCAAGATTAAAAGATCAGGGAGTAAAAGAAGACGTGTCAGATAAGAAGATTGTGGCATTGATCGCATATCTTCAGGCTCTTGGGCAAAAAGGAGAGAAGTAATATGAAACAGCAGGCATTAGCCCACTTCGCTGATATTTATTTAATTGCAATTGCATTCTTTCTGTTTTTATCCGTATTTATTGGTTATATTTTCTGGGTTTATCGTAAAGGCTCGAAGAAGCATTATGACTATTTATCTCAACTGCCACTGCAAGAGGAGAAACGGACATGAGTGAAGATAAAACCCCGCTTGATGATAAAATAATAGAGGGTTATGAATATGATGGTATTACTGAACTTGATAACCCCTGTCCCAATTGGCTGATGTATATTTTCTATTTTACCGCCTTTCTGGCCGTTTTCTTCCTGGGCTATTACTTTGGAAGTAACAGCAAAAATAAAATAATAGAATCTTACGTGAAGAAATTGGAAGATGCTCGATTACAGCAGGTAACGCCGGCTGTAGAACAGGTACCGGAGGTCAGTGAAAGTGAACTTGCTGTACTTTTACAGAAGCCTGCTGAGTTAACAAGTGGTGAGGAAATCTTTTTAGATAAATGTGCCCTTTGTCATGGAGACAATGGGGAAGGTTTTATCGGCCCGAATCTTATAGATAATTATTGGATACATGGCAAAGGCAAGATCAGTGACATTGCAGCCACAATCAGGGCAGGTGTCCCGGATGAAGGTATGGCTGCCTGGAAAGATGAAATTCCTGAAGAAAACATTTTGCAGATTGCAGCATATATAAAATCTTTAAAAGGTACCCAGGTAGAGGGTGCAAAAGAACCTGACGGCGAGCTCATAGAAGATTAAGATGGCGGAAAGTATTCATAAACTGCCGGGAGACGGTCTTCGCATAAACCATTACCCAATGGCCGCACGCGGGTTCTTCAGAAAATACAGAACCCTCACACAGTGGTTGCTGGTCGCCACATTTTTCCTTCTTCCATTTGTCAAAATAAATGGCCTTCCTGCTGTCCTGATTAATCTGCCTGATCGCAGGTTCACATTCTTCGGCCTGAGTTTCTGGAGCCATGACACACCAATGCTCTTTTTTGTATTGGCAGGTTTCTCACTCGGGCTATTATTTATAACGTCAGTTTGGGGTCGAGTCTGGTGCGGTTGGGCTTGCCCGCAGACGATTGGTATTGATGGGATCTTCCGGCGAATTGAAACCCTGGTAGAAGGCAATTACATTGCAAGGAAGAAACTTCAGGCAGCGCCTTTTGACAAAGAAAAGATTATAAAGAAAGCCACCAAGTGGTTTCTTTTTTTTCTTATCAGTATGCTTGTGTCTCATACCTTTTATGCCTACTTTACCGGTGCGGGAAGCCTTGCATCCATGACATTAAGTTCGCCCTCTGAGAATTTGACAACCTTTTATATAGTAAATGCAACCACACTCATAATACTGTTTAATTTTGGATGGTTCAAAGAGCAGCTTTGTACAGTTATTTGCCCGTATGGCAGGCTTCAGTCTGTACTAATGGATGAAGATTCTCTTGTTGTAGCTTACGATGAGAATAGGGGAGAGCCCAGGAAAGACAGAAAGCGGTCATCAGAAGAAAATGGTGATTGCATCGACTGTTACAAATGCGTAGTTGTTTGCCCCACAGGTATTGATATTCGTAACGGTATTCAGATGGAATGTATCGCTTGTACGTCCTGTATTGATGCATGTGACGATGTAATGAGAATAACAAAGAGGCCGGAGGGACTTATTCGATACGAATCAGAAAATGGACTGAAAGGGGAAAAGACCATCTTCTGGAAAATTAAAACGTATATCTACCTTGGACTGACCCTGCTCTCATTTCTGGGTCTGTTTTTATATGTTTTAAATAGATCAGAGTTAGACATCACTGCGTTGAGAGCACAAGATGATCCTTATCAGATATTAAGTACATCAGAAGATAAGACTTTAATAGCGAATCATTTTACGCTAAACTTAAGGAATCAGAGTTCTCAGGAAATGGAAGTTGATATCATACGAACAGGTGAAATGGAAGGCAGCGAAATAGAGATCATAGTGCCAACACTCCCTGAGATAATTCCACCCGGCGAATCAATCAAGAACCACATATTTATAAAGTTTTCAAAGTCAGTCTTAGGTAAAAAAAGCAGTAGACATTTTAAATTACAGATTATGACAAAATCAGAAAGTGTAACAACACAGTATATAAAGGAAATCAGTCTTGTTGGACCTATCTAATCAGTTAATAAATAGAATCGGTGATATGATGCCGGTTATGGTACCTTTTGCCGTTATTGCCGCAAGCATTATTGGCAGTATACATTGTGTAGGGATGTGTGGCGCTTTAACTCTTACCGCTGGTGCGCAAAGCAAAAGCGGCCTTGTTAATTACCATCTTGGACGCCTGCTTGGTTATTTATGTATAGGTGCGCTGGCCGGATTCCTGGGATCTGGATTTATTAATTCTGAGATGAAATATATCTCCATCATCTCCAGTATTTTCCTGGGTGTCAGTTTCCTGGTTATAGGCTTCAGTATAATGAGAAAAGGACAAATTCACATCAGGCAGCCCGGATTCCTGAAGTTGTTCTACCAGAGAAGAGTTGGCCGGTTACTGGAAAGTAAAGCTTCTCATTCGGTTTCAAGTTTCTCAATAGGCCTGCTGAGTCCTTTACTGCCATGCGGGTGGTTATATGGTTTCATTCTAATAGCAGTTGCAACAAACAACGCTATATGGGGAGGTGTGCTGCTTACATCCTTCTGGATAGGTACCCTTCCTGCGCTTTCAGGTATTTCATTGATGGCAGGCAGGCCGATTAGGTTCTTCAAAAGCAAAGCAACAGTCTTTCTGGGCATCTTCCTGATGTTTATAGGCTTTTCCAGCCTACTACTAAAGCTGTCTAGCCTGGCAGTAGAACATTGCCACTGAACATAGCCTCTTTTAGTAAACCTGAAATATTGCCAAATATAGAGGGTGCGGCGACATTTCTCCCTTGTTTTTTTATACCTGTTTACGTTAAAATAAAATCTTTATATTTTAATGTAGATGTTATTTAGGTATTTTACCGGGAGTTGAGAAGATGTATCGTGAGAAAATAAAGGTTTTGGATTGCACCATCAGGGATGGCGGCCTTATCAACAATTACCACTTTACTACAGATCTTGTTAAAGCCGTTTATGCTGCTGCCTGTGACAGCGGTATCGATATTATAGAGATTGGTAAAAAACTTTGCGAGAGTGATGAATATACACGCGAAAAATATGGCAAGTGGAACTTTTGCGATGAGGATGATATCAAACAGGTTGTAGATGCCCATGAGTGCGAAGATCCTCCGGTCCTGGCTGTGATGTATGATGTGGATAGGGTGGACATTTCCTCACTGCTTCCTTCGGAACAGAGTGTAATAGGGATGGTACGTACCGCCTGTTATGTCCCGGATATTGACAAGGGGCTGGATCTGGTAAAACGCAGCAAGGATCTCGGTTATCAAACTACAATCAATATCATGGCATCCTCTGCGGCAATAGAAACTGAACTGATTGAAGCTCTGCAGCAGGTTAATAGCGTCGCAGAAGTGGACTACCTTTACCTGGTGGACAGTTATGGAGCATTCTATTCTGAGCAGGTAACCAGCTATCTGAAACTTTACAAAGAGCATGCCCCGAATAAGGAACTGGGATTCCACGCTCACAACAACCAGCAACTGGCTTTTTCAAATACCCAGCAGGCTATTATAGATGGTGTTAATATGCTGGACGCAACCATAAACGGTATCGGCCGCGGCGCCGGCAACTGTAATCTTGAGCTTCTGCTTAATTTTCTGAAGAATCCAAAGTTCGATGTCAGACCGATATATAAGGCTATCCAGGAGCATCTGGTGCCGTTGCGCAAGGAAATGGAGTGGGGCTTCAACGATATCTATGGAATCAGCGGCCACCTGAATCAGCATCCTCGTGACGCAATGAAACACCGGGCCAATGCTGAAGTCAAAGACAACTGTTACGATTTCCTGCTTGAGTCCTCTTCATAGTTAGGGCGACCTCAAGTTCCCCTTCAGTTATCTTAATATATCCAGAGAATACTTTGCTTCCATACATATAGCAACGTAGAAAGTACACCTCAATACTTGACATTTTAATAATATTGTATCTGCTTGTTATGATTGTTAGTGTAAAGTATGGTGGCATTTAAACAATATAAGGAGCCGGAAATGAACATTTTAATAAGGATTTTTTCTACTGTATGTTTAACCTTATTTATTGTATCAAATGTATTTGCAGATTATAAAACCATGAAGAAAGAGTCATTTGTAAGGAAAGTCAGTTCTCCGCTCATTGACCTGCTAAATGGCCGTGTCCCGTTTGATAGCACATTGACCGGAGGTCAGCCTGCCTTTGAACAGTTGAAGAAGGCCAGTGAAACCGGCTTTAAAGCCGTGATCAACCTCCGTACTGCTGGTGAGCGTCCTGATCCTGAACAGGAATCAACCTGGGTTGAGGGATTGGGAATGAAATATTTTCACATCCCTGTTGCCGGAACCAAAGGACTGACCGTGCAAAATGCACAGTTATTTTCAGAGGTGCTTTCAAATACCGAAAACTATCCATTGATAGTACACTGCAAAGGTGGAGATCGTGTCGGAGCTATGTTTGCACTTAAGGCGTTTCATATTGATGGTAAGAATAAAGAGGAAGCTCTTGTCATTGGGGAGAGTGCAGGGTTGAAGTCCCTTACTGCGGCTGTAGAGAAACTGCTGGAACGCTGAATTTATTAAACACCCTCCCTAGGGCTTCAGGCAACAATATAGGGATATGAACGCTACGTAATCAAACAGGCTCAATTTCCAAGGTGTACTTGTTTTCTTTGGATTCGATATTAACTTTGTACTTCATCCCCATCTCTAGAAATTCCTGGAGACCCAAAACTATTTCGGCACCGTTTAAGAGTTTATCGTTATCTTTATTGGCAATGCGGTCATCAACGTGGCTTTCACCTTTGACGTCATCGTCGTAGGTGTTACCCTGGTGGTGTTTATCCTCCTTATATAGCCCGCATTCCCTGAACGAATTTGAACCACGATGCGATCTGAACCAATATCCTTCATAAGTATTTCTCATTTTCGTTCCCCCCTTTCATTAACTGTTTTTATGATCTTTCCCGTCACATTTAGTATAACTTATTAAACATAAAAATAAATAAGATAATTACCTTATTTGTAAATATTACAGTTTTTAGTTAACAAAAGTCGCTTTATAGGGTGACAATTAATGTCATTTTCTGATATAATATTATACGGAAATGAGGAGACTACCATGAAAAAATATGAACGAATCCGCAGAAAGCTTCTTAATAGACGAGATGAAATCGAAGGCCGTCTTAACAAAGTTGATCAAGATATACTCCACACAGATGGGGCTCCAAGCCCTGACTCCGGAGAACAGGCAATAGAACGCGAGAATGACGATGTACTTGAGGCTCTGGGCGGTATTGCACGTTCAGAATTAGTACAAATAAATGAAGCACTTGCGCGTATTGAGCAAAATGAATATGGAATCTGTACATTATGTAAAAAGCCAATATCCGCAGAAAGACTCGAGGCAATTCCGTTTGCAGATCGCTGTATTAAGTGTGCGGATAAGGATGTAGAAGATACATTTTAATAACCCTGACTCGTATAATTCCGACTCTTTATTCTAATATCAATTCAGGTTTCTTCTCTCTGACTTACTTTTACGTATATTATTTATTAGACTTTCAATGGAAAGTTTATTATGACCGTACACGAACTCGCAGGCAAACCGGCTCCGCGCGAACTTCTGGTCAATATTCCACGACTCATATCTGCTTACTATACCCATAAACCAGATACCGGCAATCTGCACAATATGGTCTCGTTTGGTACCTCCGGGCACAGAGGGTCTTCATTTAAAAATTCTTTCAACGAAGACCATGTCCTTGCCATCTGCCAGGCTATATGCGAACTGAAAGAATCCAGGGATATTACAGGCCCTCTTTATGTGGGTATGGATACGCATGCACTTTCCGAGGCGGCATTTGCCACAGCCATTGAGGTCTTTGCCGGCAATGGCACAGATATCATGATTCAAGCCGGTTCTGGTTATACCCCCACACCGGTCATTTCCCATGCGATTCTAACATACAATCAAAACAGAACGTCCGGACTTGCTGATGGAGTAGTCATAACACCATCACATAATCCGCCGGATGATGGAGGTTTCAAATACAATCCCCCGACAGGCGGTCCTGCAGACACTGAAACTACAAATATTATCCAGGAGCGTGCAAACGAGATACTGATGAACGGTATGAAAGAGGTAAAGCGTGTACCCCTTGCACGTGCAATGAGAGCCGGCACCACACACGAACATGATTATGTCCTGTCGTACGTAAAGGACCTGGATAACATTATCGATATGAAGGCCATCGCATCTGCCGGACTCAAGATAGGGGTTGATCCCATGGGTGGGGCAGGCGTGTATTACTGGGATCCCATCGCCGAAGAATACGGACTGGATATAAAAATAGTGAACAAATATGTAGACCCTACATTTTCATTTATGACTGTCGACAAAGATGGGAAGATTCGCATGGATTGCTCCTCACCCAACGCTATGGCTGGCCTCATAGGCCTCAAGGATAAATTCGACATTGCCTTTGGCAACGATCCTGATTACGACCGCCACGGTATCGTTACCAGAAGCACCGGCCTCTTGAACCCGAACCACTATCTTGCAGTTGCTGTATGGTATCTCTTCCAAAACCGCCCCGACTGGTCAAAAGACGCGGCGGTGGGTAAGACACTTGTTTCAAGCTCTATGATAGACTGCGTTGCCATGCACCTGGGACGTAAACTTTGCGAAGTGCCGGTGGGCTTTAAGTGGTTTGTAGACGGACTTATTGACGGCTCATACGGTTTTGGTGGAGAAGAGAGTGCGGGAGCATCATTTTTGCGAAAACAGGGAACAGTATGGACCACTGATAAGGATGGAATTATCCTCAACCTGCTGGCAGCAGAGATCACGGCGACGACACAACGTGATCCCGGGGAAATCTACAGGGAATTACAAAATCAATTTGGCAATCCCGTTTACGAACGCATTGACGCACGTGCAAGTCGTGAAGAAAAGACGGTCTTGGGAAAACTCACACCAGACATGATTAAGGCGAAAGAATTAGCGGGAGAAAGCATAACTTCCAAGCTCACCCATGCCCCGGGCAACAATGCGGCTATAGGGGGGTTAAAGGTTGTTACGAAAAACGGCTGGTTTGCAGCCAGGCCATCGGGCACAGAAGATATCTACAAAATATATGCGGAGAGTTTCAAAGGTACGGAACATCTCAGAAGGATTCAGGATGAGGCGCAGTCGATAGTAACTGCTGCATTTAAGACAGCAGGTTTATAAAAGAGTGGGGTTTTAATTTATAGAAGGTACCCAGAAATCGAGTTTATCCTTGAGCTGCACTGCTATATTTAATTTGCTACCGCTATCGGTAGTTTTCCCTACTACCGCTCTGCTGACAATTATTCCTTCTCCACTAAGGCGAAGGTCTTTTAGCTTAGATTCGTGTGTGGTATTAACTGTGGATATTTCAAAAGGAATTATAGTTCCCGGGCGAAATGTGTCTATATCATCCGCTATTACTTCGAAAGAAACGCCGGTGGCACTGACATTTATCGTCCTGCCTTGAACTTGATCGGGCAACGATATTCTGAGTGCCGCGTTAAGTCTTTGATTACGCCTTCTGTAAGGAAATTTTATTTTAGCCAGCATATAACCTCCTCTAAATATACATTAAACTGATATATATAGTACAGTAAGTCACAATAAAGTACAAAATATAACGTATTTTGATGTTTTGTGCAACAGCAAAGTCTCTTTTATCATAAAAACCTTTATTCTTCAACTATTATATGGATAGGAAAAAACTGGCGGTTATTCACATCGTTAAAAAGGAATTGTCCTTGAGTGATGAAGAGTACCGGAATATTCTTGAACGAGTTACCGGTGTTCGATCTGCAAAGGATTTGACCGACAATCAGTTTCATAAACTGATGCGTTATTTTGTAAGAACCCGCCATTATCGAGTGACAAACGGAGGAATAACCCTGCGGCAGGAATATTATATACGGCAGTTGAAAGAGAGGCTTCAGTGGGATGACTCCCATTTTCAGAATTATATACACAAATATTTTCATAAGCGGGAGCTAAACACCTATACCAGGCATGACGCCAGCAATCTGATTGTTGCATTGCAGGCGATCTTGAAAACCCTCCCGGATAAAAAACAAATTTACCGCAAAGACGCAGAGAAAAACTAAATGTAGGTGAAAAGGCGAAAGGCATTATTCACACAAAGCCACAAAGAACACCAGGAAAAAAAGGCTTCTTTCCTCTTTCTTGACTTTAGTTACTTTCCTTGCCTGCCGGCAGGCAGGAGTTCACTTCACACTTTAGTCACTTATTCAAAATACTCATTTATCATAAATTTCGTTTGAGCCTTTCTTTTTTGGGGTGAGATCCTCGACCAGTTCGTAGAGGCCCATTCTTTCTCTGCGAAGCTTACCCATTTCCACCAGCTTGTCCCACACCTCCTGAGGGAAATTACCCGGCGGACTGATAGCTACAATGCCTGACTTTCGGCCACCACTGAGAGAACTGCCTCCGAGTGTTGACTCGGCGTCAAGCCGAGTCAGTTTGAGGCGCTTTCTGAATGTCTTATACGCCTTCTTGAGATAATCCGGAGTCATACCCTCTTCCGGTATTTCGTTCATCATACTGAGTTTCTCCTGCTTAAAGATCGATTAACTCTTACACTTTTTTACCTTATAGCCTCTTAATTGCTTTTATATTTACTCATTCTTCTCTCTTAAAGCAAGGATTGATTTGTATTAAAACTTGTTTGACAAGCAATCTTGCTATTAGTCATTTGTAATTCACAAATCCTTTCTTCTTTCTTTTCATTTGTTTTTAACCTCAGTTTCCCTTTGCGCTCTTTGCGTCTGCGGTGAATCTTCCCTTTCCCTGTTTTATAATTAAACACTACGGTTTAAAAAATGAATATATATTTCATTAATGTGAAGCAGGTAATAGAATATTGAAGATTTATATTGAGGGGTGTATCGGAAAAAATGTCCTAACACGGCAGGGGAGGTATCTGTAAGTGCTATTGTCAGTTGACCCTGCGAATTCAGTCCAGGCTTCCGGGAAGAGCTCGGAAACAATTAGTCAGGGAATGGTACAGTAGTTGCGATCTTACGTAGAAAGCATGATAACTTGAACTAATTATTTAAACGTTTGTAAAGGAGTCAAAATTATGAGCTTATCAAGTATGGGACAATTGGCACTCACAGTTAAAGAATCATTAAAGTCTCTCACTGTAGACAAAAACAGAGAAAATGATGGAAAGGCTTTGTCCATACAAACTAGATATATTGACTCGGTAGAGCTCAGCGAGAGGGCAATACAACTTTCCAAGCAGGCTGATACTGAAACGGCCATCGAAAAGAAGACTGAAACGAGTTTAATCAATAATGGACAGGAAGTAGTTCCTGCTGCAAATCCACTACAGGACGTTTTTGCAAAAGCGTTAGCACTTAACGCACTTGCTTGAGCAAGCAGGTATGCTCAAATTACAAAATCCTTTGAAAGATATCATAAAGAGCTTCTGTTAGAATACATTCTCTTTACTCTACTTGAACGTGCTTTATTAATTTTTCTATCATATTCTTGTGTTTTTGGCAATCAACCCTTAATCTTGTAGCTATTTCACTTAGCTGTTCTTTTTGATCATTGTCCTTATGCAGTGATAATAAGAAATTAAGGTGCACAGTATACTCCAAAACTGGTAGAAAACAAGGAATTTTAGGAAAAGGGCAAGGAGTTCTGACTGAAAAGTTGTTGTCGTAAGTTATTGCTATCATTAGGCTGGGAAATTGGCTATTTAGCGAAAACTGATTAAATCAACAGAGTCATAAATGATTAAATGGGACAACAAAAACAGTGAGAATGTGTCAATGATTGATGAGGGGCATAAAAAGTTTATTGACATTATCAATAAAGCTACTCATGTACAGAAATCTAATACTAAAAGACCAATTGCGATATCAGAGATATTGCTTGAAATAACTGAGTATGCACGTAAACATTTTAGAACTGAAGAGACTTACCTGATAGATTGTAAATATTGTGATTATAAATCACACAAAGATGAACATAATAGTTTTTCTAAAAGAATTCCTGGCTACTGGCAAGAATTAGCGGACAACAAATTAGAAGTTATAGATGCGATACTTGAACACTTAAAGTGGTGGTTAAATAACAACATTCAAAGTACTGATAAAAAGTATGTAGAGTGTTTCAGGAAAAATGGTCTTAATTGAATTATTAGAAAACTTGCTTCAGTTATTATCCCAAACCACATTTCACCAATAGTATCTGCGATAATCCGTGTCCAATGTCTTTTACCTTTCGTCTTTTAACCTAAACCTATATTTTTGCTTTCCTTTGCGTTCTTAGTTTGTGCCGTGAAGTTAAAGAACGAAGTTCTTTAACATGTCGTAATAAAGATGATACACCAATGGAAGCGCTACCCATTGCGAAGTATCGGCAACACTATACAGGTGGGGTTGCCAAACCGCTCTACGCTGCAAAAGCTGCTGTGGTGAACGGATAGAGAAAAGGTGAGGACGACTCATCAGAAGATGACAATTAATGGATTTAAGAATTCCCGCCATCTATTTCTTCCTTTTAAGATGGATGATATTTTCTATAAAATCCAGGGCTTTATTCGTGTCTTCTGGTAAGAAGCATTTCGTTTCCGGGTTTTCCTTTATAAGTATTAGCTCGTTATCCGTATCGTTACTGTCTGTTTCTCTTGAATCTACTATCTTGATTCGGGGAAAGTCCTCTCCTCTATATCCTTCTACAAACACAATGTTCACATCATTAAGATACTTTGCAATGAATTTACTTATCCCGGGCGGGTCTGTCACTCTCTTAATGACGGCGATCTCGTCTTGTGATGTGAGTGCAATTGAATCTGCTCCTGAGTGATAGTACTTGTTTGTGTCCTTGCCTTCGTGATCGATCTTAAACTCTTTGATGTTGTATTTGAGGGTTCCTACTCTGTGTCCGCGGTCTTTTAATTCCGGAATGAGTGTTTTGATGAGTGTCGTCTTGCCTGCGTTCTGCTTTCCTGCGATGGATATTATTGTTACTTCGTCAGAATTCATCTGGCATCTTGCTTACTTCCTCAGCCGTAAATACCGGGCCTTCTTTGCAAATATAAGTACATCCAATATTACATCTGCCGCATTTTCCCAGTCCGCATTTCATTCTGTTCTCAAGAGTAGTGTATACTTTATCCTGCTTGAAACCGAGTTTCTCCAGTACAGGCAGTGTGAACTTAATCATTATGGGAGGCCCGCATACTATAGCGATTGTATCTTTGCTATCGGGCGCTGTCTCTTCTACCACAGTCGGTACAAAGCCCACCTTGCCTGTCCAATCCGGTGTTTCTCCACCCGGGTCAACGGCAGTTACCAGGTTAACGTCATCTCTCGCAGTCCATTCCTTAAGCTCATGTTTGTATACCAGGTCTGCAACGGTTTTCGCCCCGTAAACGATAGTTATATTCTTGTACTTGTCCCGCAGGTCTAAACAGTTCCAGATAACACTCCTTAATGGAGGTAGTGCGATACCGCCTGCAATAAACACAAGATTCTTGCCTTCCCATTCTTCTATGGGAAATACATTTCCATATGGACCCCTGAATCCAATAGTATCGCCTACGTTGAGTTCACTCAGTGCATTGGTTACCCTTCCGGCCTGTCTGAAGGTACATTCAACGTAGTCCTTCCTTGTGGGTGATGAAGCGATACAAAAGGTAGATTCGCCATAACCAAAAGCAGAATAGAGCGCAAACTGTCCTGTCTGGAATTTAAAGTTCTTGCCTTCGTTTTCATTCTGGAAGTTAAGCCTGAACGTTCTCACACCAGGAGCCTCATCTGTCACATCACTGATATTCATAAGATATGGTGTATATATATTATCCATATTTATTCCTTACTTACCGGTTGGCCTTCATCAGAACTTACCGGCTCTGGCTGGCCTTCATCAGTTGCAATTATTTCGAGCATTTCAGAGATATTCATGTCTGCAGGGCAGGATCTCGAACACCTTCCACAGCCGACACAGAGAATGTTGTCAAACTTCTCTACGTAATATTTAAATTTATGCATGATCCTCTGGCGCCACCGCTGATCTTGTGTGGACCTTGGATTGTGTCCGGATGTATGCAGTGTAAACATCTTGAACTGGCATCCATCCCAGTTCTTGACCCTGTCTCCCTTTGCCATCGTACACTCGTCAACAATATCAAAGCAATGGCATGTAGGGCATACAAATGTACATACGCCGCAGCCTATACATTTCTTAGAAAATTCTGCCCATATTTTGTGTACGAAATTTTCATCGAGCCACGGTTTAACCTTATCAATCTCGAACTTCTTTTCGACTGTTGCAACCTGCCGGTCCGGTGTCCCGGATGGAGGTTCAGAAAAGACTGTTTCCAGTTCCTTTATCAAGCCTTCGCCCTTTTCGGTTTCTGTCTCTACTAAATACTCATCATCAGAAATCTTTGTAAGCAGCACGTCACTGCCTTTTTTTGAATCGGGAGCCAAACCTACTGAAGTACAAAAGCAATAACTATCACATTTATCACATGCAATGGTTACTACGGTAATGGCCTCTCTTCTTTCAATCCAGAACTTGTCGGTACAATCCCAATTAAAGACCTTGTCCATAATAGGCAGGCTTGCGGCATCACATGGCCTTGCGCCAAAGACAACACTTTTAACCGCAAAACCTTCAGGCTCTTCTATACTGACCTTGGTTTTTTCAATTGTATAAGATAGTATCTTCTCCGTCTTCGGAAGGAAGTATTCTTTAATAGAATTGTTGGTCTGGATGTGATCAAAGTGAATCTCATCCGCTTCCTGAATCTCGCAAAGCGTGATAAGGTTATTGTCCTTCTTTGGAGCAATAGTTTTATAACCCTTATCCTTCAGACCGGTTATTAAGGAATTAAAATTTTCTTTTTTTAAAGTTTTTTCCACAGCAAAATCCCTGAAATCCTATTTGAAAATCTCCTCACTGTCATCTTCTTTGTACGTGGCCATTGCAAGTTCATCGTCTGCATTGTAACCGGATCGGTACTTAAAATTCTTCTCCGTCTCCTTGGCCAGTTTCTTATTCAGAAGATTAAGAGGAATGTCTGCCGGACATACCCTCTGGCACTCTTCACAGTTAATACATCTGCCGGCCAGATGATAAGCCCGTGTAACGTTCCATGAAAGATTGCCGCGCGGATGTGCGCTTGGGTCGATCCATTGGGGCTGGTTTTTATCAACAATACATCTATCACAAAAACAGAGAGGGCAGATACTGCTGCAGGCATAACACTTGATGCATTTTTCAAACTGCTTCTGCCAGAATTCCCATTTTTCCTTTTCTGATAGTTTCTCATATTCGTCCAGTTCAGCGTATCTTTCATCAAAGGAGAATTCCTTGTTCTCAATCTTCTCACCAATTAACTCATCATATATAAGAGGAGTGTTGACATCACATGCCTCACATTTGGTTGCCGGAGGATCTCCTATTCCGGTACATGTGACACCAATGATGTATATGTCTTCGCGTTTAAGCTGACTCTCTTTAATAAGAACGGTGATAGTCTTTGCATCACACCCCTTTACTACAATTGCCGGTTTTCCAAGTTTCCTTGCTTCCTGCTTCTTGAGGTATGTTGTAAGGTTATAGACACAATACTTATTCCATGTTAGTTTGTTTACGTCTTCAGGCTTAGTGATGAATACCGGCCTTGTTCTTTCCGGTACGCTGCCTTCACCATAACCGTAGACAACGTCAACGGTTTTGTTCTTGAGTAATTCCTCAGCCTTTTTTCTTAGAGCCTCAATCATAATTGGTAATTAGTAAATTGTTATTGGTTAATAGTTATTAGCCACTAGTAAATAGTCATTTGTCAATCATCAATCCTTTAACCTGTTTCACTGGAAACAGAAGTATCCGAGCCGATTGTATTAAGCTTTTGATAATTTTCAAATGGGCCCAGTGCTCTGACGGTGTCAACTACGCCGTTTATCGTTTCAACCCATTTTGCGCCTTCTGCGGCAGATATCCATGAGAACTGTATTCGATCGGGATTTATACCACAGAACTCAAGAAGTGGTTTGTAGACATTCCACCTGCGTCTGGCATGGTAATTACCGGAATTGTAGTGGCAGTCTCCGGGATGACATCCGGAAACCAGAATCCCATCTGCACCTCTTTCAAATGCTTTTATCAGGAACAAAGGGTCTATCCCGCCTGTGCATGGGAGTTTGATTACTCGTACATTTGCCTGGTATTCCTTTCTCCCTGTACCTGCAAGGTCTGCGCCTGCATAGGTACACCAGTTACAGAGAAAGGCGACTATTCTGGGTTCAAATTTGTTTTCTTCTGTCATGGTAATTATATATATTAATTAAACTCTAATGCGTTAATCTCTGCATATATTTGTTCATCGTTGAATCCGGCTAACTCAACACTCTTTGACCTGCACGTTGCCGCACACAAACCGCAACCCTGGCAGAGACCCTCATTTACCCTGGCAACGGTCTTTATTACACTGCCGTCACGAGCCTTGATATCTTCCGACTCAATTGCACTGTACGGACATACTTTCTGACAGTAGAAGCATCCAATACATGTTGAAAACACGGGCGGGGGTGATCTGTCTACCTTGGCGACAACAGGTTCACGTTCCAGTTCATCGGCTGACAGTAAAGCAAGTACCTTACTTGCCGCCGCGCCTGCCTGTGCAACTGTCTCCGGAATATCCTTGGGTCCCTGACATGTTCCGGCAAGAAAAATTCCGGCACTGCTGCTTTCTACCGGTTTTAACTTTGGATGTATCTCTGATAAAAACTTATCTTTGTCATATTGTATGTATACAGCCTGTGCAATCTTCGTCGCATCATCCTGTGCCTTCATTGCTGATGCAAGTACTACCATGTCGGCCTCAATCTCGACTACTGAGCCTGTTAGTGTATCCGCACCCAGTACAACCAGTTTCTCACCTTTCTTGTAGATTCTTGAGACGCGGCCTCTGAGATACGTGGCCCCTTCCTCTTCTATTGCCCTTTGTGAGAATTCTTCGTAGCCCTTCCCTGCGCATCTGATATCTATATAGAAAACAAATGCGTGTCCATGATGTACCTTGTGTTTAAACAACATGGTGTGCTTAGCCGTATACATACAACATGTCTTGGAACAGTATGAACACCCTTTTGCAGGGTCTCTTGAACCAACACATTGAATAAATACAACTATTTCCGGTTCTTTGCCATCCGAAGGCCTTTTAATCGCGCCTTCCGTGGGGCCGGAAGCACTGGCAAGACGTTCAAATTGAAGTCCCGTTATTACGTCTTTGTATTTACCGCCGCCATATTCACCATAAAGACTGGTATCATCAAGTTCCTTATAACCTGTGGCAACGATTATTGCGCCGACTTTCTCTTCTACGATTTCATCTACCTGGTTGTAGTCAATTGCCTTAACGGGTGCTATCGGACATGCGTCGATACACTTTCTGCAAACCTTGGAGTCATTTGGTTTAATGTTTTTCTTGCGTGCGTCTTTGAATAATATGCAGTTTTCCCTGTCGATTACAGGCTTACTTGGAATCGCCTGTGGGAATGGAATATAGATGGCAGTCCTGTTTCCCATACCCATATCAAATTCGCTCTTTATTTTTTTGCATGGGCATACCTGCCAGCATGAACTGCATCCGGTACACAGGTCCAGGTCGACAGACCTTGCTTTTTTTCGAATCTTTACGTCGAAATTGCCGATATAACCGTCAACAGATTCTATCTCGGACCATGTGTGCATTGTTATATTTTCGTGTTGTGCCGCTTCAACCATCTTCGGCGTCATGATACACTGTGAACAATCCAGGGTAGGGAAGGTCTCTGATAGTTGTGCCATGTGGCCGCCGATTGACGCCTCTCGCTCAACCATTATAACCTCTTGCCCTCCATCGGCTATATCCAATGCAGCCTGTATTCCGGCGATGCCACCACCGATAACGAGAGCGCGCTTTGTTACCGGCACTTTAATTGGATTCAGGGATTTATCCTTTCTAGTCTTTTCGGTCATCATTCTGACGAGATCGATAGACTTTTCAGTTCCTGTGGGTTTATCTGGGTGAACCCACGAACACTGCTCCCTGAGGTTAGAAATCTCGACATGATATGGATTCAGGCCTGTCTTTATAGCGGCGTTACGGAATGTGTGTTCGTGCATCTTTGGAGAGCAGGCGGCGACTACTACGCCGTCCAACCCTTCTTCCTTGATTTTGTCTCTTAAGAGTTTCTGCCCAGGGTCTGAACACATATACTTGTAGGTAGTTGTATATGAAACGCCTGGATTATTCTTCTTCGCCTCTTCCGCTACTTTCTCAACGTCAACAGTAGCAGAGATATTCGTACCACAATGGCAGACAAATACACCAATTTTCTTACTCACTTACAAACTCCTCAGTGAAAAATTATTAATAACACATATGTAGGGGCGTATTGCAATACGCCCCTACAGGATTAATTAATTTATGCAAATGCATTAACGACTGATTCCGTATCTATAAAGTGTTTATTCAGACCAAGGCTTATTGGCCCTAAATCCAGGGCAAGTCCGATAAGTTCTGAGATATACACGATAGGAATATCGAATTTACGATTATATTCTTTTCCTATTTTCTTCTGCCTCATATCCAGGTTTGCATGGCACATCGGGCAGGCTACAGCTATTGCATCAGCGCCTGCGTCTGCAGCGCACTCTAAAATATCATTAGTCAGCTTTAAGACTACGTCTGTCCGGCTGAGTGTAAAACCGCCGCCGCAGCAATTTGTTTTAAGCTCCCAGTCTACAGATGTGGCTCCTGTTGCCTCCACAATTTCCTCCATGGACGTGGGGTTTTCAGGATCATCAAATTTAAGTACCTTTGGAGGCCTTAACAGAAGGCATCCGTAATAGCTGGCAATCTTTAAATCCTTGGGAGTCTTTTTTTTCTTTTCGGCTATTTCATCCATGCAATAATTCTTGATTAGTTCAAGATAATTTATGATCTTCACACCGCCATTGCATGGCATTTCTATGGCATCCTCGACATCCTTTTTCAGTTCTTCATCTTCCTCAACATCATTTTGAGAAACAATCAATCTTTGAGAACACATAGGGCAGGGTGCAAGTATTTCTTTGTAACCGGATTGTTCTGCCAGGCTGATGTTTCTGATAGACAGGGCGGTTGAGAGTTTGTGGTTTGTTGCGTGAGCCGAAGATGCACCACAGCAGTTCCAATCATGGATTTCTTCCAGTTCAGGTCCTATTTCTTCGGCCACCCTTAATACGGAAGTGCCATATTCCTCTGAACTTGAACCCATCGTGATTGCACAGCCCGGATAATAGCCGATCTTCGTTTTTTCTTCTATTTGCATTTTTCAAATATTTTCTTAATGGCATTCTTACCTTTAATGTTGTGGGGTAAGAATGACAACTTCCCTTTGCTTAACATTTGAGGACCTACTAATAAATCCTGCATTGCTGTTTTAGGCCTCTTCATCTTGTATTCTTGTATCATCCCTATTTCAGAGATACGGCCGTGTTTCTTAACGGAGTTAAGAAATGCTTCGTGAAATGTTGTGATATTCTTTTCAAGCGGGTTGGCCAGGCCTTCTTCAAGTGACATTTCTCTTAAGACGTCCATTAATTCCGCAATCTTAACCTCTTTTGGACATCTTGTTGTACATGTTATACAGGAAGCGCATAACCATATGGTTCTTGATGTTAATGCTTCCCGTCTGGCACCGATTTGCACAAATCTGATAATTTGATTTGGCATGTAATCCATCTCATAAGCTACCGGGCATCCTGCCGTACATTTACCGCATTGGTAGCATTTCTTTACATCTATTCCACTTCTTTTTTTAACCTCTTCAGCAAAATCGGACTTTAATTCTTTTGTTGTAATTTTTATTTTCATATACCTTTAGAACAATTTATAGAACGGATAGGTTCCCTGCTAACATAGGCATAAGGTACGTATAAAAAACGAGGGAGGATTATACTATAAGGAGCAAATAAATGTCAAAAGATTAAATTCGGGCTTTTTTTATTAAAATATTACCTGAAACCACAAATTTGATTTTTATTGTCCTTTTGTTCGGTATTTTTTGTTTTAAAATTCCGTATTTATTCATTATATTATGTGATTGAGGAATTTAAGGATTAAGAGATTTCCGCCTAACAGTCTGGCGGACAGGGAGGAATTCCTGTCTGTCTCTGCCAGATGGCGGACGTGAACAGGCAGGGGACAATTCCTTAATCCCTGAATTCCCCAATTCTTAAATTTTAATTACTTGCTATGATTCCAAAGGAAATATTAAAGAAGGTAAAGCAGATACAGATTCGCTCGAGCCGCCTGGTTAATGACGTATTGGCTGGTGAGTACGTAAGCGTCTTCAAGGGCCGGGGTATGGAATTTGAAGATGTGAGGGAATATCAGGCTGGAGATGATATACGCACAATTGATTGGAATGTTACGGCACGCATGGGTCATCCTTATATAAAGAGATTTAAAGAGGAGAGAGAATTAACCATTATGTTTCTGGTAGACCTTAGTTATTCGGGTGAATTTGGAAGTATGAAACAGTTTAAGAACGAGATTGCGACCGAGATCTGCGCCCTGCTTGCCCTTTCTGCTGTAAGGAACAATGACAAGGTTGGGCTTATTCTCTTTACTGATAAGATAGAAAAGTTTGTGCCGCCAAAGAAGGGAAAGACTCATGTGCTTCGTGTGATCAGAGAGGTGCTTTGCTACAAGCCGGAAAATAAGGGAACCGACATATCTATAGCCCTTGAGTATCTTTTAAAGATTATCAAGCGTAAGACAGTCTGCTTCCTGGTATCAGACTTTATAACTGAAGGATTTGAACGCGCATTACGTATTGCTAACAAGCGTCACGATATGATTGCGGTTTCCATAACAGATCCCCGTGAATTAGAGATACCAAATGTTGGTTTTGTTGAGCTGGAAGATGCAGAAACCGGTGGAATTACACTTGTTGATACATCAGACAGGAAGATGACGGAAAGGTTTAATCGGTTTAATGTAAAAAATATGCAGGATAGGGCAGATTTGTTTAGAGGTATGGGTGTTGATTTAATTGATGTAAGGACAGACAGTTCGTACGTAGAACCAATTATGAAATTCTTCAGGACGAGAGAAAAGAGACTTCAATTCTGAATGGTGGCATGGACAAACTCGTTTGTCCGTATTCTTCGCTATATCTGTTTAGGAAAGACTTTGTCCAAGATGTTCATGTTATCAAAAAAGTTTCAGATTTATTTGGTATTATCTATGACTCTGTTGATTTATTACCCATAAGCACTTAAGTGCTTACGAAATAACAAATTATATCAATAATCGGCTTGACATTTGAAAGGGTTATGTTATCATAAGCGCATATTATACAATATGTTAAACCCTTTTGGAGAACAAAGTATGTTTCGTAAAACAAGTCCTCAATTATCTCTATTTGACATAGATAATATGTTTCCAAACATTCTCCCACCGAAGGACTGGTGCCGCATTTATAGAAAGGAAATTTATCCTTTAATTGACGAAGACAAATTTAGAGATCTCTATAACGAAGAAAAAGACAAAGTTGGCAGGCCAAATAAATCAGTAAAGACAACCATATCCATACTTATTTTATGAGTATAGAAAAACTCACATGGAGAGAAGCTGAATATCAATTTTTACGTCGTATCGACTGGTTAATTGCTACCAATACTCCTTTAGATAAAGCACAAGAGGCACTTGTAGACCATACTACGCTGTTTAAGTTTTATTGTCGCTTGGACAAAGACGATAAAGCAAGAAATCTGTTTCGAGAATTGACGCTGAAATTTGCTGATGCATGCGGTACGTCATTAAAGAAGCAACGAACTGATTCATTCTTCATACATGGATGGCTTCAAATATTATCCCGTTATGGATTATTTAAAGAGATAGTACGAGTCTTTCTTCAAAACCTACGTAAACAAAAACCTGGATTATGTGAAGATGTTGTCAAAGAGCTTTCCAGAGACTATCTTGCAAAGGATTTTGATTTAACAGAGAAAGATCGTGAAAAAGCCCAACGTCAAATAAAGGTTATGGCAAAGGATATGTATTTATTATATGAAACTTTTATCAACCATAACCAGGTCAAGCATTATGAAAGCTTCAAAACATTGGCAAAAGTATTTGATCAGCAATGTGAAACAGTAGAAGGTGCGGATGGAGAAAAGATGGAGATTGTCATACGTGAGAAGCCAAAAGGTGACGAAATAATATCCACCCCTCACAACACTGATGCTCGTTATGTCAAAAAAGGAAAACAAACCGTTTGCGGTCAAAAAGGATTCATAACTGTGGAGCAACTGTGGCAACTTATAATGGACTGGGATTTTCGGACCACTAGCTAAGATGCACTTTTGATGTTAAAATATCAAAAAGGAGGTTCGAAAATGAGAAAGGGTTTTAATGCGGAATTTAAGGCGAAGGTTGCATTGGAAGCAATTAAGGAAGAAAAGACCGTAGCGGAGTTGTCATCGAAATACGAAGTACATAGGACGCAAATAACGGATTGGCGTAAACGAGCATTAGGAGGAGTGAAAGAAACCTTCAAGGGGAAACAGGGGAAGGTCAACAAAGAAAATGAGAAGTTAGTCGATGA
>JAANXD010000080.1 GCA_018263435.1 Candidatus Scalindua arabica | reverse complement strand
CCGGGTCAAGTTTGCTACCGAAATAGAGATTGAACACGGAGGTACAAATACAGCAGGAGGAGTTCGGGATAAACCAGGAAAGCTAAAAGTCGAATTTGCAACTATAGATTTCCTTATGACGGATTGGCTGAATTACCGTGGGGGCATAATCTTGAGTCCCCTTGGCAAGCTTAATCTAGTCCATGATTCGCCCCTCCAGGATCTGACAGACAGGCCAATGGTAAACACTCATATCATACCAACAACTCTCAGCGAATCAGGCATGGGATTCTTTGGTACATTTTACCCGACGGAAATGTCAAAGCTTGACTATGAAATCTATGCAGTAAATGGCTTTCAGTCGATAAATGGAAACACAAGCGTATTGACAGCGGCCGATGCGGCTAAAGCAAGTGAGATACAGGATTTTATTAAAGATTCAAGGGGTAGCAAACAGAGCGAGAATAATACAAATTTTGCGATAGTCGGGCGTGTAGCCTACAGCCCGTTTCTTGGTCTTGAGCTTGGCGCCTCCTTTCATACAGGAAAAATAGACGATAGTAATGAAAACCGCATGACAATTAAGGCACTTGACTGGACATATCAGAGAGGACCATTTGAACTGGTTGGAGAATATAGCCATGCCTCCATAGATAGAGATGGTGTTCTGGAAGATGGTATTACTGAAAAAAGCGACAGGATGGCAGGCGACATGTGGGGATACTACGTAGAACCAAGGTACCACTTCATGCCTGAGTTTCTTAAGACCCTTGCTCCAACCGTCTTCACAGAGGATTCTACATTTACAGCCGTACTGCGCTGGGGCCAGATTGATGTAAATTCGCCTACCAATGTTGCAAAACAAGGTGATGTAAGAAGGACACGACTGACACCCGGACTTAACTGGAGATTCACTGAAGATACCGTCTTCAAGGCTGAATACCAGTTTAATACCGAACATGGCAGGCGTCTAAGGGCAGATCATACAGAAAGAGGAACGGATATAAGTGATGATAGCCTTGTCTTTTCAGTTGCGACATTTTTCTAATCCAAGAAC
Source organism: Candidatus Scalindua arabica (assembly GCA_018263435.1). Lineage (GTDB taxonomy): Bacteria > Planctomycetota > Brocadiia > Brocadiales > Scalinduaceae > Scalindua > Scalindua arabica. Next base: position 30,738 of record JAANXD010000080.1, on the reverse strand, counting down.
AAGTCTTGGAATCTCCGCCTAGGCGGATCTGCCTCAGGCATGACCGCCAAGGCGGCCTTGCTTTCGCAAGTCGTGCCTGCCTGTCGGGCAGGCCACAATCGAATAACGTAGTCGTAATTTTGTAATTGTTAAAACAAATTTACAAAAAGGAATTTTTACAAGACATTACTTTAAAAGACTTATAAATCTGCAATCCGAAATCCGAAATCTAAGATCCTTAAATGTTTATGACTGAGGTATTAATAATTCCATTTTGTTTGAGTGCAATACAATGACAAGGAAGGAGCGTTATACACCTCCCCGTATAACGCTCCACCCTCAGTTATATTTTAAATAGGGACACATCCCATTTATAAGAAGTATGTTTATTAGTAAAACTAATATAAATGGGATGTGTCCCTATTTCCTATTTCCAATGTTAACGAGTGGGCAGGAGTAGAATTTCATGATACGTTTTTTTGATTCTCTCATCAAGAATCGATACCTGAGATTTTTGATATTGACACCAATAGCAGCTTTTTGTCTTTCCTCCGTATTTCAAGAATACTCTTTATGTGCAGACACTATAGAAACTGTTGATGCCGGTTTTCTGGAAAATGAGATAACAAATTCAAAGAGCGAGGTCCTGATTGTGGATTTCTGGGCCACCTTTTGTGCTCCTTGTTCGAAGCAGGCCCCTGTTTTTTCAAATATATATAAAAAATATAAATCGAAAGGATTGTCAATAATCGGTGTCTCCTTTGACTTTGACAGGGAAAAGCTGCAGAAATTTATTGGCAAAACAGAAATCAGATATCCAGTCTATCTGGGCAATGAAGATGTAGGTTTCCACTATGATATCCGTTCGATCCCGACAATGCTTATATATGACAGAGATCGTAATCTTGTGCAGAATCACGTCGGTTTGGTGGGAGAGGATGAGCTTTCACAAATAATAGAAAATCTTTTGAAAGACAAATAGTTAATTAAAAATATAGATAATAGTTCACCGCAAAGGCGCAAAGAGCGCAAAGTTATTTTTCTTTATAAAGTAAATGATGAAAATTTCTGAAAAGCTTTGGAATTCTGTTGTAGACGATAATAACACATGAAGTTTTTTTCATTTTTTAAAGTTTTTTCTTTGCGTCCTCTGCGTCTTTGCGGTGAGCTGAACTGTTAAGAATTTTTTTCAGGATATTACTACATGAAGCTACGGATTGTTCACTCTATCTTCTTGCCTTTCTTAATCATGGTTATAGTCTTTCATCAAAGAGCTGCATTGTCACAGTACGACTACATAATAGGACAGAAAATTAACATAGATGATGTAGAGCCTGCTGATAATTATGAAATGCAGGTATTCCTTGAGGAAGATGAGGCTCTTGCGTCAGTTTTCAAAGGATGTGACGAGGTTTTAGTGGAACGCCTTGTGCTTACTCAAGATGAGAAACAGAGGCTGGAAAACAGACTAAAGGCCCGGATTGATGAAGATGCCTTCGATGTATTCACAGGCAAAAAGAGAGGGAGTATAAATAAATATGCCATCATAACGGATGAAATGGGCTGCTTTCATCCGATAACCTTTATCCTTAGCATGAAACCAAACGGGAAGATAGAACAGGTAGCGGTAATGATTTACAGGGAAAGCAGGGGCAAGGAGGTTATAAGGAAGAGATTTCTCCATCAGTACAAAGGCAAGTCCCTGAAAAATCCTATACGAATCAACAAAGACATAATAAATATCACCGGCGCCACCACATCTGTAAGGGGCGTGAATCGTGGTGTGAGAAAGATGGTGGCCGTCCTTAATGAATTTTATCTTCACCGTAATCGAGAAACCGGTTCCGTGCCATATAGCCGGATAGGGAATCAGGCAGAGGAAGAAGAGTCGCAACAAATCTTTTCACAAGCCTATCCTGCTATGGATGACATTGTAGAAATATTGATAACAGGTACAACAGAGAAGAATGCATCAAATGCTTTTAAAGAAGCCTTTAAAGAAGTCAACCGCCTGAACAAGATTCTCAATAAAGAGTTGAAGAATAGCAAAATATCCAAAATAAATGAAAAAGCATGGAAAAAACCGATCAGGTGTGACGAAGAACTCTTCAATATTATCAAATCCTCTCTCCACTATAGTAAGATAACAAACGGAGGGTTTGACATAACAGAAGGTTCGTTGGCCGGTACATTAAACAGGAACAAAAAAAAATTTAGTGAATCTGAAGACATAGTGTCTTTATTCAATGCTATTAACTATAAAAACATAGTCGTTGATGCAGACAAGAATGGCGGAGGTACCATTTTTTTCAAAGATAAGCAGACTAAGCTTGATATCTCACTTGTCGTCAATGGATATGTTGTAGACAATGTAATCAAAGTATTGGAAAACCATGGTGTATCACACGCTCTGGTTAACTTTGGAGGTGCTATAAGGGTCGTGGGCAACCCGCCTGGTGATACTGCCTGGAGAATAGCAATACCAGACCCGAAAGATAAGGGGAAAAGCATAGGATTTGTCCATTTAAACAACGGTGCCGTCGCAATCTCAGGAAATTACGAAAAAATGCTTATAAGTAACAGAAATAAATATTTCCATATTATCGACTCAAATCTGCAAAGACCTTTCGATGCAAATTTGCTTGAGGCAGTTGTAGTTGCCCCTACCGCATTTGAAGCCGATGCCCTTGCTGCAGCCGCTCACCTGTCAGGTTTGAATAAGGATATGGGGATTATCAATAACATACCTGATGCCGAGGGGATTGACCTTTACGAAAGATCAGATGGCAGTATAGAAGTTGAGGCATCAAATGGTATAAAAACTTGTTTTGAACGAAAGACTGAACCGATATCACTGCAAAGGGTAAGGCAGGCATGTGCATTTTGACGCTTAATATGAATCTGTCAGTGCACAGAGATCGTTTATGTACCTGCCCGGTGGAATCTGAAGTTATTTCACAGGGGTATTCATGTAGTGTTTCGTAAGTTCTCAATAAGTTGAGGAAGACCTCCCCTTAATCCCCTCCTTGCGAAGGAGGGGAAATGGGGTGGTAAAGCATTTATAAGTCTTCCTCAACTTATTGAGAACTTACGTGTTTTTTAACAACACCAGACTATTAAAAGGAGTTCTCTATGGAGAGTATAATGATAAAATCAAAAACGGAAGATTATCAAGATAGCATATCTGCAGTGAGGTGCGTATACCGTAATAAAACACGCTGTAGATTCAATATTTCCGGCCTCAAAAATTCCAATACCTTCGCAAAATATTTGAGAGATAAATTGCGTAATCGTGAGGGTATTCGCAAAGCAAGGCCAAGTACTATTACAGGAAACATTCTTATAGAATTTAGCCCAGGAAGTATCAATCACAAGGAAATCTTTTCGGGACTAAAGAGTGCGGCAGACGATTTCCTTGAAACCGAAAAATATTCAAATAGCAAAGAGGTTGTTCCTTTATACCCCCGGCAAAAAAGAAGGACGATTTCATCTTATCCAGATGGCCAAAGGTCTTTCTTCCCAGTCAAACGCAACTGTAGATTATGCGCAAAAACAGGTACTGTCGGAAGTACCGCAACGTCTCACCTGAACAAACTTATACTTCATTTAGCAGTTGATGCAGTGGGAGGCCTCATTCTGGGAGGTGTAGCTAAGAGATTTATGGGTAAATCATTGAGTCGTTTAGTCTTTTAGAGATTTCAAGAAAATATGTCACCACGGAAAGACAATGGCCTTATAAAAGAAGCTTTGTTCAGGGAGTATCTCAGGACAAAGGGTTTAAGTTATACTTATGAAAGGCGGCATATCCTGAAGGAAATTCTTGAAACCTCAAAGACGATTAAGCATTTTACAATTGACAGATTATATAATAATTTACAGGCAAAAAGGAATCGCATATCAAAAAGCACTCTCTACAGGACAATAAAATTATTGGAAGATTCCAGAATAGTAAAGAAAACTGATATTGCCCCTGATCATTACGTTTATGAAAAAGTAGAACAATATAATATTGGCCATGTGGTATGCTTAAAGTGCAAAAAAATCATTGAAATAAATCACAGAGAAACAAAGAAAATTGTAAATAGTATCTGTAGAAAAAAAAGATTTCAATATAAAACACATACGTTTGAAATCAAGGGCTATTGTAATAATTGTGTAAGTTTGTCTTTAAAAGATGAATAATTACTCATTGGAAGATATTGTCAGATGTGTTCATTCTACAAGAGGCCGTTTAAGATTCAGGCTTGTAGATTCTGCTATTGACATGTATAAGAATCTCAGTCGAGAGCAAAAAGAAGATCTACATGAAAAACAGGAAGCAATGCTTAGGGAAATTGAGAATATGCAGGGAATCACGTCAGTTCGTATAATTAAAATAATAGCCTCGATTACTATATCATACAATCCTCAAGTAACCACAGAAGAAAATGTCATATCATCATTGAACTCTATAGTAAAAGAATATTATCCGAAGAATGTTAACGATAAGACTGAAAAATGATTGAGCACAGGATAAAAGAGGTATTGGAACATATATGGACAGCGGGTAAAGGGCGTGGTATGGCCGAGATGGAATTCATAAGCGAGCAACTTAGAACAGAATTCACAAATAAGATATTTGAGGAGATGAATCGCGGAGGCCTTGTCAATCTTGATGAGCGGAAGGTCAAACTGACACATGCCGGGGGGGAAAAAGCAGAGTTGATAACCAGACGGCATAGACTGGCAGAACGGCTTATATACGATGTACTGAACATCAGAAGTGACAAATTCGAGACAAATACATGTCAATTTGAGTGCTTCCTGCCGGATGATGTAATTTCAGCTATTTGCACGCTGCTTGGGCATCCTAGAGAATGTCCTCATGGCAAGGCGATTCCAATGGGAAAGTGTTGCAAAAAGGCCAGAAAAGATATTAAAGCTTTAATTGCCCCTCTTTCGGAATTGAGACAGGGAGATGTGGGCAGGGTTGTTTATACCACAATCAAAGATCAAGATAGCTTGGACATGATTTCAGGGATTGGCATACTACATGGCATAGAGCTAAAGGTGCATCAAAAAACACCTACATTTGTCTTACAGATAGGAGAATCTCAAATTGCCTTAGATGGAGACATGGTAAGTGGTATCTATGTACGATGTAAAAATTAATTAGTAAGAAAACAAAATAAAGTGATGAGCTCGTCAGATTCTTTATTTTCCTCTTTTCTGATGGGAAGGATTAGAAGAGGGTGATTAAGGCATTTTTCACTTACACAACCCCACCCCAGTCACGGTCAAGCTGGCACCGTTAGATACGTTTAATAACCCTGAAATCAAAAAGATTAGTGTTTGTAATTCATTTGTAAATTTATTGGATTTGTGTATATTAATAATCATTATTAAAAAATAATAAAATTAAAAATGCCATATAATTATAGGAAAAATCGGTCGAAGGCATCGAGTTCAATGGCAAGAAGTTTGATAAATGATATTTCGATCAGGCATCAGGTCCGGGGAAGGCTGCGCCTTAAAATAAATAAGGTCTTTTACAAACCGGTAATTGCCTACCGGATTGAAGAAGGCATAAATCAGCTGGACGGTATCAAGACAACAAGAATGAATACAAATTGTGCCAGCCTGATCATTTTTTATGATGTAAGAAAATTGTCTGTTGATACTATCCTGAAAGAGGTGAGGGGCCTTACAAAAACAGCCCATTTATCGGAGGCCTCAACGAGGTCATCTATTGAATGCTGTTCATATGAAAAATTGAACAATCAGTCTACAATTCGCAAGTTTGGTACATTTATCCTCCTTTCCGGTTATATGGTTTATGTTCATGTCAAACAATTCTTCTTTAGAGTTCCCATACTCCAGACACCATTCAGTACAGTTTCAATTGTCTCAACCGTTGCCGCTCTACCCATGATAAGAAATGCATGGCGAGAAGCGGTTTATGAACACAAGTTTACGATAAATCAATTTTTATCATTTGCTTTGCTCACTACTATCTTTACGGGAAATGCGCTAACAGCCTTAGAAATCATTTTTATCTTGAGAGGTGGGATGCTTCTTGAAGAGTTTGTGGCTGAAAGGTCCAGAAAGGCCATCCGTAAGATTCTTGAGATTTCAGTAAAGAATACCTATATACTGGTTGATGGTAAAGAGAAAGAAACACATGCATTGAAGGTAAAGATTGGAGATACTGTCGTTGCCCATACAGGCGAGAAGATACCTGTAGATGGCAGGGTGCTACAGGGAGATGCATTTCTCGACGAGTCTCTTATTACGGGAAGATCAGAACCTGTCTTGAAACAAAAAGATGATCAGGTATATGCCGGTACAATTGTGAGCAGGGGGGTCTTGTATATTCATGCTGAAAAGGTTGGTAGTGAAACCTATATGGCACGGGTTCTCAAAATGGTGGAGGACTCTTTAGGAAATCGTGCACCGGTACAAAATGTTGCTGACGAACTTGCAAGAAAGCTTTCCATACTTGGTGTTTCTGTAACATTCTTAACATTTCTTTTAACAAGAAGTCTTAGCCGTACCTTAACAGTTATGATTGTGATGTCCTGTCCCTGTGCTACAGTATTAGCAGCATCCACTGCTATAACCAGTGCTATTTATAGTGCAGCACGCAGACGCATCCTGGTAAAGGGTGGAATCCACATAGAACATATGGCCCATGCAAAAGTTTATTGTTTTGACAAAACAGGAACTATAACTACTGACGAACCAACAGTCTCCAAAGTAATTATAAAAGACAACGGAATCAGTGAAAAAGATCTCTTCAAGTGGGCTGCTCTGGCTGAAATGCACAATCAACATCCTCTGGCTGCAGCAATTCATAAGCGCGCTGAAGAATTAGACGTAATCAGTCAAACACACAGGGTATGCGAATTTTTCCCAGGACGGGGTGTTCGATCAGAAGTAGATGGCAAAGAAATACTTGTGGGTAACCTTAGTATGATGAAACGATACGGAATTGACAATGAATATTACCAGAATAAGGCAGCTGAACTTATAGAAAACGCTCAGACGGTTATTTATGTAGCAAAAGATGGAGATATCCTTGGTCTTATCGGCGTAACAAATTCTATACGTCCTGAAACCCAAAGGGTAATAAAACAGCTTAAAGATGATGATGTAAATAAAATCATTTTAATAACAGGCGATAATGAACCTGTTGCACGAAAGCTGTCACAAACGTTGAATTTTGATAGCTATTATGCCAACCTTTTGCCTGATGATAAGGGAAACAGAGTCAAAGAGATTCAGTCTACTGGTGAGAAGGTGGTAATGGTGGGTGATGGTGTCAATGATACTCTTGCCTTATCAATTTCTGAGGTTGGTATTGCCATGGGTGCTGGTGGTTCAGATGTTGCAATCGAGGTGGCAGACATAACGTTGGCCACAGATGAATTAGATCAGATTCTTTACCTGAGAACTTTAAGCAAGAAAACATTGAAGGTGGTACATCAGAACTACTGGCTTGCTGTAGGTACCAACCTCACAGGAGTATGTCTGGGAGCAGTAGGCCTTCTGAATCCAGTTATGGGAGGCATATTGCATATGGTTCATACACTGGGAATTATGGCTAATTCTACCAGAATTTTGAGATCGTAAAAGAATTTTTCCCAGTAACAGTTATTAATATACTTTGATAACCTCCCCATCCTCCTTTCCATTAAAAAAACATAAATTTATACGGTAAGACACAAATGTTAATTTAGCTCACATCCATGAGTGGTTGTAGTGAGGCTTTGGTATGAAAATCATTACTTTACTTGCCCAAAAAGGGGGAACAGGAAAAACAACTCTGTCCATCCACCTTGCAGTGATTGCCGCCGCCGCAAGCAAAAAAACAGTGATTGCGGACATTGATCCTCAACAAAGCGCAATGTTCTGGAGAAAAAGAAGACAGCTTGAAGATCCTCAGGTCATCGGTATGACTGCATCAAACTTGAATCAAACCATTTTTGATTTAAAAAATAAGAATACCGATCTTCTGGTTATCGACACAGCTCCCCACTCTGAATCGGATTCCATTATTGCAGCCAATGCCGCTGATATCATTTTGATCCCCAGCCGGCCGGCCATACTTGATCTTGAAGCGATTGGTGCAAGCGTTAACATCGTAAAAAAAGCTGAGACAAAAGGCGTCATTGTCTTAAACGGTTGTCCGTTTCCCGGCTGGTTTGGCGAGACAGCTATTGTCACCGAAGCAAGGGATGCTTTAACCGTTTACGGACTGCCTGTGGCACCGGTTTCTCTGGCCAACCGGGTGGCATTCAGCCATTCTCTGATCGATGGCCGGGCCGTCACCGAATTTGACCAAAAGGGTAAGGCGGCATCTGAAATGGAAGGACTTTATAGATGGATCAATGAGGAGTATATGTTATGGTAAAACGTGCAAAACTGACCCTTGGCAAAGAACCGGCTGAACCTGAACAGAAAAAACAACCCAGTTCATCTGTCCCTGAAAAAGACGCACCAAAGAAAAAGAGAGTGGTACGCCAAAAGGCTGTGCACCAAAAACCCGTCAAGACAAAATCAACACTGGGAAAAATTCTACTGGTTGCCGGGCTGACTATTGTCTCACTGATCATTTTCAAACGAAAAATCTTCTAATTCTCTTCATTCGCACAAGTTTTGTTGGAATGGATCTTGAAATTTAGATTTTGGTCTTAGTTTTAGGATGGTTGAAAATTCAACCGAAGGCCTCTGCGGCCATTTGCCTGATCGACATCGAAGGAAAATCCAACGAGGAAGCTATCTTGTGGATGAAAATGAGGGGTGTCGATGAGGAGAAGCAGAAACTATACAAAACCGTCCGGAACTACAACCCCGAGCCAACATCTGAAAAAGGAATCAACCGGTGACTTGCAGCTCTTCTGAATTGATCGACTTCTTTAATTCTCGATTCTTCAAGGTATTTAGTTGAAAGCTCTCTGGTAAACCGTGTTCGCTATTATTAAGAGTGAGTTGCGAGGCGCAAATAACAACTTAGTTTAGTCGAGATTAATTCATAAAACCGACCTTGATATCCGGATTTTCTGGAAGATGGAAATTGTATCCACGCCGCGCAACCCTCATTGTTCCACATGAGTTTTAAACTGGTTAATTACCCCTTTTCTTCATTTATTTCCTCTTTTACCTCAGCCACCATATCCTCAAATTGTTCCTTGCTTTCTGCGTAAGCCTGCTTCATTTGATCTTTTAGCCCCAAACTACCCTTGATAACACTTTTCATTAAAGGTTTGGCAGATGATGCAATCAAAGGATAAACGGCCATAGCCACAAGTGCAGAACCAACACCAAAACCAAAAGATTTAAAAAAACCTAATTTAGCCATAACAACCTCCTTCCAATAAAAAAATAGTTAGATAATTGATGTCAAGCACGTTGCCCGCTGACTTTGAACTTCCTCATATTGTTCCTCAACTCAGCTCTCACGTCCGCCTAGGTGGAGAGTGACGTCACTATACATGAACCTGAAAACCTGAACTCACTTTTTTTTAGTTCTTTTGGATTTTCTTGCTTTCCCTGTTTCCTCTTCTTTCACTTCAGCCACCAAATCATCAAACTTTTCCCTGTTTTCTGCATAAGCCTCCTTCATCTGATCTTTCAGGCTTAACCCTCCCATTATAGCAGATTTCATGACCGGCTTTGCTGCCCTGGCAACTATGGGCAAGACCACCGTAACCAATAAAACCGAACCAGCTCCCATTCCTACGGTTCTTAATAATCGATAACTCAGCATAACAGCCTCCTTTCAAAAAAACTTATATTATCACTTCCTATTTTTCAGTTCTTCCGTTAGTGTGTCCATGTGAAATATCTTTTGCTTTACCATTGCCTTCACCAATCCCCGTTAAATACAATCTACTTGAATTAAAGACCACACCCAATGTATTGGCGTTATGCAGGATGGCCGCAGTAAGCGGTGAAATCACCCCAAACATTCCCAATAGTATTCCCAGGGAATTGATACCAATCGAAAAGGTGAAATTCTGGCGAATCATCTTCATGGCCTGCCTGCTAATCTGTATAGTTTCAGAAACTGAGTGCAGGTGATCTCCCGTAATAGCCACATCAGCGGCCTCAATCGCAACGTCAGTTCCATTGGTCTTCATTGCAATCCCCAAATCAGCAACGGCAAGCGCAGGTCCATCGTTAATACCATCCCCCACCATAGCAACACGCTTGCCCTCACCTTGAAGTCTCTTTACAAAATTGGATTTATCTTCAGGCAGCATGGAAGCCTTAATCTCATCAATATCCAGGTCTTTAGCCATGATTGCCGCAGAATCATAATGGTCGCCCGTTACAACGTAAATCTTCTTAACCCCACTGCTACGGAGGCCCATTATGGTCTGGTCAATCCCTGGCCTTAATAAATCCTTGACTCCGATAATCCCTATTAATACATTTTCTCGCGCAATATAAAGGACAGATTCCCCATTTTGTATCAATCGCTCCGACTGAACGTCACCTTCATGATTAACCTTAACTCCCATATCATCCATAAAGTGCCGACTGCCTACTAAAATCTGAATCCCATCGGAAATTGCCCTTACCCCGTGTCCGATTACCACCTCACATTCGGTATGCTCAGGAATGACAGCCTCCATCTCGTGGACGTGAACCAGTACGGCTGAGGCAAGCGGGTGGCTCGAATGCTTCACGCCAATTGCTGCAAACAACAACACATCTCTCGGCTTATACCGGGTGGCCAGTGAAATTACACGTGATACCCTGGGTTCGCCTATCGTTAATGTGCCTGTCTTGTCAAAGATTACGCTGTCTATCCCTCCCGCCGTCTCGAGGTTGGCGCCTCCCTTTATTAATATTCCCTTTCTCGCAGCGCCCCCAATGGCGGCAACAACCGCTGTCGGTGTGGACAGGCCAACCGCACATGGACAGGCAATTACCAGCATAGTCAGGCTTCTGCGGATATCACGGGTAAATAAGAACGTAAGAGCAGACAGTATGAAAGAGACAGGAATAACCCTTTGTGCAAATCGGTCTGCCACGTTCTGGATCTCCGCACGGCCCTCCTGCGCCTCTTCTACAATCTGAACAATCCTGGCCAATTGGGTATCGTCCCCAACCCTTTCTGCACGGATATACAGGGTGCCCATCTCTACAAACGTTCCTGCAAATGCACGATCGCCGGATTGTTTTGTAACAAGATTTGATTCGCCCGTGATAGCGGCCTGATTTACCGCCGCTTCTCCTTTCACCACCTCGCCATCCACGACAATCTTTTCCCCTATATGAACAGCTACAACATCATTTACATTTATCTCCTCAACAGATACCTTCATCTCAACTTCATCTACTACTATCCAGGCAATTTCTTCATCTAAATTCAAAAGTTCTTCAAAGGCCTTCCGGGACCGGCGCAGGGTGAGTGTCTTCAATAGATTACTCAAATCAATCAGCCATACAACAACCAATCCCGTCAAACTTTCACGAAGAACAAAAGTGGCAATAGTTGCGACCGTGATTAATGTATCAATGTTAACCTTATCTTTCCCTGCCAATACCGCCAGGCCGTTTCGGAATACCGGATAGCCCACTATAATAGTCGTTATCCCGCTTAAGCCAAGCAAGGCGCCGCTATTGGCTAATCGAGCAGGGCCAAGGAAACGGCGTTTAACAAACAGAAAGAAAAGAATTGCTCCAGTTACACACAATTTAATAATCTGGCTTCGGATGGAAAGCCCTGTCTCATCATCCTGTTTTTTCATTTTGTTTTTTGCCGCATCAGCACTACCGTTGCATTCGTGTTTGAATCTTTTGGCTTTTCCGGGTTTATGACGACGACTGTCTTTGAAGGGCTTCGCCTCTTTATCAGTTGCAGGCTTAATCTTATCAATATCCCGGATTAATTCATCATGTGTTACTCTTTCAGGCTCAAAGAGAAGAAGTATCCTGCCGGTAACGGAATTAGCCTCAACATGCAGGATTCCTTCCTTCCGTGAAAATTCAAATTCAACGTCTCTGACAAACTCTGTAGAATTTTTCAAACCGGCGACTTCATGACGCAATCGCCCCTTGGTTTTGTGTGTATAACACCCGTTTCCGCTAAAATCGTTTTTAATGTAGCTGCTAAAAACCATTGGAATATCTTCCCACATAAAAAAAATTTTGAAATATAAACAAACCTCAATTACTACCGAATAATATACACGCAGGAATAAATGTCAAGTGTAAACTCTTATTTAGCAAATATTTACTTTGAGACTCAGTTTCAGATTTGAAATGGTGACATTCCATATATTACTAGTCATTTGCATTTTACAAAAAAATATTTTGGCAAAAACCTGACATTTTCTATTTGCCTTGACAAAACAATTTTTATTCTTGACAGAAAATCTCTGTCAGTGTATAGTGTGGCATGTAATTGAGATTGAGTCTCATTCTTAATTAGATAATAAGTGAAAAATATACTGATTATTGATGATAATGAAGACAAAAACAATAATGATAGTAGACGATGAACAACCTTTTCATGACCTATATACACAAATGTTGGAAGGTTCAGACTATAGAATGGTCAATGTGTACGATGGATATGAAGCTTTGTCAAGATTGGAAGATAAGAGGCCTGATTTAATTATTACTGATCTAACGTTAAACATGATGACCGGCGATACACTCTTTCTTCACCTGAAGAGTATGCCTGAATACGAGGATATCCCTTTCATAATGGCGACGGACATTTCCCATCGCCCTTATAACAATTTAAGGAAGATAGATCCTGACCTGGTATTTCTTGACAAAACCTTCACAAGGGAAGAATTAGTGAAGGAAGTCAAGGCCAGGATTGGATAGACAAAGAACTTAATAAGTGGTTACAGTTTTCTACACTACCAGAAATAAAGATAATAATGAAATAATAATATAGACGAAGTTTTTAATTGCTTAGGAACAGTACGTAATAAAGCTTGACACTTTACATAACAGTCACATAAGGAGAAAGCTGATGGAGGTACAAAGCCAGCTAAATAAAAGAATTAACTGGTCACACGCAGGCGAAAAGTCTTCTGGTATCAGTAAATATTACAGTGAAATTATCCGGTTACCTGACCGACCCGTCCGAACGGCATATCCGGGCAGGCAAATGGCAGGCGGGCCTTATCCTGTCATGAATAATACCATCACAAATAAGATAGCCTCTACTAAAGACAGGCAGTTGAATGATCAACTTGCAATCCTTGAGAGAAATATGGAAAGAAAGATTGATGATACAAACTTTGGGGATATTTATTCACGATATGTCATTCTTGCATGGCAATACGGAGAAACCGGCCGTGCAATCAATTTCTTTAAAGTCCTTGCAGAAAGGCATCCTGAATCTCCAAATGCGCTTGCCGCTTTGGGAACAATAACATACGGCTGGAGAGGGCAGATACTGCTGCAGAAAGGACTGGATTGCATCGAAGGTGCTATAGGGATTGATAATGACAATTTTTTTTCCAGGATAAATTATGCAACCTTTACTGCCTACTTTCCAAATGGTTTTGTCAAATCAATGCATGATCTTTCCATCCTTAGACGGAATGAGGAGGCTTTTCCACAAAGGCTTAATTTGATTAATCGCCGCATAAACTATATATGTTCACAACACGGACACGACAGGATGCCCGCAGAATATATAGAGCCTGTGATTAAACAGCGGTTATAAATTTCACATGAATCTTATTAAAGGAGTTGTAATACTGGATACTTGATGTTGGGTGAAAACGTTTTAACATTTTGAAAGGAGGTATTATATGGAACGTGCAACACAAATAGAAGTAGCCGCAGACATTATCTGGATTCGCCTCCATGCGAATGGGGAGATGATGCTCCGCAGACTGAGATCTTTGCTGAGGATGGAAAAGTTTCTTTTTTATCAGGGCATTGGCTGGCTCGCAAGAGAGGGTAAGATATCGGTAACTAAGACAGGATGGAGGACAAGTATAAGTCTCGTTAAATGATGAATTGTGGAATAAATAAGATTCAAAATGCGAATGTCTCCGCCAAAGGCGGACGGGGAAACTCGAAACAAATACAAAATTCGAATTTTCAAATGTCCAAAACATGAGAAGCATTTGCATTCGAGGATCTTTTGTTTTGAATTTAGGATTTTGGTGATTCGATATTGTTTCGGTTTTCGTGCTTCGGATTTAAATTTTAATCAATACCTTGTTACTTTTATATAGGAGGAAAAATAACATGTCAGTATTAATAGTTGGTGGAGACCACCTTGGCAGTATACCAAAGGAATTGAAAAAAATTGGCGTAGACGATATCAGGCATATGAACGGCAGAAATAGAAACGTTATTAAGAGAGGAATGCCGATGACAATGGATTTGATCATTGTACTGCACGACTACGTCAATCACAATCTCACTAACGTAACGAAGAAACTGGCAAAGGAATCTAACATTCCCGTTGTCTTTGCAAGACGCTCATGGTCATCCATATACAAAAAGTTACCTTGTAGTCTAACCAGTAATTAACCTGAAAATGAGATTGGGTAAGTTGTAGTTGGGCTTTACTCCTCACACGAAGTCGCTTGTCTGCGTGCTATACACTGGCAGACGAAGACCACGAAGTGAAAAAACTATTTTCTTTTATTTTTCTAAATTCCGTTTTCTTAGTGTTCTCTGTGTGAGAATTGGTAATTTAATGAAAGGAATAAAGTATTATGAAAAATATACTGATTATTGACGACAATGAAGACGTTCTTGATATTTTCAAACAACTACTTTTGGATGAAGGCTATCGTGTGTCTACGGCAAGTAATGGCGCCTCTGGCGTAGTACTATTTTTGATGCAAAGCTTTGATCTTGTGATAACAGATATTAATATGCCGAAAATGAGCGGATTTGACGTTATAAAAAAGATAAATAATATTATTAAGGTCCCCATTATATTAATGAGTTCAGATTATTTACCGGTTGACCCGGATGATGTGAAAAAGTTAGGCGTAAACGCAATAATATCAAAGACAATTAATGATTATGACTTTTGTGAATTAATCAAGCATTGCATTGAAGATAAGGTATATGAGAGCAAAATTTTTTGAAATCTAATTTAAATTAAGTCTTAATCGTATTAATTCTGGGTTTCGTGATGGGTGTACTGTTCTTAACCCCTTCTCCTTTCACAGTGCATCCATCCTTAATTTAAGGAACCTCTGAAAAACAGCAAATCAGTTTAAATCAGAGAAGATTTGGTATAAAATTTTGAAATTTATATTGTCATCCACTGCCGACACGGGAATGATTATTACAATCAAGGAGGAAAGGCATGTACAGATTTAAGATTTTAGTAGTAGACGATGAGATCAGATTTTGTAAATTTCTTAAGAGTTTTTTGGTAGTAAAAGGGTATTCTGTTGATGTGGCTTACAGTGGAAAAGATGCGCTGGAAGCGGCAGTGAAAGCAGAGCCAGACGTTATACTTCTTGACATTAAGATGCCTGGTATGAGTGGAATGGATACCTTGCAGGAACTCCGTAGAGCCGGAGTGTCAGCAGCGGTTATTTTCCTTACTGCTCAAGCCAAATTTGCATATGCTGTAGAAGCTATCAAGTTAAATGTAAACGATTACATTCTTAAACCGATCAATAATATTGACATTTTGCTCGCTGCTATACGCCGCTGCACTGAAAAGTTGGAACTTCAAAAGAAAGTCAAGCTCTATGAGGATATTTTGCCGGTTTGTTGTAAGTGCCAAAAGATACGTGATGATACAGGCTATGAACATGGCGCCGGTAAATGGATGGCAATGGAAACATATCTTATCAAAAGGGCACATGTTACCTGCTCTCACGGCTACTGCCCTGAATGTTTTGAGGGGGCCATGAGTGTTCTTACAACCGGGGAGGCCATGAGAAAAAAAACAGCATCAGAAAATGGCACAAAACAACTACTGCAGCAAACAGTTTTAAACAAAATGATGACCAACGTTGAAGAAGCTCTCGGTACCCTGCTAAAGGCGTGAAAATCACGAAATAATGCCGGCTTTATAAGAAGGGAAATCAACTTTGTACAAAATATTAATAGTAGATGATGAGACCACGGCGTGTAAATTTCTAAAAAAAATCCTGGAATCTAAGAATTTCAGTGTAACTGTATCCTATAGTGGAGAGTCCGCCCTGGTAAAGGTAAAGACTGAAATGCCTGATATAGTGATTCTTGACATAATAATGCCCGGAATGGGCGGCATAGAAACCTTGAGGCGCATAAGGCAATTGGACAACAAAGTGGTTATTATAATGCTGACTGCCGTCAGAGATGAAGATATAGCTAAAGACGCCCTTACGAAAGGCGCTGATGACTATATGGTCAAACCTGTTGATGTGGAATATCTGGTATCCTCTATGATACCGGCTTACACTGTGATAAGAAGAAGATGTTAAAATGATGCCATCCGTAAAGTAAGTCACAATGAGAGTTTAGTCTTAAATAATAAAATCCAAAAGAAAGGGGCATGATAATGGCAAAAATCAAGAAAGAACAAACAACAATACGGAAGACGAAAAATAGTCTAAAAAAAATGATCAACAAGGGTCTTTCAGAAAAACAATCAGAACATCTGAAAGAAAAAACAAGGAATGGTGGGATAAAAAAGGAATATCTCAAGTCAAAGGATGTATGCAGAGTAACTCTTAAATTACCGAAAGTCGCAGCTCCTGAAGCACAGAGTGTGTGCATAGTTGGTAATTTCAATGATTGGAATATCCATGCAAATCCAATGAAAAAAATGAAAAACGGAGACTACGCTGCCAAACTTGATCTTGAGCCGGGGAGGGAACACCAGTTTCGTTATCTTGTTGATGGATCAAAATGGTTAAATGACTGGAATGCCGACAAATATGTGAAGACCCATTATGGAGACAGTGATAACTCTGTTGTACTCACTTAAATGTAAAATTAATCTTTAAGGCATTACATTTAAACACAAGCAATATGGACTTTGTTACCAGCAGACTTAACCTTTCACTTTGATAGATCATGCAAATATTAATTAAATAACCAAAAGAAAGAGGTTGGGATCATGAAAACAATTTTAGTTGTGGAAAATTATAAGAACCATGGCTTGCTCTACGAAGAAGAGTTTAGACGTGAAGGATACAAAGTAATGCTCGCAAGAAATGGCAGAGAGGCAATTGAAAAGATCAATGAACAAATTCCTGACATTATGATAACGGAAATCACCACGCCCATTTTGGATAGCATCGAGGCTATAAATATGAGTAGAAAACTCTTTAAGCTCAGCAAAATACCTATCATCATTAATACGGCTTACGACGATTACGAGGAACGCTTTTTCCCCTGGTCTGCCGAAGCCTGCATTGTCAAGTCGTCTGATCTAGGGGAATTAAAAAACAAGACAAAGGAACTACTTGGCAAAAATGTATAGGTTCAAGGTGGGTTCAGGATATTTGAGATATTCATACTTGTTTAACTGCTGAATTTATCTTACTTCATCTTAAAGGATATGGGGATATGACGCTCCGCAATCTAAGATCATCAATGCTGGTAAATGATAATCTCTTTAATCAGGCAATCGGCTGGCTTGCAAGAGAGGGGAAGATATTAGTAACGAATGAAGGGTGGAATGCAAGGATAAGCCTCATTAAGTGATGAATTGCGGAATAAAAGAAAAAACCCGAAATCCGAATTCCCTGCCCGACCAGTCCCCGCCAGCTTGTCCGACAAGTCTTTTGGCGGGAATGCTTGCCCGCCCGGATGAATCCGTTCGCCAGCCCGACGCATTCTGGCGGGGACGGGTAAGGCTGGCGAACGGCCTGGCCTGGCGGGCACGAGAAAACACAAAAAATACTTTCGTGATGTTTCGTGATTTTCGTGGGAGATAGTAGTTGCCGAAGGCCTAATTCAAAAATCATCCCTGATGGGTGCACTGTAACTTTCTCCTTCTCCTTTCGCAGTGCATCCATCCTTTTGTGGCCAACCGTTAAAGCTGACCTTGTAATAACTCAAGGTCAGCTGCCAAACACTCAGGATTCTGATAATTACTTGACAAGAATATATAGCCTCTGTTAGCATCCACCACCCAAAACCAAAGATTTATTTGCAATATTATGTCTACCTTAAGAATATTATTAATAATACTACTGTTTTCCTTAACAGGATGTATCCTGCCTGGTACTGCTTCAAGACACCAGGCTTATGATGACCGTTCTGCAGGTTCGCAATCTTCAAAATTTACAAAGACTTTTAACGAAGACTTTGAGGGTGTGTGGTCTGCTGTTCTAATGTCACTGGGAGATCTGCCCCTGGATAAAATAAACAAGGAAAAGGGTATAATAAAGACCGGCTGGGTTGAGGGATTCTCGGAAAGGAAGGCAAGAAGCATAGTGTCAGACCGGTTATTTGATGATTACTGGAAAGAGCGATATCGAATTACAATCAAGATTTCCGGTAATAATTTGATCAGTTCGGTAGAAGTCAGCTGTCAGATTCAGGAAAAAGCAAGGGGAGGCAGTGCGGCATATAGGTGGGAGAGAAGGAGGTCTACAGGAGAACGAGAAGAAGAGGCCTTAATGAGGATCGAAGAAATCCTGGAGTAAGATTAAGAGCTGTCCTCTCTTTCAAGAGGAGTCCAATTCTGGAATCCTCTCGAAAGAGAGGCTGATCATGTTTCTGTAATGAATGATAGCTAAGGAGTCTATGAGAATGAGAAAGCCAAACGTTTATTTATTGATACTGGCGTTAGTGTTTGTAGCTGTTTCTACGTGCCATGCACAGACAGGTTTTGAGGAAGAACCAGCGGACAATTATCAGCCTCAGGTTTTTCTGACAGAAGAGCAGGCATTGCTGAAGGTATTTCCGGATTGTGATGAGATAGTGTATGACGAGATAATCCTAACTGATGATAGTAAGGCTGTGCTTCAGAACAGCCTGAGGCGGAAGATATTTGAAAACAGCTTTATCACATATATAGGTATCAAATCCGGCAAGGTTGCAGGATATGCAATAATTACTGAGGAGGTCGGCAAGTTTCACCCTTATACATTCATAGTGTCCGTGAGTCCGAAGGGTAAGATCAGGGATATAGCCGTACTCGTTTACCGTGAAAGCAGGGGCGCCGAGATTGCGCATAAGAGATTTCTTCACCAGTTTAAGGGAAAGTCCGTTAAGAGTCCCTTGAGAATTAATAGGGACATCATTAATATTACCGGGGCGACAATGTCTGTTGTCACTATGTGTACGGGAACGAAGAAGGTGCTTGCCGTGATTGATCAATTCTATTTAAGCGGTAAAAGGACAGTTGATATTGCTTCCATGGAGAGGGTGAAGTTTGGCGATGAAGGCCGGGAGCGGGAATTAACACTATTCAAAAAGGTGGAATTGGGTATGGGAACACTCTTTGAGGTCTCCGCCTCTGTTGCAAACAAGTATAAAGCTGAAAAAGCATTCCATGATGTATTCAAAGAGGTTGACAGGCTTGATTATCTGATGAGCAATTATAAAGAGGATAGCGAGCTGTCAGGAGTTAATAAAAATGCTGCTTCAGAACCAACCACCTGTGACAACGAGCTTGCTTACGTGATAGAACAATCCCTGCAGTATAGTGAAATAACTGATGGTGCCTTTGATATTACAATAGGGCCTCTCATGAAGAAGTGGGGATTTTTCAAGGAGCAGGGAAGGATTCCGGGTAAAGAAGAGCTGGAATCAGCGCTTGAATCAGTCTCTTATAAAAATATTATTATCGGAGAAACAGTTAAAAAGTCACTCTTCCGTGACCCGAGTATCGTAAAGACTATATCCTTCAAGCATTCCGACACCCAGATTGATCTGGGTGGGATTGGAAAGGGTTATGCGGTTGACATGGCAACCAGGGTACTTAAAGGAAACGGTATAAATTCTGCAATCATAAACTTTGCCGGAAATATTTACGCTTATGGAGCGCCGCCGGAGAAGGATTCATGGGTTATAGGCCTGCAGCATCCGCGCAAGAGCGAGGGACTCCTTGGTTCATTCGAGATTAGAGATAAAGCCGTATCTACTTCCGGTGACTACGAAAAATTCTTTACTATTGATGGCGAGCGGTATTCACACATAATCGATCCAAGGACCGGCAATCCAGTTAAGGACATCGTGAGCGTGACAATAGTTGCAGACAGTGCTACCAGGGCAGACGCACTCTCCACAGGAGTATTTGTCCTTGGATTGAAGAAGGGCATGGACTTAATTGAAAGGCTGTCTGATGTTGAAGGTATTATTATCTATGAGGATTTTGATACCAGATTATCCATCAAAACCTCCAGTGGAATGGAGGCTATTTTCAAAAGAAATATCAAAGATTCCCCGGAAGCAATAGAATCAGACGTGATTATGTCGGGTAGTTAGTCTTTCTATAAAATACAAGAAAGGAATGAAAGTGTTCGTAGCGCCTGCCTGCCGGTAGGCAGGGAAACCTTTAGGTTTTCTATCCTTACGTCTGGATCACTGAATCGAATCATGTAGTACTTAAAAGTGCATAAAACTGATTTGTATACTAAAAATAGTCACGGCTAAAAAAGGTCGTACTAGTTCGATTTCAAGTGTATCTGATTGTTATCTGTTTCCCTTTCGAGAATTACAAGATCGATGTGTAATGGCGGCATTCAAAATTTTTGTTTTTCCAGCTTTGCTGTGAGGTTTTACATGGTCAGCAGTAAAATCGTCCCAAGTAACTGCCTTACTGCAAATTGCACAGGCTTGATCCTTTTCAGAATTCCATATTATCCGTCGTTGCTCTTTGCTAAATGTTCTCTTATTGTCCTTTTTTTCATACAAGCTTTCTAAGATACCGTTTAACATATCCTCTCGTTTTTTTCGTTGTTTAATTTCATCAGTACTTTGTAGAACTGTGAGAAGGTACTCGCGATATAGCTCCTGCCCTGGCCGAATTCCTTTTGCTTTCCTTTGTAATTCCCTAACTTCGTCTACTCCGCTAGAGAAATTTCTGACTAAATCGAAAGCTAATGTATTCCTGCGCTTATCGGTTAATATGAGACCATCTCTTTCGTACTTCCAAAAAAGAACTCCAATAGTGTAAAAATCTGAGAGCTGACAGAATCGAGTGGTCTTAAGCCTTGGGAACATCCTTTTAATGCGATTAAGTGTTCTAACACATTGTTCTCTTAGTTTTTTGACCTGTTTTCCAGATATAGAGTTAGCATTCATTACCTTATCTAAGGCCATTTTTTTATTTATTACTCCTTCATTATTTATAGACACCATAAATTCACAAATAAGCTCTACATGTTTCATTCGCTTAATTTGGTTTGGGCTAAGAATTTTGTTTGAAAGAAAGTAATCTTTATAACGCTCAGCAACTTTACCTGCCATACGAAGGAATTCACTATTATAATATTTTGCATGACGTTTTTCTGCTGGAGTGAGTGCTTTCCCCGTTGAATTAATTCTAACAAACACGTCGATTATGTCTGCCAACTCACCAGAAACTTCAATCGTTTGAAGCTTGTACCCTGTAAGTCTATGCTGAAGCTTTTTTCTGCGAAGAAATTTCCAATCTATTGTCTCCTTTTCAATGTTGGGTGTGACTTGTGATATAGTCGAAAACCTATCACCTCGTATTAATCCCATAAAGCGAAAAATAGTTTCAATGCGCTGCTTGCCGTCTATAACATCATATATGTAATGACCATTGTCTTCTCTTTTATATAAAAATATTGAAGGTAGCGGATAATTTCGAAGGAGGGAATCGATAAGTTTCTTACGATCAGATGGTGTCCAAACAGAGTCCCTTTGGAATCCGGGGTTTAAATTAAGATGTTTTTTCTCATAAAGATTTACTAAATCCTGAATTGTTTTTGGATCAGGCTCGTATCTAATTGGTTGCATAGTTTATTCTCCTAATCGATATTGTCGCTTCATTTAATTTATCAGATTAAAACATCAATCATGTCTATTAAAAACCAAAAGATTGTTAGGCAATATTTTGTTCATATTGATACACTGGAACCTGGATAGTCTTTGTTGGCTTTTTGTTTACCTCTAAAATATGATCAATATCCTTTGCTACTTTTGGTTTAATTACTTTTTCTCCACACTGTGCACAGACACCGATAGGAACATTTTCAAAAACGAATAACTTGCCTTTCCATCTAAATTCACGAGGTACGAGTCGCTCTTTTACAACTCCCCCACAGTAGTAACAATCACTATACTCTTTTTCCATTGTTTTATACCTCCTTTACTGATTTCTTGTGTATGGGTCTTTCCATTTTGGCATAGCCGGGATATAAACTGTAATAAGAATCAATTGACCACCAGCTTAGATATCTGCATCCAATTGCATGTCAGGGCTTTTATTGATGATTTTCCTTATATCAGCAGCCGGAAAATCATTTCCATACATGCGCAGAAAAAGCTGTCCACGTAATTGAGAGGTATTTAGATGTTGCTTTCTATTTTGTATTCCTGCGATTACAAGCTTTCTGCTTGTATCATACATTCTACTCACCATCCTTAATCGTTCTATCGGTGTTCGAGACATAAGCATCTCTTTGTACCGTTGTTGTATTTGCATTGGGGTATCACTCATTTTCCTTCGCCTTTTGTAAAAGGTCTTAAATACTAAGCTCGTTAAAATACAGAATTACTGAGCATATACATCTGTCCCTATTCTTAATTAAATCTAACCTGTAGATTTAACTTTATTAACTTCCTATCTCCTTCTTCATACAACTCTCCGAATTCGTATCGTGTCATACTGGCTTGCTCTAATTTGGTGTTGTTGATTAGATATTCTTGAAATTCATTTCTATTATAAATATGATAGCAAACTAACTCACCATCTTCTTTAACGATAATAATCCCTCCTGTCGCATCGTATTCTCCGGTCCAAGTTCTACCGGGTGTCATTCCTAAGGCACTGTCAGTCAAAAAGTTTTTAATCTTGTATTCGTAGAAAGGATGGTTAAATTCTGTATCGAAATTTAATGGGTTCTTTTTTTCTATAATCTTTAATAAATCCCGCAAAAGACTTTTTGATTCAGTATATCTGTAAAGTAATAAATAGGATAATATTTCTGGCAAACTGCTGTCGATTAGTTGAAGGTTTAATTTAAGATTCTTTGATTGTATGTCTACAAATTCAATGTTCAAGCCTTTGGAAAAAAGGAAATTAATTCGGGAGGTTATTTTGGGTTCATCTAAAATATTTTCAATAGTATATTCTGGGAATGGATTGCAAAATAGAATCGGTTAAGATTTCAAAACAACTATATCGAAACGTTATCTGTCCGACCACAGTAAAGTCAAAAATCAGCTATAAATTCAAAGCAAACCAGATTGCTTTGCTGACTTGAGTGAGTTTGTCTTTAGGGAGTGTTGTTATTAATGATCCTATTTTGTCTTTTGAGACGGTTTGTATGTGGTCGCAGTTTATTGCACAATCTTTGCGCATGCCATCTTCACGGGTCAGCAATATTTCACTGGGGATATCTCTTATTGTCGAAGTTATTGGGGCAATTGTAACTTCATTCAGATACTCTAACACAGAATCTCTTGTTAATATTAGAACAGGACGCTTTTTGTCAGGGCTTTTGAATTTGTACCATCTAATTTCGCCTCTTTTCATCAATTAACCCATTCCTGTTCAGATTCCCAGATACTGAATTCTGACTTGCTGACAGGTTGCTTTTCGTATCCTCGTTTATGTTTATTTTCCATCTGTTTAATATTTGCCTGAGCAATAGCATTGCGCAATGCTTGACGCGCGAATGCAGAACGAGACATTTTGAACTTCTTTGCTACTTTATCAACGGCATCAACCAGGTCATCATCTAAAGTCATTTGTATAGTTCGCATAAATACACCTCCTAATTATGTGGATGTTTCTAGCTATAATATCCCACATTACTGGCAATGTCAACGCTTTCTGTTTATTAAATTGAGCAATTTTGCCTGCCCGTACCGAACAGTACGTTCGGGCGGGTAGCCGCAACCTTAAGGTTGCATAACTTACGCAAACCCGACAAGTGATGAAGAACGTCCGCCAAGGCGGACGGCTACAACGGCATGTATAATAAAATCGCTCAATTTAGGTGTTTATTTTATTTGAAAGATTATGTTCATTTGCTTTAATATTCATACAAGCAGACTTCCTGTTTAAATAATTTGATCAAACCAAAGATATAAGGAAATAAGATGCCTTTTTCAACCCCTATGATGAAACAATACATGAGCATAAAGAAGAAGAATGAGGATGCACTGTTGTTTTTCCGTATGGGGGATTTTTATGAGATGTTTTATGATGATGCCAGGATTGCGGCAAAGGTTCTGGGCATCACATTGACTTCAAGATCCAAGGGGGAAAAGGCCGTCCCCATGGCAGGGATACCTCATCACGCAGCCGGATCTTATATTCCCAAGTTGATAAAAGCAGGGTATAAGGTTGCTGTTTGTGAACAATTGTTGAATGGTGCTGAAAAAGATGATCCTAAATCGGGTGCAAAGGGAATAGTTGAGCGGGATGTAGTAAGGGTTATCACTCCCGGTACACTTACTGAAGATGAAATGTTGGAGGATAAAGACAACAACTATCTTTTATCTCTCTTTTTAAATGACAACAGAATCGGTTTGTCATGGGTAGACATTTCAACCGGGCAATTCATGGTACAGGATATTAGCAAGAGTTGTTTACTGGATGAATTGACCAGGATAAATCCGTCTGAGTGTGTATTACCCGAAAATTTCACTTTTAATGAGTTTGATCTTTCGGAAAGAATATCTGCAGATTTTGATGCTATGGTTACACGTCGTGCAGACTGGGAATTTTCACGTGAAACGGCATATCAGAAACTTATTAACCATTTTTGTACCGCTTCGCTGGAGGGGTTTGGATGTGAGGATATCGGGCCATCTCTAAGCGCTGCGGGCGCTTTGATTAACTACCTCAACGAGACACAGAAGACATCCCTTACACACATTAATAAGATTGAGAAGTATTCAAGCCAGAATCGCCTGATCCTGGACCACTCCTCACAGCAGAGCCTGGAACTGGTCAAGACTGCGAGGACACACCAGAAGGAGGGCTCTTTACTGGGAGTAATAGACCGGGCGAAGACCCCTATGGGGGGGAGGTTGATAAAGGGCTGGCTGGTAAGTCCGCTTTGTGTATCCGGTGATATAAAGGTCAGGCAGGATGGTGTTGAAGAGTTATATAATAATAAAAACCAGTGCAGGGAGATTCGTGAGCTTTTGGGTGATGTGTATGACATTGAGAGGATTTCCGCAAAGATCAGCTTCGGCCGCGCCAATGCAAGAGACCTTATCTCTCTGAAACAATCGCTCTCTCTTCTGCCAAAATTAAAGTCGGCGGTTTCTGTCTGCAATTCGTCTATCCTGAAACTATGCCATGAGGCATTGGATGTTTTAGAAGAGGTAAGGGTGCTTATAAGCACCGCCATAGTAACTGAACCTCCTCATTCTGTTCGTGATGGTGGGATTATACAGGAAGGTTATGATCATGATCTGGATGAGTTGAGAAATATCAGTAAAAATGGAAAGAGCTGGATTGCCGGTTTTCAGTCACAGGAAACAGACAGGACTGGTATAAGTTCATTAAAGGTAGGGTACAATAAAGTCTTCGGATATTATATTGAGATCACAAATGTGCATAAAGAGAGAGTTCCCGAAACGTATATTCGCAAGCAGACCCTTAAGCATGCCGAAAGGTATATTACTCCGGAACTAAAGGAGTATGAGACAAAGGTGCTTACAGCAGATGAACGTGCGAAGGAGTTGGAATACGAAACCTTTCAGAAGATCAGGGAGGAGGTCAGTACATATACCGAACGTTTACAGAAGACGGCTGATGTTATAGCTCACCTGGACGGTATTTCAACACTTTCGAATATTGCAACCGAGAACGGATATACAAGGCCTGAAATAACAGAAGAGCCTTGCCTCAGGATTATTGATGGACGGCACCCCGTCCTTGATAAGACATTAATGGCAGAGAAGTTTGTCCCTAACGATATTGATATTAACGGGACAGATAAACAGATCATGGTAATTACCGGCCCTAACATGGCAGGGAAGAGCACGTATATCCGTCAGGTTGCTCTGCTTGTGCTCATGGCACAGATGGGCAGTTTTATTCCGGCGAAAGAGGCGACGATAGGGGTTGTTGATCGTATATTCACAAGAGTGGGTGCAATGGATGAACTGGCGAGAGGCCAGAGTACATTTATGGTGGAGATGAATGAGGCTGCGAATATATTAAATAATGCGACAGAGCGCAGCCTGATAATACTCGATGAGGTTGGCCGAGGCACCAGTACATTTGACGGTGTAAGTATTGCGTGGGCATTGACAGAATATATTTATGAACACCTCAAGTCCAGGACACTGTTTGCTACTCATTATCATGAGCTTACCGAACTGGCCCTGCTCTTTCCGGGTATCAGGAATTACAACATTGCAGTAAGGGAGTGGGAAGATGAGATAATCTTCCTGAGAAAGATTGTTGAGGGCGGTGCTGATAAAAGTTATGGTATTCATGTTGCAAGGCTGGCCGGAATGCCGGGTGAGGTGATTCAAAGGGCGAAGGTGATACTTGCCAATCTTGAGGCTGAGACACTGGACGTGGACGGCAAACCAAAATTTGCAACTATCAAGAAGGCGAAAGAAGATAAGCCAAAACAAATGACTCTCTTTAATCCACCTCAGAACGTGGTTATTGAAGAGTTAAAGAACCTCGACACGTCGAAAATCACACCAATCGAAGCACTCAATAAACTTCATAAGCTGAAAGATAAATTGGAAGAGTAGACAAGATGTTGGACGCGGATTAACGCAGATAAACACAGATTTAGTTTCGTGTTACGAGTTACGGGTTGGAAGATTTATTCTGTATGTTTAGCATGGGTGGCATGGACAAACTCGTTTGTCCGTGTAAGTGATTCTATTGCCGGTTCAATTCAGGCTACAAGTCGTACCGAAGGCAGATCCGCCTCTGGCGTGACCTGAACCAACAAAGTGAAAATATATCCGTTCTTGGCGTTCTTTGCGGCTCTGTGTGAGAACATCTTTTTAAATTATGTTATCTTGAAAATCTGCGTTTATCCGCGTCCCATTAACTTAAATGAAGATTGAATCATTCACAATCCCAAAGAATAATAGAGAGATATTCATAAAGCCTACTTACGAAGACATTCCTGGATTAATCGGTTTAAATAAGGAGAGATTTAAGACTTATGGTTTTGAGATAAACGGCACACCTTTTTCCGAATATCGTGAACAGGTTCGTTTCGAGACCTTAAAAAAGGCCGGGGAATATACTGGGAGAATAAAATCACTCTGTTCAAAGCTGAATATAGCAGGCACAGAGAATTTGCTTTCTATTGATGACACTTATAAATCCGGGAAGGACATAATAGAAACCGGACACTCCCCTATACTTGCACACCCGGGTGTGCTGATAAAGTATGGTCTCGTAAACAGTATTGCGAAAAAGGTAAATGGTATGGGGTTGAATATGGTTGTTGATAATGACGCCTGTCATGACGATAATTTAAGCATTCCGGACATAAACGGCCTGGATTCCTCTGTGAAAATGGTAGAATTCCTCCCAAGTCTATACAATCTACACAATCTTGCCTTCGAAGAAATCAGATATACAGATTCGACACAACTGACGGTCTTTAAAGAAAGTGTTTTAAAGGTCCTGCATAATCCTGATATGAGGAAGTCCTTTGAAGATTTTATAAATATTGTTATAAAACTATCCGGAGAGATACTGGGATTCACTGATCTGTTTACCTGTGCAAGGCATGCGTTTTTATTGAGATTCGGGATCGGTAATTTAGAGATTCCTGTCTCCCATATAAGTGAGTCAGAGCCTTTCCTGAATTTCTTCCTGCACATAACGGCGAATGCGAGGAGTTTTGTAGATATCTATAATGCAAAGCTGGGGGAATATCGCAGATTAAAGAAGATAAGTTCCAGGGCCAACCCTCTGCCTGATCTCATGGAAAAAGGATATGTGGTGGAGCTGCCATTCTGGATATGGGGTGAGGGTGAATCGAGGAAGAGCCTTTATGCGTCTGTAGCAGACAAGAGGCGCATAAGCGTAATATGCGAGGATAAGATAGTTGGTCATTTTGATTTAGGTGAAGACGGTAGTTCATCAGGTAATTCGTCAGAAAATTTAAGAAGGTTGAGGGACTTGATAAGCAAGGGCATAAAGATCCGTCCGAAGGCTATAGTTAACACCATGTATTCAAGGATGTTCTTCTCTGACCTGTTTATTCACGGGATTGGCGGGGCGAAGTATGATCTGATTACAGATGAAATCATAAGGGATTTCTTTGGCGTAGAGCCTCCCGCGTATGCAGCCGTTTCGGCAACCCTGCATCTGCCGTATAAGCCATTTGATGCTTCCTGTGAAGACGTTAATAAACTGAAACACGTCATCAAAGATATGGGATACAATCCGGACAAATACGCTTCCGTGGAGGTTATGGAAGACGCAGGGATGAAGTCTATGGTAAGCGAGAAGAGAGAACTTATAGCCGGAGAGATGCACAACAGTGAAGAGAAGCATCACGCCTTTGAGAGGTTGAAAGAGCTCAATGCCATGATGAAGGAAAAGATCAATCCCTTGATCAGGGAGAAGGAAAACGAACTGAAAGATTTAGAGAAAAAAATAAGGTATAATTCTATTGTAACCAACAGGGAATACCCCTTCTGTATCTATCCGGAATCAATGCTGGGGGAGCTGTTTGGATTGAATATTTAATATTGAAGATTGAAGGAGAAACGGGAAAAACTAGATTCTCACACAAAGCCGCAGAGGGCACGGAGGGAACAAGTAAGATATCTTGGAAACAAGAAGCAAGAAAAGAAGGTATTGGACGTAAATTTGTGCAGAGAAGTAGGGTGGATTAAACGCCTGTCCGCCGGTTTGTTAGGCGGGAAGCGAATCCACCAAAAAGTATGTGTTTTTAGACAGGATTAACAGGATATTCAGGATTTATGTCCACCTCTCTTTTTACCCTTGACTTCAATAATAAGTAGTTTTTATATTAGTCCTGTTCGTCAAGATTTATTATTAAAAGGATATATAAACTTTCTTGCCACATATAGTTGTTCTCAAACTAGAATGGTCAGAGATTCTGTTTATTTATTTGTAAACGGGTAATAACCAGGAAATCTTTATGAAAAATATTTATCTTGACGTGTGCACAATGTGTCGTCCGTTTGACGATCAGTCCATAATGCGTGTTAGATTAGAGACAGACGCTTTTTACTTAATCTTGAGAGCAGTAGAAAATAAAAACTTTGGCATGATCTTATCTCCTGTTCATCACGAAGAAATAGGAAGTATTGGAGATGACTATGAGAGAATGGAATTAACAGTTTTATTGAGAAAGTATGGAAAGAAGGTATCTTTTCAAATGGATAAAATAAGGGAGAGAGCAGAGGGATTATATGCGCTGAATTTTGGTGTTGCTGACTCAACACACATTGCTTTTGCAGAAGCATCTTCAGATTATTTCATTACTTGTGACGACAAATTATTAAGAAAATATAGGAAATTAAATTTCAGTTTATCGGTATTGAATCCAGTAGAATTTTGCCTAAAGGAGAATTTGAAATGAAACATGGCCAATATATAAAGGAAGAAAAATTATTAAAAAAGGGTATTGATGTTTTAATGGAAAAATTAGGTCCTGTAGAAACTAACCGTTTTTTGTCTATTCCACCGCAAAAGAGGATGGAATCGTTAAAAAGACATCATAAATGGCAGTCTCAACTTGAAAAGAAAGCATTTTTTAACAAAGTATGCGGTGTTTAGTAAAGAGTTCTGGTTAACCAAGACGTTAGAAGAATACGGGTTTGAATTTCTTAGAGAAGGAAGCAACTATACAATTTTTGCAAATGGTGAAATTAAAATTCCGATAGGAAGACATAAAGATATTTCTCCTGGAACAGCTCGGAAAATAGCAAAAGAAATCCATGTTCCATGGGTAGAATTTGTTTCAAAAATCAGCTAAAGGGGACTTGTCATGCAGGTATTGACAATCGAGATAGAGAAGGACGAAGATTTTTTCACAGCACAATGTAAGGAGCATTCAAATTGCTTTACTCAGGGTAAGACCATTGAAGAGGCAATTCATAACATAAAAGAAGTCATAGAGCTTATCCTTGAAATAAAGAAACCAAAATTAAACGTCATTCTAAAGGATGAACTCATGAATACCATTTAGAAGCTCGCCAGAGTTTCCGCAATCTACAAAATTTACATATCATACAGACATTTTCATCAAATGATGGATACGCTTTTCATAAATTAATGTTTTACGCTTACAAGGAAGTAAGTGAATGAACTCTTTCGTCCGGCCTGTTAATTCAAATAGTCGCTGTCCTTGGTTTTCTATTGTAACCAACAGGGAATATCCCTTCTGTATTTATCCAGAGTCAATGCTGGGGAAGCTGTTTGGATTGAATATTTAATAATGAAGATTGAAGGAGAAACGGGAAAAACTGGATTCTCACACAAAGCCGCAGAGGGCACGGAGGGAACAAGTAAGATATCTTGGAAACAAGAAGCAAGAAAAGAAGGTATTGGACGTAGATTTGTGCAGAGAAGTAGGGTGGATTAAGCGCCTGTCCGCCGGTTTGTTAGGCGGGAAGCGAATCCACCAAAAGTATCTGTTTTTAGACAGGATTAACAGGATATTCAGGATTTATGTATTCCTGATCAGAATATTTGTATCA
>JAANXD010000008.1 GCA_018263435.1 Candidatus Scalindua arabica | reverse complement strand
CAGTAAAGAGGGCTAAAAATCAGACCGGAGATCTGTGGGATAATGCGGTAAAAGCCAACATAGAAATAGTTGTTGATCAATTGATATCGTCACAACCTATTTTGTGTAACCTGGTAAAGAACAATAAGTTAATAATTGTTGGCGCATATTATGATTTGGATAGTGGATTGGTAGACACAATCACGTGATGTAGTCCAAATGATGAAACTTATATCTGTCGTTTTAATTTAAGGTAAATCTATATCACAGTACATGCTTCAAATTGCATATACCGTGATATAACAGAAAATACTAATTAGCTTATTAAGTTGCAGCGGTTTCTTTTGCAGTAGCAGCCTTCAGCATAGAAATTATCATACTGATAAATATGATAGTCCATGCCGTGAAAGCAATGTAGATAAAATATACTGGTATATTTATAAGGAATGGAAGTTCCAGCGCCTGTGAAAGTTTTATTGTACAGGCGGTGTACATGCCTAATGGAAATACCATGCCCCAGTAGAGAGGGCTATATTTAAACGCTGTTTTGTGAAATATATACTTCCAAAATGCCAGAATGATTAAGAGTGGTATCCACCATGTACCAAATGACCAGAAAAACAGTGTAAATCCTTTTGTAAATGTCAGGAAATCTGAAAAAACACCACCTATTTTCGGTATGCTTAAACATAGAACAGCACCTGCCAACGTTGTAATGGCGAGTGCGCCCATATTAATCCAATATGGTGGTACAAAAGCCTCCGGCGCAAACTTGAAGAACACAAGTCTGTAGAAAAGTAAGGTAATCAAAATTATATAAAGGAAAGCGCCAATCATCCACCACACAAAGGACGCAAACATTACAAAGCTGCCATTACCTCCAAATTCAGGTGCAAGTATACCACCCAGGACAGCAACGGATTGAGTTCCAACAGTGGCTATCAGCCAACCACCATGTACTACCTTTTCTATACCTTCAGTGCATTCGAAAAAGAGTATGCTGAATGTGGATAGTGAGATGGCAGTCCAGAGAAAGATCCCAAAATACCAGAAGATTTTTGCAATTTCAGGTTGGTTCACGACAGTAACAAATTGTGCTCCCAGTACATTTGTGCCTGCAACAACAGTAAAAAATACAAAGCTTAATTTCGGATTGGAAAGGTCCTTATATAAACAATCCCAGAATATAAACACACGCAAGATAAGCATAGGTAAAAGAATTGCGTATGCAATGATGTTTATGTAAAAAAGCACACATGCAATACCTGTAAAGCCTAAAAGATTGGATGCAATAGAAATTATCCCTGTAGACATTACCATTGCAAAGTAAGCTGGATGGAGCCCTTTAATTGAGTTGCTAACAAGGTTCATTTAGAGTTTCCTTTCTTGTAAGATAAAGATAAATTAAGAAGAAATTGTCTGCATTTAAATTTTTACGAGATAAATAGCAATAAAAATGCCATAAAAAAAGTCAGCCGAAAAAACTATTCACAAATACGTAAGTCGTCTTGTTTAGGCAGGATATGACTCTCTGTCTAAATGTTCAGGAAGTCCTTGATTTGTATAAACCTGACAAATTGTCATTGCACATTTTAAATGAAAAAATCCAATGACACACTGTCACCTTGAATTTAGTGAATAAAGACACTCACCGCAAAGTCGCAAAGCTAGGCAAGAAAGAAAGAAGAGAAATTACTAATTCTCACACACCCGCCTAACAAACTGGCGGACAAGAAGCCACTAAGACCACTAAGGAAAAAAACTATTACCTCTTAGGAAGGCAGGAAGTGAGAAGGATAAAAATAAAGAATTTGTTTTCTAAAGCTTTTTCCTGAGTTTCCTGCTTTCTTCTTCATCGGAAGATCTCTTTCTTTTTTTTCATCCGTGTTTTATCAGTCTATGTCCGTGGTTAAATTTCTCTTTTGCCTTCTCTGCGTTAAGATTTATT
Source organism: Candidatus Scalindua arabica (assembly GCA_018263435.1). Taxonomy (GTDB): domain Bacteria; phylum Planctomycetota; class Brocadiia; order Brocadiales; family Scalinduaceae; genus Scalindua; species Scalindua arabica. Next base: position 15,075 of record JAANXD010000008.1, on the reverse strand, counting down.
TTTTTCGTGTAGATTCGTGAAATTAGTGTCTGAATTTCTATGTTTTTTTCAAGTGAAAAACAACATGATATAAATAACAGCGATTGTCAATGGTACTATTCCCTGGATGAAAAATAACAGGGATTGCCTGGCTGACACCTGATTGAGAAAGGATTTCAGCCAATAATAGACCTGAAAGTATAATTGAAAACAAAGCTCCCGCCAGAGATGTTTGTCTTAATGAACTTATTTCCGCCCCCGGAATTCGGAGGTTTAAACGTGTTGCATTATGTGTACAGTTTTTAATACAATTCAGACAGATCTTGCAGTCTCTATTATCCGACAAGAACTGAAGATGCAAAAACATCGGGCAGGGGGCTGCTCTTTCAGACCCCTTATAGCAATCATGTGTTGTACATATCGTGGTACATGTATTTCTGTTTGAACGTATTTCTATCATGGAGGACATGGATAAAAGCGCACCCAATCCACCCAGTGGGCAAAGGTGGCGGCACCAGGCAGATTTTTCAAAAATAAAATCTATAATTATGGCTGCGAGTAAAATACCGAATATTAAATAGGCCGTATTGTTGATTGAATAGGCCATATGTGTGTACTTTTCCAGGAATAATATGGATATAAAACCTACACCCACAAACCAGACATCATTATTCTTAATAAAAGACGGGATAGGTATTCTCAGATTAATATGTTTATTAAATAACCTGGAGATAGAGTTAATAGGACAAATGCCGCACCCAAAGCGACCGGCAAAAAGAAATACTACAAATAGAAGCGGCAAACTTAACTGCCAGCATAGAATCAGGGCTATCTTTCTTCCGCCTATAGAGATGTCAGATTGTACTGCCAGCAAATAAAGTACAGAAAGAAAAGAGATTAAAACAGTCCTTTTGACAATGTAATTGCACGTTCAATTACATGTTCCAGCTCCTTTACGTTTCCGGGATATTCATATTTTGTTTGTAGCGGCCTTTGAAAACTTTTTTGCCTGTATGTGTCTTGGTTTGCTTGTTTTATCTACAAAATGTTCGATAAGGGAAGGAATGTCTTCTTTGCGATCTCTTAATGGTGGGATCTCTAATTTATATGCGCCTAATATATGGAATAATCTCTGGTTTAGTCTTTCCTGCATTAAGCTGATATCTGTAGTGGTAACAATAACCCTTACATTAGCATGTATGTATTCGCTTCCTCCTAATCTCCGGAAGTTGCCGGTTTCCAGGAATTTCAAGAAAGATTCCTGTGTGTTTGCTGACATGTTTTCTATATTTTTGATAATCAATGTTCCGTTATTTACCAATTCTAGACGTCCAGTTCTTCTTGCCTTCAGTATTTCTTCCGTATTCTTTTTCTGGTGTTATTAGTTTCTCTGCCATGACTTTTTAAGAAGATATGTTATAGTGTGATTTTATATTGTACGATTTAGATATAAAGTTAGATCAGGACGGTTTTGTGATTTATCAGATTTAAGTCACTTATGCCAAGCCCGTATTGACCTGCTGTTTCGATATGCTTTGGAAGGTTTGGACGGTTAAATAGTGAAGGAAGCGCTCTCTCTTTTCTCTTTCTCTCAATAATGTGCATTCCTATTGTGTCGAGAGCTACAGGGTCTTTGCTCAGAATGATTCCGTTGTTGCTCCACACGTGTCTTTTCTTAGGCATTGGCCCGCCATCGTAAAGGCCGAGTATCCCATTACAGACGTGGAGCTTTATCTTGTCTTTGATTATTGGTATTGAATTTATGGCGGCAATGAAAGGGTCACATGAATTATCATGAAAAATTTCCGGGTGGCTGATAACGCCATGAGATATGTTTTTCAGTGCAATGGTTACGCCTGCAATTCCGTGGTCTTTTAACAGGCCCAGGTTTATGACTGAATCGACATCTTCCGTCCATATTTTACTTATTCTCACAGCTCCGTATCCACTGTCGTACTCTTTATGTGAACTGCCTGCATCCAGGGCTTTTTTCCCACTACCCCTATCTGTTGCGAAGACCCTTACTCCTTTAAAGGACATGTTCGGCCTGAAGCCTGATGATTGTAGATGATGCTGATATTGATCCCAGACGATGATATTATTTTCATTTACACCGATATCTTTGAGTGCATCAACAATAGCCCAGCAAATCTGATAATTACCGGCAAGGATGTGAGCACCAAGACCGTTTATCTTTATACCAATCCTTTCATCCTCATGAAAGAGTGATTTCCACGCATCTTTTGGATTGCTTGTACCTGTAAGTGAAGTTATGCCTGAGCTGACCATCTGCTTGACCAATGAGATGTTCGCGGTTACTCCCTGTATAATATCATTCCTGCTTTTAACATCTACAACCAGGGATTGCGGGTTTAATCCTGAATCGGTTTCGATGTCATCTGGTAAGAGGTCGGGGGGTAATGGTATTTGAGATAGAAACATGCCGCCCAATAATGTATTTGTGCACGTTTCTCTAATAAACTCTCTGCGGGTTTTATCTTTACTCATAATAGTCAATTTAGGAATTCCCACCTAACAAACTGGCGCCCGCCCGGATGAATCCGTTCACCGGCGGACAAGTAAGAATTGAGGGATTCCTGTCTGCCGACAGGCAGGAAAGAATCCCTAAATTCCTTAATCATATAAATCTCCATTTTAACAATCTGTTTTAGTATATTCAATTATAGAATTTGAGAGTTTGATATGCTACATTTCATTGTGGCATATAAGACCAAAGTATAGATGTGTTTCCCTCTATATCGTAAAGATAATAAGTGTGTTCATAAACAAAAATACTATCTTGAATGGAGTGGAAAAACCTCTTAAGTTATGTTATAGAAGGGTTTTGTGCGGAGGCCAATAGATTCCACAGAACAGAGAACAAAACCCTTTAAAGGGTTTTCCTGTTGTTGTTATGATGGCTTGGCATGAAGCTTGATATATAAATATATGGAACTGTACTTTGTTACAAAAAATAGTAGCTTATTAATGTTATTATAAACTAGTTTCTACTGCGGTAACACTATATTGTCACCCTGAACCGGATTCAGGGTCTCTTAACACATTGGTATATAGATTCTGAAATCGAAGATCCTGAATTTAATTCAGGACTTGGTTCAGCCCGCCACAAAGACTGGCGGGTAAAAATGATATTTTTAAGGAAATCTAAAATGGAAGATATTTCAAGCAAATCAAAAGAAATATGGAACACATTAAAGACAAGATGGATAATTATCTCGATTTTTGCTGCTATTTTTACAACAGGATTAGTCATCGGCCTGCTCCTAAAGAGTGGTGGGCGTCCCGGTGAAACGACGCTATCAATTGGTACACCTGACAGCAAAACACTTTTCTGGACTTGCAGCATGCATCCGCAGATTCAGAAGCAACAACCTGGAAAATGTCCTATCTGCGGTATGGATCTTATTCCGGTCACTTCCACAGGCAAGGATAAAAAAACTGAAGGTATGCGACAGATAGTAATCAGTGATGCCGCTCGCGAATTGATGAATATACAGACTACGCCTGTTGAAAGACGTTACGTGACTGCCGAAGTAAGGATGGTGGGTAAAGTAGATTACGATGAGACCAGGGTGGGATACATTACTGCCTGGATATCAGGACGTTTGGATCGACTCTATGTGGATTATATGGGTATTGAAGTAAAGAAAGGTGACCATATGGTATACATTTACAGTCCAGAGCTCTACTCAACACAGGATGAGTTGATCCAGGTTTTAAAACGTTCACGAGAACAAGCAGGAGTGACTTCCGTTTTTCCGGATGTTTCTGATTTGGTCGAACCTGTTCGAGAGAGACTGCGGCTGTGGGGAATGACGAAAGAGCAGATACAGGAAATTGAGAAAAGTGAAAAACCTTCAGATCATTTAACTATCTATGCCCCCATGAGCGGAGTTGTAATCAAAAAAAACCGTCAGGAAGGAGACTATGTTAATGTGGGTGATCGCATTTACACAGTTGCCGACTTAAGCCGTGTATGGGTCATGCTGGATGCTTATGAATCTGATCTCGTCTGGTTGAGATATGGACAGGAAATAACCTTTACAACAGAAGCATATCCAGGTGAGAAGTTTGTTGGGAGAATAGCCTTTATCGAACCGATATTGAATGAAAAAACCCGTACAGTGAAAGTGCGGGTTAACGTGCCCAACCTTTCAGGTAAACTAAAGCCGGAGATGTTTGTACATGGGATTGTTCATACACAGATATCAACTGGTGGAAAGGTTATAGATCCACATTTGGTCGGAAAATGGATATCTCCAATGCACCCGGAGATTGTCAAAGATAACCCAGGTGAGTGTGATGTTTGCGGCATGTCACTGGTGCGCGCTGAATCACTTGGTTATGTTACCGCAGACTCTAAAAAAGATCCCAAGCCTTTAGTTATTCCTGTCACAGCCGCATTGGTAACAGGTACCCGGGCTATTGTCTATGTAGAACTTCCAGGTACTGACGAGCCCACTTTCGAAGGACGAGAAATAGTACTTGGACCACGGGCAGGTAATTACTACCTGGTTCGAAGCGGTCTGAAGGAAGGCGAAATAGTAGTTACAAACGGAAACTTCAAGATTGACAGTGCTATCCAGATACAGGCTAAACCAAGCATGATGACACCCGAGGGTGGTGGAGGCGGAGGACATCAACATGGCGGAGGAGAAAAGCCCTCCAAATCCGGACAGGAGAAGACGATGGTTCCAGGTGGTGTCCAGGCAGAGTTCCAGAGCCGGTTGCAAAGGCTCGAATCAGCTTATGAGGCGATAGCAAAGGCAGTCGAATTGAAGGACATTACTCTTTTTCGCAATGAGTTTCAAGTTTTTGGTGAAGCCCTCGGTAAAGTAGATGGAAAACTATTGGCCGGACATCTCCGGATGCTGTGGGATGAGCTTTCTATGCTGTTGAACAACGATGTAGTAGAAGGACGTAATATAAAAAAATTGGCAGAAATGGAACGTCTGTTTAATGTGTTGACAAATAATATGAACCGTGTACGTGAACAGTTCGGTACATCACATGATGCTCAAAGTTCACAACCATCACAGCATCATGAAGTTTCGTCTGTGTTTCAGTCACAACTTGTCAAACTTTGGGAGGCGTATTTATCCCTTCAGCAGGCCCTTGCCAGTGATAATTTCTCACTCGCCCAACAAGCTGTCACACATTTTCAAACATCTTTATCAGAGGTAGACGCTGAACCTCTTGCCGAAGATGCCCATGAGGTTTGGAAGAAAGAAAATTTCAAATTCACTCAGATATTGCAAAATATGAGTCAGTCGGAAGATCTGAAAACAATTCGTGAAAAGTTTTCGCTACTGTCCAATGAAACTAGGGTTTTGATCAACACCTTTGGTCCTGGCGGTTTCGAAACTGTTTACCAGATGCATTGTCCAATGGTATTTGATGGTAAAGGAGCAATGTGGCTGCAGGGTGATAAGGAGGTCAGGAATCCTTATTTTGGTCAGGCCATGCTGAAGTGTGCTGATCGGACAAAATTAATCTCCAAAGAAAAAGATATAGATCATAAGGGGGGACATCATCATGAGTGATACCGGTCATTTATCGGATCATCCTTCCGTGGATAAGATATCGTTTCTTGACAAGATAATTCTTTTCTGCCTTAAGAACAAACTAGTCGTAGCACTGATGATGTTTATAATAATGGGATGGGGCTTATTGGTTGCGCCATTCGATTGGAAGATTGGTTCCCTGCCGCGAAATCCAGTTCCAGTTGATGCCATCCCTGATATCGGCGAGAATCAGCAGATAGTATTTACTGAATGGATGGGGCGTTCCCCACAAGACGTCGAGGACCAGATTACTTATCCGTTGACAGTTTCGCTGCTGGGTGTTCCGGGCGTAAAGACCATCCGCAGTTACTCTTTCTTCGGGTTTTCCTCTATTTATATCATTTTCAATGAAGACATCGAATTCTACTGGTCGAGAACAAGGGTACTCGAAAAGTTGAACAGCCTTCCTGCAGGAACCTTACCTGAGGAGGTCCAACCGGCTCTTGGTCCTGATGCTACAGCCTTGGGTCAGATTTATTGGTATACACTCGAAGGACGCGACCCAGATGGAAAACCAATTGGCGGTTGGGATTTGAATGAACTTCGCACAATCCAGGACTGGTATGTCAGGTACTTTCTACTGGCAGCCGAGGGAATCAGTGAGGTAGCTTCTATTGGTGGTTATGTACAAGAGTATCAGGTTGACGTAGACCCTGACGCAATGCGGGCTGCTCGGGTCACCCTGGAAGATATTTTCATGGCAGTCCGTATGTCTAACATTGATGTGGGTGCCCGCACTATCGAAGTAAACAAGGTAGAGTATATAATTCGCGGTTTGGGTTTCATAGAAAAGGTTAGTGACATCGAAAAGTCAGTAGTTACGGTAAATGAGAATATTCCCATTTACGTCAAGGATGTTGCGAAAGTTACGTTAGGACCCGCGTTGCGTCGAGGGGCTCTTGATAAGGGAGGCGCTGAGGCGACAGGAGGCAGCGTTGTCGTTCGTTACGGGTTTAACCCATTGCAAGCCATAAAGAATGTTAAGAAAAAAATTGATGAAATTTCACCTGGTCTTCCGACTAAGGCTGTTGTTGACTATAAGAAAACAACGCGTACGGAGATTACATCTTTTGCGGCTGACCAGGGATTTGATGCCTTCAAGGGCACAGAACTAAATCAGAGGGATTGGCTAAATTGGCTGCTTACAAATTCACGCGAGGGCTGGCCTGCCTGGATAAATACCAGCCACATAACTGTAGTGCCATTCTATGACCGCACCGGTCTGATCTATGAGACACTGGGTACATTGAACACTGCGCTGATCGAGGAAATACTTGTGACAATAATTGTTGTGATTGTGTTGGTGATGCACCTTCGGAGTTCCATCTTAATCAGTGCACTGCTTCCAATTGCTGTACTCATGTGCTTTATTGCAATGAAGTCTTTCGGTGTGGATGCCAACATTGTAGCCCTATCTGGTATTGCTATAGCCATCGGCACCATGGTTGATATGGGAATCATCATGTGTGAGAATATCCTGAAACACCTGGACGAAGCTGCCCCAGACGAGAATCGCCTGGAAGTAATCTTTCGTGCCTCCAGAGAAGTCTCAGGCGCGGTATTGACTGCTGTTTCAACTACAATTGTAAGCTTCTTGCCTGTCTTCACGATGATAGGCGCCGAAGGAAAATTGTTCAAGCCATTAGCTTTTACCAAAACCTTTGCACTCTTCTCTTCGGTTATTGTTGCATTAGTCATCATTCCCCCGGCAGCCCACGTCATGTTTACAACTCGTATTAGTTCGAAGACTCTGAAACAAATTTTCTTGTTAGGACTGATTGTCTCAGGTGTCGTTATCGGTGTATTATTTGCCTGGTGGGCAGGTTTCATTCTGGTTGCCCTGGGTGCCTATCGTTTGTCAGAAAACTATTTGCCTCCGCATATCCGTAGTTTTGGACAATGGATTGTCATTATAGGTTCCGCCTTATTGGTCGGGATTATTCTGACCAATCATTGGCTTCCGCTTGGTCCGGAAAAGGGTTTGTTTCGTAATCTCGTCTTTGCAGCTTCCTTGATAGGGGGTTTGTTAATCTTCTTTCAGATATTTCAACAATTTTTATTCGCTCCTATCCTACGATGGTGCCTTGAACATAAGATGCTTTTCATGTTAGTGCCAATGTTTGTCATGTTATTGGGAACCTGCGCATGGATGGGATTCGATCGTGTGTTCGGTTTCGTTCCTGACACAATTCGTAATACAACATTATGGAAGGGTACATCTAATGCATTTCCCGGATTTGGTAAGGAATTCATGCCTCCACTCGATGAAGGATCATACCTCTACATGCCAACCACGATGCCGCACGCTTCTATAGGCGAAGTCCTCAACGTTCTGCAGTTTCAGGATAAGCAACTCTCTTCTATTCCAGAAATTGATATGGCAGTGGGCAAGCTTGGAAGGGTTGAAAGTCCATTGGATCCAGCTCCACTTTCAATGATCGAAACCGTAATCAACTATAAGCCGGAGTACATTACCGATAAAGATGGCCATCGCATTAAATTCCGCTTTGATAAGAATGAGCAGGAGTTTGTCCGTGATCAAGATGGCAACCTGATTCCTGATCCATACGGAAAACCATACCGTCAGTGGCGAGAAAACATTAAGACACCAGATGATATCTGGAAAGAGATAGTCGAAGCGGCAGAAATTCCAGGTACTACTTCAGCGCCAAAACTGCAACCCATTGCCGCACGGATTGTAATGCTTCAGAGTGGTATGCGGGCTCCAATGGGTGTCAAAGTCAAAGGTCCGGATCTTGAGACAATTGAGAAGGTTTCTCTGGATATTGAACGGTTTTTGAAGGAAGTGCCAAGTGTTGAAGCTCCGGCGGTCATAGCAGACCGCATAGTTGGCAAACCGTATATTGAAGTCGATTTTGATAGAGAGGCTATTGCGCGTTATGGCCTGAAAATACGTCAGGTTCAGGATGTGATTGAGATCGCTATCGGCGGGCGTCGTATTACGACAACCGTTGAAGGACGTGAGCGGTATCCAGTCCGAATCAGATATTTGAGGGAATTACGAGACCAGATTGAGACGCTTGGACGTATCCTGGTTGCAGCTCCAGATGGCACGCAGATACCAATAGAGCAGGTTGCAGATATCAATTACGTGCGGGGACCTCAAGTAATTAAGAGTGAAGATACTTTTCTTGTAGGTTATGTACTATTCGACATGAAAACCGGGAATGCTGAGGTGAACGTTGTTGAAGATTGCCAACGTTATTTGCAACAGAAGATCGAAAGTGGCGAGTTTATCCTGCCACCAGGTGTCAGTTACACCTTTGCTGGAAGTTATGAGAATCAGATACGTTCGCAGAAAACACTGTCTGTAGTTATGCCGGTAGCCTTATTCATTATATTTATCATCTTGTATTTTCAGTTCAAATCTACCATCACTACCGCACTGGTTTTCAGCGGCATATTAGTTGCCTGGGCCGGAGGATTCCTGATGATTTGGCTGTACGGGCAGTCCTGGTTCTTAGATTTTCATATGTTCGGAACAAACATGAGAGACCTGTTCCAGGTACAAACTATCAACCTGAGTGTTGCTATCTGGGTGGGGTTTCTTGCGTTATTTGGGATTGCCTCAGATAACGGGGTGGTAATGGCAACCTACCTGGATCAAAGCTTTTGGAAGCGGCGAATTGTGACATACGAAGATGCCAGAGAGGCTACTGTTGTGGCGGGGCTACGGAGAGTTCGTCCTTGTTTGATGGCGACTGCAACCACTATCCTTGCATTGATTCCAGTGCTTACCTCAACCGGACGCGGCTCTGATATCATGGTGCCAATGGCCATTCCCAGCTTCGGCGGCATGATGATCCAAATCATGGCTCTATTCATTGTCCCGGTACTCTATTGTTCCGTGCAGGAGTGGAAGATCAAATATCATATTAAAGATGCCAGATTCACCGGACACATACAGCCAGAACAGAAGCCAAATGATAATTAATGAATACTAGGGCAATCACAACGGTTGGAGGGATGACCGTAATCCTGAGAACGATCTTTATAGTTCCCTGCAGTTACTATGTGGCGAGTTTCATAACATCGTTTACACTATTTGTGTCATGAGATCGTATACACTTTATATAATTCATCTTAAAAGGACATTCATTTTGTTTCTTTTAAATAAACTAAGGTAACATGTAAAAAAGGATTTCAATTAAATTGTCTTTCTCAATGTAAACGATGTCATGACACAGCTAGTGGTACTAAATAGTGTAAACGATGTCATGAAACTTGGCAACTATGGGCTAATGGAACTGAAACTGAGATGAGGCATCAAGGATCCTCGCTTTGATGAAAATGCTGCAGTTTAGTATTTCATATCTTAATCCTGTTTCTGTCAATTTCTGAAGTGAAACATATCTAATTTTTTTACTATTTCTTTTCCCACAAACCACTGTTTGAAATCCATCTATCAAAAGTACATATCCATTTATCATTTCTAAAATTAATACAGGCAATTTGGTTTAAGCCTTTTAATAGTTGTATGATAGAAAATTTCTTGCAATTTTACACCCTTTGGCATCAAAGTTGTTTTTTAAATAGTTAGAGAAAACGAATTTAATACCATGGTGAGAGTACTGTGGGTTAAGCAGTTTGCTTCGTCGAAGCTTTACATAACAAACCTGAAAAAGGAAGGAGGGGTGCGAGTAGGAAAGAAATTGGTTTTGTATATAGTATTTTACTTTGTTAATTAAAATTCTGTAAAAAACAATGAGAAGGAATTTAATTTTTGGGTTTATTTTTATTTTTTCACTTGGCCTATCAATTACTTATACAAAGAACCTTGCATTCTCAAGTCGTGTTGGAATGGTAACAGACCGTGTCTGCGCTAAGCTAATTGATAAGGACAGGGCTAAAAAGTATAAAAAGAATGGGCATAAATATTACTTTTGTTCAAAAAAGTGTAAAAAGACCTTAAAGAAGAATCCTGAGAAATATGCATGTATATGTCCAGCATTGTTTGATGGGTGTCCTTGTTTTCATTGCACAGGTACTGGCAAATTGTGTGATTGTGCAGAAAGAACGGTATATATAGAATCTCACTCTGGAGGACGTGAGCATGAAGAGGAAGATGAGGGTGGAGGACATGGTCATTGATTGTACACAGAATACAATCATTCAGACTTCCGTTTACTAAAATAAGGGGGAGCATTCGAAGGTACGATCGTAGCCCTGATCACGATTTTCACCGTTCCCTGCTGTTATTGCGGACTCATGGAGCTTAAGCTGAGATGGGGCATCAGTGACCCTCGTTTTGAAGATAATGCAACGGCCTGACCATACACTTCCCTAATACAAGATATATACTTGAAATATTTCAAATATTTCATAAAATTCACTATTAAACAGAATTTTATAAGAATTTGTTGAACGAAAATAGACAACAATATGCCAGAGATAAGCAGATTTTTAGGAATTGTAATCTACATGTATTTCAATGAGCACAATCCTCCTCATTTTCATGCAGAGTATAATGAGTTCAAGGCAGCAATCTCAATTCAAACATTGGGAGTGACTGAAGGCAAATTACCGCCAAAGGTATTGAGTCTTGTAGTTGAGTGGGCACAGGAACATCAGGAAGAATTGCTTGAAAATTGGAACAGTATTGAAGAAACTGGAAAATATAAAAAAATAAAGCCACTGGTATGAAAGGAGGTATTATTAATGTTGAGTGTACTAAATGCAGAATATGTGGAGGGATATAAACTTTATCTAGCATTTAATAATGGAAGATCTGGTATTGCTGACCTTGAGAAAGTTGTTCTTAATGACAAAAGACCTATCTTTTCCAAATTAAAAAAAGAAGAGGATTTTAAAAATTTTAAAGTCGATCATAGCACTGTGATCTGGTCTGACGAACTTGACCTTGCACCTGAGTATTTATTCTATCTTGCTTTTGTGGAAGACAATAAGTATCAAGAACAATTCAAGCGTTGGGGATATATCACCTGACAGGTGGAGTAGCATGATAAAAAATATCAGACTTACCAGGGAGGAGAAAGAAATCGAAGATTCTCTGATTAATGGAGAATTTATTAACATCGAACCTGATGAATTTAAAGAAATAGCAAATCTTAACGCAGAGAACGCAAAGGAAAACTAAAACATAGCCGTTAACTTCCCGCCCAACAAACCACGCCTGGCAGACTGGCGTCCGCCCGTGCCGGATCGCCTGCCCGACTGCGTCGTTCGGGCGGGGACGGGGACAGGCTGGCGGATAGGTAGGTACTTTGATCTTTAGTTCACTTTAAACTTTTTCTGCTAGGCGGAGATTTGCACTGATGATAAAGTCAAGAGATGAAAAGCGGTTTTCTTGTCTCTTTGTTTTAAGACAACCTCTTTCTTACAAGTTCAGATATGTTATTAACCGCACTTTGAAGAGCCACAGTCTGTACAGAGCAGGCAACCCTCCTGGTAAATCATATTGGAAGAGCCGCATTCACTACATTTCTTGCCCGTCTTGGCCTTTGTGCCATTTACGATATATTTCTTTAACGCCCGTGCAACACCTGCTGCCCAGTTATTAATGAAAGCATTATCCAGATGCAGTGAAGAGACCAGATGGACCGCATCAACTACTGTCATCCCGTGCCTTAGCACTCCGGAAATCAGTTTTGCGTAATTCCAGAATTCACTGTTAAACTGATGAGACAGCCCTCCCATTGTTACTTTATAACCATATTTATCAATGTACTGGAAATCGTATATTTTTTCTCCGGATTCCAGTTTATGCTTGATGATTTTTCCTTTTGAAACATTTTTCGGTATGGGGAAAGTATCATCCTCTTTGAGACCTGTAAATATTTCGTACGGTTTGCCATCAATCAAACCGACAAAAGCGATCCAATGCTCATTATTATTTTTGAATCTCAATATGTCCGCATCGAGTTCTTTCGGCCTTTTTGCAGGGAATTTTACCTTTTCGTCTACCTTATTACCCTTAGCAAGTAATACTCCCGTTCGAGATCCGTCTCGAAAAACGGTAACGCCCTTGCAACCACTTTCCCATGCCTTTATATACAGATACCCAACAAGCTCTTCCTTTGCTTCCGTCGGCAAATTTATTGTTACGCTGATGGAGTGATCTACCCATTTCTGTATTTCTCCCTGCATTTTGACTTTCTGCATCCAGTCAATATCTTTCGAGGTAGCCTTGTAATAAGGGGAGCGTTTGACCAGTTCATTGAGCTCTTTATCATCAAAGTTTTTAACCTCCTCCGGATCCATCCCATTTACCTTTAGCCAGGTAATGAAATTTTGGTGAAATACATTATACGCCTCCCAACTGTCGCCAATCTCATCAATAAAAGTGACTTTTGTCTCTTTATCATTTGGGTTTACTTTCCTGCGACGCTTATAGATAGGCAGGAAGACTGGTTCAATACCTGATGTGGTTTGAGTCATCAGACTGGTGGTGCCTGTAGGAGCAATAGTAAGCAGAGATATGTTTCTTCTTCCGTGCTTCTTCATATCTTCAATTAATTTCGGGTCCTCTTTCGCCAATCTATTGATGAAAGGGTGGTCCTTCTCTTTCTTGATATCAAATACAGGAAAAGGGCCCCTCTCTTTCGCCATTTCCACAGAGGAGCGATACGCTTCGAGGGCAATTGTTTTATGCACTTCCACTGAAAAATCAATGGCATTTTCGCTTCCATATCTTAATCCAAGCGCTGCCAGCATATCTCCTTCAGCAGTAATTCCCACGCCTGTTCTTCTTCCTTCAACAGCTTTACGTTTAATATTCTCCCACAAACTTATTTCAACCTGCTTGATCTCTCTGTCTTCAGGGTCTGAAACAATTTTGTCAATGATAGCATCAACCTTTTCCAGTTCCAGATCAATGATATCATCCATGATCCGTTGGGCTAATCCAATATGCTTCCTGAATTTTTCCCAGTTAAATTTAGCCTTGTCTGTAAATGGACCTTCAACGTAACTGTAAAGGTTAATGGCAAGCAATCTACAACTATCATAGGGACACAGCGGAATCTCACCACATGGATTTGTACATACGGTATTGAACCCAACATCTGCATAACTGTCCGCTACTGATTCTCTAGTAATGGTATCCCAGAATAGCATTCCCGGTTCAGCCGATTTCCAGGCATTATGTACAATTTTTGCCCATAGCTGTCTGGCGTTTATTTCCTGTGAGTAAGATGGATTTTCAGCCTTCACAGGGAATTGCTGTTTGTACATTGTACCATCCACAACTGCATTCATGAATTCATCATCAATCCTTACTGAGACATTTGCTCCGGTAACCTTTCCCGTTTTCAGTTTTGCATCAATGAATCGTTCTGCGTCAGGATGCTTTATGGAGATGCTGAGCATGAGTGCGCCCCTACGGCCATCCTGGGCTACCTCGCGTGTTGAATTTGAATAACGCTCCATAAAGGGAACGACACCTGTTGAAGTAAGTGCGCTGTTTAACACCTGGCTTCCGGTAGGACGGATATGAGACAGGTCGTGCCCAACCCCTCCGCGACGCTTCATTAACTGAACCTGCTCCTGGTCAATCTTCATAATACCGCCATAAGAGTCAGAATGGCCTTTGTGTCCGATAACAAAGCAATTGGAAAGACTCGCGATCTGGAAGTTATTCCCAATACCGGTCATTGGTGAGCCTTGAGGAACGATGTATTTGAAGTCTTTCATTAACTCATAAAGATCATCAAAAGAGAGTGGATTGGAATACTGCTTTTCAACTCTGCTTAACTCACTGGCCAGACGTTTATGCATGTCATCCGGAGTTAACTCATAGATATTTCCAAATGAGTCCTTTAATGCATATTTATTAACCCAAACCCTGGCAGCTAATGTATCGCCTTTAAAATATTCCAACGAAGCCTCTAACGCCTCTTCAAATGAAATTATCTTCTTCTCGCTCTTTGATTCTTGTTTTTGGTCTGTCGCTACTTCGGTTGATGGGTTTTTGTCTGTAAAAGAGAGATTTATTTGTGGTGCTGTCTTTTCTGTCATGTAAGTTCTCGTTTAAAAGAGTCCTGTCTGATCTAATAATTCGACTACGGGAAATGTAACAACAATTTAGTAATTGGATTTACTTGTAGCAACGTGTGTTTTGCACACTTTAACAAAACAATAATGATTGTCAAGTTAAATATACAATATATTGTATATTTTTTTAAAAATTGACAATATGTATTGCTTTTCAAGAACTGCTTATTTAAAAGAAATGTGGCCGATAAAGGACTTATGACAGAGATTGGGAGATAAATGGGGAAATATTCTGAAAGTGCCACATCTGGTTAGAAATCTCTAATCGTTACGGTGGTGAATCTAAAAGATGAGGATTTTTTTCAGTTTTACTAGAAAACAGAAGGGTTTTTTAATCCGTACCTTTTACTCGCCCTCGCTTGTTGCTTGTCCTCCCCGCCCGAACGCCCGCCTGTACCTATTCGGGCAGGTACCGTTCGGTACGGGCGGGGGCGCTTTTTGTCCGGGGGTAAGTCCGTGTAAATCCCTGGCAATAATT
>JAANXD010000079.1 GCA_018263435.1 Candidatus Scalindua arabica | reverse complement strand
AGCAAACGTATCAATTGTTGCTTTCATTAATACTCCCCCTCCATAATCAATAAAAAAAGTAAAATAAAAGAAACCCTGTAATATGAAGTCTCCCTTTCTGCTACTTCTCCACATCACACTCTACAAAATCTAGATCTGGCATTTCTTAAAAATACACTTTCTTAATCTTAATGCTGAAGGACTAACGGCAAGGCTTATCGAAAAATGTGAAATTATGCAATCGTAATACCAACTATTATCTAAAGGCCAAAACGACTAATCAGGCTTCCTAAGCATAACTAATATAGAAGATAGAAAAATCTTGCAAATTCACAATTTTTCACTTGGAAAACAAAGCCATTGACAAATTGTCAATTCCTTATTGGAAGGTAAGTTATTCAGCGACAGAATGTCTTTCCTGCACTAGTAGTATTGCACAGTATCAAAACTTCAATGCCCAGCCGCTTAGAACTTAATGGGAAATCTTACTTTAGATTATCAGTAAGTCAAGGAAAAAAATTAGAGTTATCTCTCAAGAAAACAGTAGAAATGTACGAAAAGATTGTGATTTGCAAACAGCAGAAATACCCTGTTTATCTTCGTGGCCTGGCAAACTAATACTACTATACATACCAAGAGTTTTCTGAAATGTGGGAATACAAAAAGAACAAATTAAAAAGACGGCTATATTAAAATGAATTTATCTAATCCTTATAGATAAATATCTATTATATAGTTACCTTACTTTATTCAATACGAGGCAGCATTAACAGCATATGTGCAGCCTGCCAAGCATGGTATCTCACTTTTTTGACTTTAGCTTTTTCTTAAGTTCTTCTATTTCTTCTTGTAATTTTGCCTCCTGCCTCTTTCGCTCGGTAATATCCCTGATTATCCCTTCGATACGAACGGGGTTGCCTTTTTCGTCTTTAACCATAGTGGATGTACGTTCAGTGTAAAAACGCTCACCACTTCTCGCCTTACAGTATGATGCAAAATTCCTCCAAAGCCCATCTTTTTCAAGCTTCTCAACGAGTCTTTTTCTATCGTTTTGATCTACATAAATATCCCTTACCTTTGTCCTTATCATTTCTTCAGGTGATTTGTAGCCAAACATTTCAGCGCAAGCCTGATTTACCCATGTAAACTTACCATCTACGCCAGGTTCACATTGGTAAACTCCCTCTTTTAGTGAATTCAGGAGTTGTCTTTTGTGCCTTTCAGATTCCTGCAATTGAAGCTTTTCTATTTCCAGTTGTTTTTTTGCAATCTCAAGATCCCTGTTTAATTGTTTTGTAATTCCACCTTGTTCCTTCAAAATCTCAGCAATCTTCTCAGCTTCCCTTTTCCGCCTTGAAGCGTCTTCGATAATCCTCCTTAACTCTTCATCAGAACCAAAAGCCTTCTGAACCCTCTTCTCCATTTGGTCTTTAAAGGTCTGCTCCCTGACATAACCTGCATCCTTCGTGGCCTGATATTTTTTTATCATTTTTATTGTAAGCCCGACATTCAAAAACAACAGCACCAGTATAATAGTCTTCGCATTTACCGAAAGACCTTTAGAATCTCCATTACCCATAATTCCCAACTCCTTAGTTAGTTTGTGTAGTGTTTTTTATAACTCCCCGGATTACAAACTTCCACTAAACTGCATATATATCTTTTGAATCTATTTCTTTTCACCCTGTCTTTTCTTTGCAGATTTTCCCTGTTCTTCTTCCAGTTTTTTTCGCTCAGTCACATCCCTGATCACACCTTCAATTCGTATAGGGTTGCCTTCTGCATTATGCACTATATTAGAAGTCCGTTCAGTGTAAAATTGCTCACCATTCTTCTTTTTACAATGTGAAACAAAGTCCCTCCATACTCCATCTTTTTCCAGCTTCTCTACGAGCTTTTTTCTTTCACTTTGCTCTACATAAATATCTTTTACTTTTATCCCGATCATCTCTTCAGGTGAATTATAGCCGAAAATTTCTGCTGCAGCATGATTTACCCATGTAAACTTACCGTCTATTCCAGGCTCACATTGATAAATACCTGCCTTGATAGACTCAAACAACTCCCTGTGCTTTTGCTCTGATTCGGCCGTCTCCTTCATCTTTTTGTCCAGACTTTCCGCCATGGTATTAAAGGACGTTCCCAAAATATGAAGTTCATCTTCAATTAAAGGCTTGTCCAATCTCTTTACATCCACCCTTTGCGTCAAATCCCCTGATGCCATTTTTTCGGTTACATCTGTCAACTCGAGTATAGGCCTCGAAAACCTTCCACCAACCAGATACGCAACCAACAAAATGGGAAACGCTATTGCCAACAACAATGCTATGACTATGTTTTTTAGATTGTATGCAGCCCCATAAGCCTCGTTCTTATCTATTTCCGTGATAACACCCCAATTATATTCAGGCAACCATTGCCATACCCCAAGCACGGACATTCCTGCGTAATCAGTATAACCCTTTGCACTAGAACCGTCTTCACCTGCAACACATTGCCTGACCCCCACAGTTAACTTACCTGTTTCCGGATCGGTCAATTTCACTTCCAGAGTACTTCTTGTTTTTATCGCACCTATCTTCTTCAGTTGCTTGGTAAACCTCGACTCTGTAAGCATATATCCTTCCTTGTTTACAAGATAAGTCTCACCAGTGTCACCAAATTTATAGCTTTGCATTAAATTACTGAGGATACCCACATGTAACCTTAATACAACGACTCCAACTATAGCATCCCCTTTGTCCTTAAGCGGCGTTGAGATAAACATGGTGGGCAATCCAACTTCTTTCTCCTCAAATTCATTTATCAGAGGAACCTTAGACGGTATGACACTTGTCGCATACGTTCTCCCCTGTATTGCATTCTTGAAAAAATCCGTATTTGATATATCTCTTCCTGCCCCTTCCTCAGATGTTGCAACCGTGATCAGTCCCTTATCATTACTTACAAATGCACCCTTATAACCATATTCAGATACAACCCTCTCTAAATATTGAACAATATCGCCGTAAGCCTCATCTTGATTTGTGGCGTTTGCACCTTGAGTCATGAAAGGATTTGCTGCAACAACTATCACGTCTCTCATGCGTTCGCGCATCCAGGTAGATACCAGGTCTGACTGTTTGTGTCCGATAACCTCAAGATTATCCATAATGACAGACTCAAGATCGCTCTGAATTCTCGGATAGGCTATGAATTTAAGCAAAACAATTGGAAACAATGTAAAGAAGGTCAGCAACAAAATGATATGGTTCTTAATCGAAATATGCATTATTTTCTCCGAAATTTAATATTATGGGACTTCAAAATTAGCCACAAACCTGGCCATGCAGTACGCAAGTATAATTATTGTAATGTACCCTACAGATGTCTTCTAGCTTCTATCCAGGGATACCTCCTGCTGCCAGGATCTACTACCACCAACTTGCAGGAAAGTCTCTTTTGCCGGCCTTGTTAACAATAATGGCAACTACCAATAAAATAAGGGCCCCCATGAGAACAGGGTTTATTATATACGAATAACCTACACCCAATCCGCCGGTCTGAACAGCCACATATGCGGTTGCGCCTCCCGGTGGATGAAGCGAATAAGTCGCCATCATCAAAATGATTGTGAGGGCAACTGCAAGAGCAATAGACCACCATGCTGTACCAAAAAAGTCATACACGGATACTCCCATTAATGCGCCGATAAAATGCCCTAACAAGACGTTCCTCGGTTGCGCCAGAGGGGCCTTATAAGCACCATACATCAATACAGCCTGTGCACCAAAAGGGGCTAACAACATAGGACAGTTATAGGTAAAAGCAAGAGCCGCTGAAATTCCTATACCAGCTATCACGCCTATAAAAGTAACCCATAACTCTCTTGCAGGTATTGCCGGCTGTGGTGCTCTGGGCAAACCTTTTATTTGATCAAATAACGACATGGTTACATTCTCCTCATTGAATATTTAATAAAAAAAATAGACAGGCGAAACACACTTATTCTCCGACCATTGACCTTAAATATCAGATGGCGCACAAAAAGTCAATACGCACATAAACAACAAGTCTGAAACTTTCAGGTAGTCACAGAAAAAACAACCACGATCAAATTTGCATTCAACCGTGGCTGTTTATCTGCTTCTATTTGAAACTATTCATCGAAGCTGCAGTTAATGATGACCCACAAGCCTCTCAAAACCTATCTCTCTACAACAAACATCTGGCCTTGTAAAACAACCATCTGTTTATGCAGTTGGAGGCCTAAGAGTAATTTCGTCTTCATTTTCATCTAACCCAGTTATCTGACCTCCAGGAACTGCTCCCTGAGTCTGATCTGTAAGGCTGGTCGACAACCCTCCATCACCATTAGGAACCTCATCTTGTATAGGTGCATATGTAGCATACCAGTATATAACGCCAAAAATGCCACCGCCAACGATATTGCCAAGAGTAACTGCAAGCTGGTTATAGGCAAAGCCAGTACAGCTAACAGTATCAGGATGTGATGTGAAAAGACTGACGCCAAAAAGAGTCATATTAGCGATACTATGCTCGAAGCCGCAAGCGATAAAGGCAAAAAGACACCAGAATATCAGGAATACCCTTGCTGTCTCGTTTTTACATTTCGCTGACATCCAGACCGCCAGACAGACGAGCGCATTACAGAGAATACCCCTGCAAAACAGCTCCATCCATGGGGCATTCATTTTGGCACTGGCCACCGTATCAATAAAATTGCCGGTAACGTTTCCATCTGCTAACCCCGTACACGCCATTACCCAGGCTAAAAGTAATGCACCGGCAAGGTTACCAAAATAACATACAAACCATAACCAGACCATCCAGCCCCAACTTGTTTTTCCTTTGAGACAACCAATGATCATCACCATATTGTTACCCGTAAATAACTCAGCACCTGCAAAGACGACCAGAGTCAAAGCGATTCCGAAAGATATACCCATAATGATCTTAACGGCAGCGGAGTTAATTTCTGCGAACTGTGCTCCAACAGTGAATATGAGAAGAATTCCAAACCCGATGTACATCCCTGCCAGCATTGAGAGGACCCAATACTGTCCGAATTTGTTTCTTACCATATCCTCCTTTGCAACGGCCACACCAGCAAATGTATCAATTGTTGCTTTCATTTAACTAAGCCCTTCCTTTCTTTTAAAAAATAAAAATACACACCTATTAAATATAACAAGATCTTTCATTTTCTTACTGCAAAATCAACTTCTCATACATAAAATAAACTTTAAACAGGGTTATAGTATTTATAACTGGCAGGCGAAAATACGACAAAAACTAAGACCCCAGTCTAATCATTCACAAATAGTTGTAAAGAGAAATACCAACACCCACAATACTTTATAATTTTAATAATATATAAATGAGAATTTAGACGAAAATATTATTATATTTCTTTCAACAAAGCAAGTTTAATTTTTTTGAAGTTGTACTTATTTTCATAAGAAAATTTTCCTATTAAAGGATAAGTTTTCCATAAATGACCCTGTTGATAAAGTCCGAAATTTGCCAATTTTCTGAAAAGTTGTTGTCGTAAGTTATTGCTATCATTAGGCTGGGAAATTGGCTATTTAGCGAAAACTGATTAAATCAACAGAGTCATATAGGTATAAACCGTTGATGTATTAACAACATTATGATCTCCCTTGGGCATGTGGCAGTATGCACAGGTCGGAACGGGATAGTTTTCTGCATTGAGTGGTTTTGTCCAGTCCCATGTCTAACTGATAAACATTGATATATTGTAATTTATATACTACCATAAGCCTTATATAAATTCTCCGTATAAACCTGTTGGATATCTTATATATGAAGGCAGTAGTTAAGACAAAACGCACGAAGGGTATGGAGTTTATAAAAGTGCCTGCTCCACGAATAGGGCCGAGAGATGTGCTTATTAAGGTTATGCTCGCGTCTATCTGTGGTACGGACGTGCATATACACGATTGGACACGTTGGGCACAATATCGTTTTAAACCACCACGTATCATCGGTCATGAGTTTGTTGGAAAAGTAGAAAAGATTGGCGACGAAGTAACACAGGTAAATGTTGGAGACCGTGTTTCTGCCGAAAGCCACATCTCATGCGGAGACTGTTACCAATGCAGAAACGGATATTCTGAGATATGTAAAGATCTCAGGTTACTGGGAGTAGACCATGATGGTGCATGTGCGGATTACCTCACCCTGCCGGAACATGTCCTATGGAAAAACGATCCAGATATTCCCGATAAATGGGCTACCATTCAGGAACCATTCGGGAACGCCATTGATACCGTTATGGCGGAGGATGTCTCTGCAAAAACGGTCTTAATCCTTGGTGCGGGGACGATCGGACTCTTTGCCACAGGTATTGCAAGGGCTAGCGGCGCATCATTAATCATTGTATCAGACCCCAATAACTATCGACTGAATATCAGCAAAAAAATGGGAGCACACATAACCCTTAATCCAAAAAAACAGGATATAACTCCCATTATCCTTGAAGCTACAAATAATAATGGTGTAGACGTCGTCCTTGAATTTTCGGGTAATAATCAGGCCTTGAATCAGGGGCTGAAAACCATTACACCCGGAGGCAGAATCTCTATCCTTGGTATTTACGAAAAACAAGTTTCGATAGATCTTAACAAAGAGGTTATTTTTAAGAAAATCCGCATCTATGGAATAACAGGACGCAAGGTGTTTTCCACATGGTATAAAACCTCGCGTTTCTTGTCCTCCGGTCTCGTTGACCCGAGCCCCATCATCACCCACCAGTTCCCGTTAAAGGATTACGAAAAGGGCATAAAACTCATGAAAGATGGAAAGTGCGGAAAGGTTATTTTGAAAGTGTAAGAATTCAATTTTGGACGCAGATTATGAGGATCTTATTTTGTATATTTGTGTAGCCGTCTGCCCAGGCGGACGTTTCTCATCACTTGACGGGTCTACGTAAGTTACGCAACCTCAAGGTTGCGGCTACAAAATTGTTCAATTTAGGTTAAAGAAAAAACATCATGAATAATCTGGATTTTATTAAAGAAGAATTAGCCAAGCTCAAGGAAGCCGGTCTGCTCATTAACATCCGCACGATTGAAGGGCCTCAGGGAGCATGGATTAAGGTAGACGGAAAAAAGGTACTCAATCTCTGCTCTAATAATTATCTTGGACTTGCAAACAGCCCCCAATTAAAGACAGCTTCTCAAAAGGCTATTGATGATTACGGCGTAGGTCCTGCTGCAGTCAGAACTATTGCCGGCACAACAACACTGCACAAAGAACTGGAACGAAAGCTTTCACTTTTTAAGGGATCAGAAAGCACCATATCATTTCAATCAGGATTCTGTGCAAACCTTGCCGTTATACCGGCAATTGTTGGCAAAGAAGATGTTGTTTTCTCCGATGAACTCAACCACGCAAGCATCATTGACGGCTGCCGCCTTTCTAAGACCAAGGTAGTACGATATGAACACTGTAACCCAGAAGACCTTCAGTCAAAAGTTCATGCCGAGAAAGATATCAAGCAAAAGCTTATTATTACGGATGGTGTTTTCAGTATGGAGGGAGACATTGCACCATTACCGGAGATTGTAGAAATCGCTGAAAAATATAACGCAATTACCATGGTGGATGATGCGCACGGAGAGGGAGTATTAGGCAGAGGCGGCAGAGGTATTGTTGACCATTTCAATCTGCACGGCAAGGTGGATATTGAAGTGGGCACCATGTCGAAAGCGTTTGGTGTTGTGGGAGGTTACATTGCAGGAACTAAAAGATTAACGGACTATCTGATGCAGAGAGGACGTCCCTTCCTGTTTTCAAGCGCCGTAACAGCAGCAGACGTAGCGGCGTGTATCGCTGTAGTAGACACCCTGAACGAATCAGATGATCTGGTCAGGAAACTCTGGTCAAATACAAGATTCTTCCAGGACAGGATGAAACAGACAGGATTCAACATCGGCAACACAAAGACGCCTATCACACCCGTTATGATAGGCGATGCCAGGGTGGCAAAGGATTTCAGCCAGAAGTTATTCGAAGAAGGTATTTTTGCACAATCAATTGGTTACCCTACTGTACCTGTGGGCAAGGCGCGTATTCGCGCGATGCTCTCTGCCACGCACAGTGAGGAGGATCTTACAGGGGCAATAGATCATTTTGAAGTAATTGCAAAGGCATTGAGCATAATATAAATAAATAGATATAAAGGCAACTGATACTATTAAGAAGATCTTACCTTTCGGTAATAAAGAGAGAAAATAAATGAATAAGGAGAATTCAAAAGGCTACACAGAATACCAGAAAAAGGTTATCAGGAATTTTTACGACAACAAAGACCTTCGCCTCGTGCAGAAACTGGGAGAATTAGTCTCGAATTTATATCTGGAAACCAGTGAGAAGAAAAAAGAAACCGGGTGGAGAAAGATAAAGAAGATGCTTACCGATTTGAAAGTACACCCGGGTGAAGTAGAATACCTGACAAAAGACAAGGACCTTTCAAAGATTTCAAAGAAACTGGATGAAGTGTTTTGATTAATCACAGAAAAGAACGAGATGCATGAATTATACTAGAGGAATTCTTTCCTGCCTGTCGGCAGACAGGAATCCCTCAATTCTTACTTGTCCGCCGGTTTGTTAGGCGGGAATTTCTTAATTCCTGAATCTCTATTAACACATGAAGATTGCCATAACCGGTTTGTCAGGTTTTCTCAGTAGTGTCCGGTTAGGTTTTTGCATGTAACACGTAGGGCAATCCTTTAGGTTTGCTTTCGTGCAATACACGCAAGGCTAAAGCCTCGCCCTACGTATTTTTCGACAAATCTGGTATA
>JAANXD010000078.1 GCA_018263435.1 Candidatus Scalindua arabica | reverse complement strand
TTACGCTGTGCATTCTTCACTTTCAACGCGAACGCCATACACGTAGACTCTCCACATTCTCTACAATTAGTTCCCGGTAGTTTTTTATATATATCAATCATAAAATAACTAATCCTCACACAAAGACACAAAGAGCACAAAGATTGACTTTATTTGAGCTCTCCATTTATAATTCTTGTTATTCCGTCCTTCATCAAGTCTTCACCAAAGTTTAACAGGTAGCCGAGCTTACATCCTGTCAATCTAAGATAGGTTAATACTTGTTTTTTATGTGCTTTTGTGACTGATTCAATCGATTTTAATTCCAAGATTACCTTATTTTCAATAATAATGTCTGCCCGGAATCCTTCGTCGAATTTTATCCCATCATATTCTATTGATATGGGAACTTGACATTGAACGTTTAAGCCATGCTTCTTTAGTTCATGAGTTAATACAACTTCATACACAATTTCGTAAATACCGGGGCCAAGTGCTTTATGGATTGCAATTGCAGCATCAACTACAATCTTTCCTATCTCATTTTCAGTCATCGTTCTTTGCGGCTCCGTGCCTTTGTGTGATTATTTTTCTACAAAAGATTAATATCTTATCCTTCATCATCAGCAAATAGTGACCAGTAGCGTTGAAAAAAGCAGGCTGTAACTATTGCATATAATATCGTTATACAAAGGCTATAAAAGGCCCATGTTGGAAACCCTAGAACATGACCTGACATGAATTCTGTAAAAAACCATGGAACAGAGGCAATAACAAGTAGAGCAGATATGAAACACACCCTGAGTTTTGTCATAGATTCCCTTCTGTAAGGTTCAATTGATTTTCTTTCTTTGAACCTAAATTGAGCGATTCTCGATCAAAAAATGTAGGGGCTGTTTCCCAAACAGCCTTTATTATGCGGCTCGTTTGGGAAACGAGCCCTACAATTTATGATTCACCTGATGGATTGTTGTACTGCACCACATTTATCAAGAACCGTTCAATTTAGGTATAATATACAATATTTTCTGTACTAATCAACATTTCACAGGCATTCTTTTGTAGATAGAAGTTATTCCGACAGTCGAAAAATTGGCAGCAAGGCCCCACACTCCTGCATGTATTCCCCATGGCTTTGGCTCAATAGATAACCCTATTGAACTAGAGAACATAATTAATAACGTTATACAGATGCCGATTGAAAGCCCTGACAGAATTGATCTACCATGCAGTGATTTAATATGCAAACCCAGAAAGATGGCAGGCGCTACCTGGCACAGAATTTCAAGTTTAATCTCAGTCAATCTCCAGATTGTCTGTGGAAGATTGGTAGCAAAATAAGCCATACAAGCCATTAAAACCCATGAAAATATCTTGCCTGTTCCTGTTAGATTAGATTGAGATGCACCCGGTCGAAAACGCTTGTATATGTCTTGTGTAAATAGAGACGAGATCGCAAGAAGTGCTGAATCCACGGTAGACATTATGGCTGCAACTGCAGCAGAAAGGAAGAGGATGATAAAATATTTTACCCCCGGAATATGAATAGACATGTCATTTAACAATAGCAATGTAATTTCCTCACTGCCTTGCTTATCAAGACCTTGAAATCTCGCAAGGCCAACTATGCCCACCATGACCAGGAAAAATGTAGTTACGATAGGCATAAAAACCATTATTTGAAACGAGCGTCTCAGGGTCTTTGCATTTTTAGCGGCATAGATGCGTTGAATAGCCTGCGGGTAGATTGAGATACCAAACATTATGATTATTATCGTACTAAGCCATAATCGTTTTTGTTCAAAATCAGGGGGATGCCACAGGTCAGGTCGTGATACTACAAGGGTTTCAGCTACTGTTGATATCCCTCCATACTGATATTCAATTCCACAGAATATAAATATACACCCTGCTATAAGCAAGATACCCTGTATTGCGTCAGTCCATGCAACACTACGCATACCACCAAGTGTCTCATAAATCACCATAACCAGTGACAGCGCAATTATTCCCTGCACAAAGGTTACACGGCCTACTGTGGACACCTCTACTATATAACCAATTGCCTTCAAGTTGGTAAGTATATAACTGCCAACTGCAATTATACAGACTATGGTAATAATAACTGTCAATATCGGAGAACCGAATCTGTGCTGAACATAGTCCCCAACTGTAATATATCCATGCTTCTTTGAGCGATGATGAAGTTTTGGGGCATATATGACTCTGTTGATTTAATCAGTTTTCGCTAAATAGCCAATTTCCCAGCCTAATGATAGCAATAACTTACGACAACAACTTTTCAGAAAATTGGCAAATTTCGGACTTTATCAACAGGGTCATATATCAAATATGCCCCAATGACAGACATCATAAATATCACACTCACAAGGAAGAGATAACCCTGCCTGTATGACGACCCAGCCATCCCGATCAACGTGTTGCCGCTATATTGGGTTGCATAAAGAGTGAGGAAAAGGACGAACAGCCCCATGCCGCGCCCACTCAAATAAAAGTCTGCCGGAGAATTTTCCTTGCGCGCTAATCTGCCTGCAACACCTATCAAGATGAGAGAAGCTAAATAAACTCCCATAAAGACAATACCGGTTGTATCAAGAAGTACCGTATTTTTATAAAGGCTATAATACCAAAATTACAATTATATTTCTTCTTTACAATCTTAACAATAGACAGTAGATTATGTCAATTACAAGTAGCTTACGTCATACAATTTTAAAGGATGATACCAATGACTGTTGAATCTATTATGACTAAAAAAGTATTTAAGGTGAGAATGGATGATACTATTGGAACCATTCGTGAGATATTTGAAAATGTTAAATTTCACCATCTTTTGGTTGTGAAGAGAAACAAGCTCGTCGGTGTTATATCTGATCGTGATGTCCTTAAGGCCGTCAGCCCTTTTATTGGCACACTCTCCGAACACACGCATGATTTAGCTACTTTGAATAGAAAGGCACATCAGATTATGGCTCATAAACCTGTAACAGTATACAAAGGCATGAGTATAAAAATAGCTGCAAATATTCTACTAAATAATAATATATCATGCATTCCAGTCATCTCACCCGAAGGTGATCCAGAAGGGATTGTAACGTGGAAAGATATCCTCAGATATTATGTAAAAGACAATAAGGAATGATTCCATTTGAAGACTGCCCAATTTGCAGCGGAGCAATTGTTCAGAAAGAGGTTGAGTTGCTGTAGGGTGGGCAGTGCCCACCATTTGTTTGCAATTGCAGAATGTTTTTGGTGGGCACTACCCACCCCACGCTAACATTTACGGGTGTGTCCAAAACACATATCACACCTATCTACTGTATTTACCCATAAGCTGTCCTTCTGCCAGGACATGTCCTTTAATTGCATCAAGAACTTCATCCTTAGTCGCACCGGGATCCAGCTCAACCTCTGTGTCCACTGCATATAACTTGAAGAAATAACGGTGTGTGCCTCCCGGAGGGCAAGGTCCGCCATAGCCATACTTACGGAAATCGTTAACTCCATGTTTTGCCCCGCCTAATACTTCCTTGTCATCAGGTATATTTTCAGCTAATTCTAAAGTATCTGGCGATATCCCATATAGAACCCAGTGAACCCACGTCCCCATAGGCGCATCAGGGTCATCACAGATTAACACCATGCTCTTTGTCTTTTCCGGAGGCTGTGACCATGACAGTTGTGGTGAGATATCAGCCCCATCACATGTATATTGCTTTGGTATTAAATCACCCTCTCCAAAGGCCGTGCTCTTAATAACCAATTTCATCGCATAAACCTCCTTTCCAATAACACCAAACTGAAACCCAACTATACAAAATAACAGAATAAATAGTATTATAATTCTTACTAGACTGTTTTTTATGATGCATTTCAGCATATGACACGTATACTATACTTTGAATTAATGTGGATTTTACGGAATGATTGTTTTCTGCCTTATCAGACTTTACAATTTATTAAAGATGTACCTGGCAAAACTCTTCGTAATCTATAAGTTCTTTTATTGTAGGATTTTCGCTACAAACTGGGCAATCAGGATTACGTTGTATCTTCAACTTTTTAAAATCCATTCCAAGTGAATCAAAAAGAAGAAGTTTACCATTAAGAAGCTCTCCTTTACCCAGAATCAACTTAATAATCTCAGTTGCCTGAATAACTCCGATGGTTCCGGCAATCACTCCAAGCACACCTGCCTCCTGGCAGGAAGGAACCAGATCAGGCGGAGGTGGCGTCTCATAAAGGCAACGATAACAGGGACCTTCACCCGGTATAATTGTAGTTGCCTGGCCATCAAACCTGAAAATAGCACCGTGTGATAAAGGCTTACCGAGCATAACACATGCATCGTTCACCAAGTATCTGGTTGGAAAGTTGTCTGAGCCATCAAGAATCACATCATAATCTTTGATAATATCGATAATATTCTCAGAATTAAGGCGGTCTGTATAAGGCACCACTTCAACATCCGGATTCAAATCCTCAATCGTTTCTTTTGCAGACTGAGCCTTAGGGTAATCAACATCTTTAGTCGAGTGCAATATTTGCCGCTGAAGATTTGAGAAATCAACGTTGTCATTGTCAGCAATTCCAATCTTGCCAATACCTGCTGCTGCAAGATAAAACGCTGCTGGAGAACCCAGCCCTCCTGCACCAATCAGAAACACCTTAGATTCAAGCAGCTTTTTCTGCCCCTTCCCCCCCACTTCAGGCAAAATTATGTGCCTGGAATATCTATCAATCTGTTCATCAGTAAATTCTGACATCACACATACCCTTCTCTTTCTTTATTAATATTTACCAAACTGTTTAATTCGCTAAATACCTGTATCTTCTATTAGGATATTGTTGTTTTCCAGGATAGTACCAAGTACTGCATCCAGATTGCCTGATGAAATCTGGTAATCAACAATTGCATTTGTAGCTCTTCCTTCTGAAACGGCCAGATCCGCCTGAGCACGTATTACTTCGAGACTGGTCGACCTTCCAACCTTAAACTTTTTCTCTTCCGCCTTAAGTCTTTCCTGTGATAATTCCTTTGCTTTTTTTGATGCCTTAATCCTTTCTGCATTCGTCCTTATCTGGCGAACAGCCTTCCTGACCTCGACAACAATCTCCTGCTCTACCTTCCTTGTATTGAATACCGTTTGTTTTTCCTCGAGTTTAGCCTTTGAATAATTGCTCTTTGCCTCTCGGTTACCTAAAGGGACCTCCAAAGTAAGTCCAAAAAATTCACTTTGAAAGTCCTGTGAAAATGCTCTGTCAATCGCATTTCCTTTATTTCCTGCTAGTCCTTGATAACGAATCCCCGCCTCAAAATCAAGCTTAGGAAGTAATTGGTTTTTTTCCTGCTTCACCTTAATTCTGGCATTTGCAATGTCCAGGCCTTGTTCAAATACTTCCGGTCTGTTTTCAAGTGCAATCTTAATTGATTCCTTAATTGAAACATCTCGAACTTGAAAAGATGCACTGTCCAGTGGCACAATTGAAACATCAGATAATATAGGGTTATTGCTTAAATTCATAACCTGCATCAGCTCATCTTCCCTGTCTTTTATATCATTTTCCGCTACTACTACTCCTTCTAACTGGCTGGCAACACCTTCTTCTGCAACCAGCAGCTCTATAGGGGCCAGAGTTCCAACATCGACCTGAATCCTGTTCTTTTTCAGTAAATCCTCAGCTCTTTCTAAAGATTTCCTTCTAACTCTTAATTCTTCTATTGCCTTTACAAGCTCCCAATAAGCTGTTTGTGTAGAGTTGACTACATCTATTGCCGTTTCCCTAAGTTCCAGCAAAGACCTCTTCTTGTCATTCCTTGCTATATAAATATCACTTCTATTATAAAATATACCGGCATTCTTTAAAAGGGGTTGCGTTACTTTAGCCACTATTTCTGACTCTGCCAGCGGATTCTCCAAAGTAAAAGCTGAAACCGGATCTACAAATTTTCGTTCTAGATTAAACTCTAACTCAAATGTAGCACCAGTTTCCAGAGGTTTTTCTATTGAAGCATTTAAGGTATTTCTATCGCTTCTGAAATCTGCCAGCCCACCATCAGTACCAACTAACACACCACTGTTTGATGCTTCTTCAGAGTCTTCTGTCTCTCCAACAATATTTAGAGTCGGATCAAATTCGGATTTTGCAACAGTAATATCTTTTTCTTTAATCAACGGATCAATCTTTGCAATTCTTATGTCATAGTTATTTTGTAAGGCCATGATTATACTGTCTTTTAATGTTAAGTTAAGGAATTTTGTGTCTTTCATGGAAAAGGCCACATCAGAACCTTTCTCCTCTATTGCCTCTATTTTGTCTGAAGGAGTTACATCCAGTATCTCCCTAAGCGCCTCCACATAGGCATTTCCTGCCTCAATATCTGTCTTAGCACATAATGTTATATTCAGAATTAAAATTGTCGTTAATATGTATTTAAGTTTACAAAACATATAGTTTATTTTCCCTTAATGAGTGACATTGCCTCGGCCCTTGTAGCCGGATTCTTTCTGAATATTCCTCTTACCACTGATGTCTGGGCAGTACTGCCAGTTTTCTTAATTCCCCTCATGGCCATACAAAGATGTTCTGCTTCAACAATTACCATTACTCCCTTTGGTCTAAGTGCCTTCATTAGTACTTCAGCTATCGAAGTGGTAAGGCGTTCCTGTACCTGCAATTTCTTCGCCTCAACCTCTACTACCCTTGCAAGCTTACTTAAGCCTGTCACCCTGGAACCGTTAGGTATATATGCAACATGAGCTTTTCCTATAAAAGGCAGCAAATGATGCTCACAAACAGAAAAAAAAGGAATATCCTTCAATAAAACTATTTCATCATGGTCTTCAGATTTTAAAACTTTAATCTGCTTTCCAGCATCCATGCCAATCCCCGCAAAAATCTCTTCACACATCTCAGCAACACGTTTTGGTGTGTCCCTGATGCCTCCACGTTTTGGGTCTTCACCAATCCCCTCTAAAAACAGTGTAACGCCCTTCATTATCTTTTTCTTATCCATAACACACTATCTACAAAAAATTGATTGATTAACTATATATCAGTAACATTTGTAGCCAAGATTCAAATTAGGCCATACTCTTCTAATGTCTTCTGAAGTTGTTTCTCATGCCCTTCGCTCATCTTACAGAGGGGCAGTCTCAATTCACCGTTAATCCTTCCAAGCAATTTCATAGCGGTTTTTACTGGAATCGGATTTGTCTCTATGAACATAGCTTTACATATTGGAAAGAGTTTCATATGCATTTGCCGGGACTTCTCAATCTCACCATCAAGAAAACTTGCAACCATTTCTGAAACCTCTTGAGGGAGAATGTTTGCTACAACAGAAACAACGCCCTTACCACCAACAGCCATTATGGGAAGAGTCAAAGAATCATCGCCGGACAATACCGTAATATCACACAGGCTCAGTATATGACTTGTTTGATCAAGGCTGCCACTTGCCTCTTTAATAGCCACTATATTCTCTATCTCGTAAAGCCTGGCTACTGTTTCAGGAGTCATTAAAACGGCAGTCCTTGATGGCACATTATAAATTATTATAGGTATATCCACCTCTTCTGCAATTACCTTGTAGTGTTCATAGAGACCTTCCTGTGTTGGCTTGTTATAATACGGCGTAATCATCAATGAACCATCTGCGCCCATTTCTTTAGCATGTCTGGTCAGGCTTAAAGCCTCATTCGTATTATTTGAACCTGTTCCCGCTATAACAGGTATTCGGCCATTTGCTTTCTCAATTACTTTTCCGACAACTTCTCCATGTTCCTTGTGTGTCAAGGCAGGAGATTCACCTGTCGTCCCACATGGTATTATGCCATCTGTACCATTTTCTATATGATATTCTACCAGTTCCTCAAGCTTTTCATAATCTACCAACCCATCCTTGAATGGCGTAACCAAGGCAACTATCGATCCAGTAAACATAAATTTAAACTCCTCCTTTTATAATAAGTTTGAAGTGACGAAAGTGAGCTAAAGTTGCGGAAACCACGCTTAGCGTGGTAAACAATTCATTTAACTTTAGGCACTCTAGTTCACTTCACACTTTAGGCACTCTAAGGTTTTGCTTTATAAGATAATGCTTGTAGATAATATCCTTCATTTCTTTTACTGCTCTTTTAATTCCAACAAAGATTGCTCTTGAAACAATACTATGTCCAATATGAAGTTCCTCTACATCCATACATTCTACGATAGGACCGGTATTCTTGTATGTCAAACCATGACCGGCATTCACCATTAAGCCTGCATCCTGTGCAATCTTTACACCTTCTTTTAATACTTCCAGCATTTCAACACTTTGTTTCTCACTCTTTGCATTGGCATAATTTCCTGTGTGAAGTTCAACTGCTTGTGCTCCAACTTCGCCGGATGCCATTATCTGATCTCTATCAGGATCTATAAAAAGGCTTACATATATGTCATTATCTTTGAATTTCCTAATAATATCAGCAAGTACTTCTTTTTGAGAAGTGACAGAAAGTCCTCCTTCTGTAGTAATCTCCTGCCTTTTCTCAGGCACGAGAGTTATTTGCTCAGGTTTTAGCCTGATGGCAATATCAACAATTTCTTGAGAAGTTGCCATCTCCAGGTTGAGTTTAGTAAAAACTGTTTGACGTAACAAATCAAGGTCTCTGTCCTGGATATGCCTTCTATCTTCCCTGAGATGTATTGTTATGATGTCAGCTCCCCCCAGATCTGCAAGTCCAGCTGCTGTTACCGGGTCAGGTTCATACGTCATCCTTGCCTGCCTTAATGTAGCAACATGATCAACATTAACTCCTAATTTAATCATATTCATTTATAAGAAAGGTGTTTTCCGAAATATCATCTTGTTTCTGCTATCGGTTCTACTATATCAATATGAGCCTCAGGTGGAGCCCCATCTATTTTCAGTCCTTCAGGAATCTTACAAATAACCGATTGATTGTATGGCCCGGGAGGACGCAGTGAACTAACATCAATATACGCCATAATATCTTCTGAACTCAACGTCTCCAGCATTAACTTTGGACCTTTCAGGCTCAAATTAATATATTCCTCCTTAAGCTTCACCTTAAAATCATATTCAACAGGATGAAATACATTTATCTTAACTTTCTCAAATACTTTAGTATCCACTTGCTCAGACACCTGAAACCACACATTTATTTTCTCGTCACACTGAACCGGTACAGAAACATATTTACCGTCCCTTGTAACAGATATAAAATCCTCCAGGTCTACTGCCCAGGGAAATGTTCTGTTTTGTTCACTGGTTATTCCGCTCATATCTATTGGACTTGTACTAATTGTATCAGCTTCCTTGAGTATGTTTACAGGCCCTGTCACAAGAACCCTGTTGGGGTAGAAGAATTCACTGGTTATTTCATATCCAGGTGCAGGAACTCCCTTCTTTTGTATCTGTACTTTAATATAGTTACTCTCCAATCTACCAAGCGTAATATCAATCTCGCTGGGAACTATTGAATTCAACCTTACCTCTCGCGGAAAATTAAAATTTCTCTTTGTTAAACGAATAGTCCTTTTATAATTATCTTCAGTTACAACACTTATATCAGGTATATCAAATCTTGCCGTAATCTTATTGTCCTTAATCATATCAGAAATTCTATCAATAGTAGTTTGAGTGCCACTCACACCAACAGTTACCGTATTACTACTGGTATCCAGAATAGTCAGACCCGGAGGTGCATTAATTGTCAACTGAATATCTTCTTTAATATCACCAGTATGTTTATTAATGGCATAAAACCAGAGTGCTATAGCCATTATCATGGCCATAATCTTGGCTCTCAAATTAGTAAAGAATATTTTTTTCAGCAAGTTTAACTACTCCGAATACCTTTAACTACCGTAGTTGACATCTCTTCTAATACTCTTCTTAATTCGTTTTGATTGACATCTTCCTTAAAGTCTCCTCCAGCAGCCAGGGATATCAATCCAGTCTCTTCAGAAACAATTATCGAGATTGCATCAGTGTCTTCTGTAATACCAATACCTGCCCTGTGACGAGTACCACAGGATTTTGGTATGTTTTCATTCTCTGTTAACGGAAACAAGCATCCCGCAGCGGCAATCTTAAGTTCTTGTATAATAACTGCACCATCATGAAGTGGTGTGCCCGGCCAGAAGATTGTACTTATAAGATCACTTGAAATGTTAGAGTTTACCTTTATGCCACCTTCTATATAATTGTCCAGCCCATCCTCACGTTCAATTGTTATCAGACCTCCTATTTTATTTTCAGACAGTGCTGTTACTGCCGTCAAAATCTCTTTGGTAACTTGTATCTCTGACTTGACGAACATTCTGAAAAACGGACTATGCCCCAATTTAATAAGCGCCCGTCTGAATTCTGGTTGAAAAAGGATAATTACCGGAATAATCAAAACAGGTAAGAATTCAATGATAAACCAGTTAACAGTATAAAGTTCAAGCTTTTTTATAATAAACAGTATTACTAAAGTAATTATTACCAATGTAAACGCCAAACCGCGAAGTATGCCAGCTCCACGCGTTCCCTGCATTATTCTCAGAATTGTGTACAAAAGTATAAATATAATAAATGTTTCCCCACATGACTTAATTAACATCCAGCCATTGCACCAGTAAGGATGAACAATACTATGTAGATTTCCAAAAAATCCAAGTAACTCATCCATCAGGTTTTCTCCTTGCGTTCTGTAGATTCAATGGCTCTATACATCTTGACAGCCTGAACAGTCTCCCTGACGTCATGCACCCTGACAATATTTGCACCATTAATTACGGCAACTATCAGCGTTACTAATGTTCCGGTCATACCTGAGGCAGATTCGCCTTGGCGAACAAGTCTAGAATCAGACATTGGAAGGTTCTGTTCGTCTGAAAGTTCCAGCACTTTACTGATAAATGATTTACGGGAAGTACCTACCATAATTGGGAGATTTAGACATTTAAAGTCATCTAATTGTCTAAGAATTGCAATGTTATGCTCAGGCTTCTTACCAAAGCCTATACCCGGGTCAATTATTATATTATTATGTGCTATACCTGAGTTAACAGCATACTCAATTCTTCTTTCAAAAAATGAGATAATTTCTGGAATCAGATTATCATAAATAGGATCTTTTGGAAAATCATGTGGGTGGCCCTTAATATGCATGATAATTATGGGCGTGTTATTCTCAGCCGCAACTCTTGCCATCTCAACATCCGCCTGTAATCCACTAATATCGTTGATGATTTGGGCCCCAGCCTTAATAGCTTCTTCAGCAACCTCAGCTTTATAAGTATCTATGGATATTGGTATATGTGTTTCTTTGCTTAATTCCTTAATGACTGGTATAACTCTCAACTTTTCTTCATCGGCAGAAACATAACTTGAATCAGGCCTGGTAGATTCGCCGCCAATATCAATTATGCCAGCACCATCTTCGATCATTCTTCTGGCATGGTTTAACGCACTATCCAGATCATTATTTTTCCCACCATCATAAAAAGAATCAGGTGTCACATTCAACACACCCGCCACAATTATTTCTTTACCAAACTCCAGACAACCTTTATCTTGTTTTATTACCAAGAAACCTTACCACTCTTCTTCTAAACTATTAACTAGATTCCTGGCCAGGATGGCAATCGCCTCTTCAGTAGCAGTGTGCACGTTTTCGCCACGATCTACAATAAACGCTGCACCCCCACTTGCACCGCCGCCCATGGTTCTCCCTGTTCTCGTGTCCAAAAGCTCTATTTTTGCAGATATAGACACCGAGCTTTCTACAATATTATCTCTACTCTGCGAAAGTGCAGCTTGTACAGAATCACCAATCTCACCTGTCATTATTATATCTGCACTATCTTTCTGGACAATTCTCAGGCTTGTCCTTGAAATAATCTCGTCCTTCACTGCCTTCGCAATATCAAATTCTATACCTCTCACGAATGTATTATTCTCAAAGATAGAAATATAAATGCTGTTTATTTTACGGTCAATCAGCGATTTTTGAGAATACCCGCATCCTGATACTGATACTAATACAAATGCAACACAAATTAGCTGTCTCAATAAACAACTGTCAATACAAGACATCAGGTTAGTTCTTTGTTTTAGATTTGTTATTTTCATGGTTTTATCCCGCTATCTTATTGCTCCTACCTTTCTAAGCATTTCAATCTTCTCTTTAGCCCTGGCTGCCCATTCGGTATCTGGATAATCTTTTATCACAGACTCAAAATATATGAGACCGGCATCTGGTCTCTTTTTACGCAAATAGAATTCTCCTACCTTATAATCTCTCTCTGCCATTGCAATATCTATTTCCCCGATTATTTCCTTTGTGGTATCAACCAGGGATCCCTGCGGGTTATTGGCGAGGTATATTTCAAAACCGTCGCGAGATCCTGAAAGCAGGTCATAATTTCTCTCTTGAATACGAATATTACTCAATTTGCAATACGGAATCCTGAACTGAGCGTACGGAACCCATTCACTATTCGGATAATTTTCCATAACACTAAGAAAACTGGCTTCTGCCTCCTCAAATTGACGTAATTGATAATAGCACTCCGCAATTTTTACTTGTGAGTCGGCAGCAATAAAACCAAGTGGATTCCTTTCTATTATCCGCTCAAAGACCTTGATAGCTCCATTTTCGTCTCGTTCCATCTGGGCAACACCAACCTGGAACTCCTTTTTCAATATCTCATGTAGCCTGCGGGATCCAGGATCCTGTTCTATCATTTGCTCATACGCTTTGAAGGCACTCTTATAATCACCGAACAGATAATATGCCTTGCCAATGTTCATCTGAGATCCCTCTGCAAGTTCTGATCCAGGATTATTCTTAATAATCTCCTTAAAAATGCCGATTGCACTTATATACTCTCTGTTAACCAATAGTGTAACAGCATACCCGAATTTCTGGTCAGTAGTATCTCTTGACAGTTTTTCTGGATTAATCCAGCTTGTCTCGCTGCTCCAGACCCATTTTGCATATGACTCCTTTGCAACAATGAGGACTAACGCAACAAGAACAAAGAACACCAGTATTTGTCTTTTCATATATATCTCCACATCTTAAGTTTTTTATTTAAGATAAACGACAAGTAATAAATTAACAATTTTCTGATCTCGACTTGAAGTGACGACTGGATAGAAAATCGCCCTGTATCTTGAATCTTCTTTCCTGCCAAATAGTTAATAGTTGCTATAGAACCACCAGATATCTTTACTTTTTCCCTGATACCCCTGTTGCAATCAGCACAAAGCACACCGCCTTCTGATGCGCTGAAGGAAGAAAGCCTTTTAGTATCTACCCCTCCCTTACAACCCGCACAACAATTCATTTCAGGAAGATATCCAAGTAAAGTAAGCAAATGCACCTCAAATGCAATTGTATTTACAGTCGGATCTCCTTTATCAGCTATCTCGCAGAGTGTATTTTTAATGAGATCAAAGAGAGGTGCGTTCTTATCATTTTCTTCAGTAAACTCTTTCACTAACTCAAGAATATAAAGCGCTGAATAGTACTTTTTTGAATTATTCCTCAATAAATGAAAGTTATCCCGTAACGCCCACTCGGCTAAAATATTAAGAGTTGAACTCGCTTTTTGAATAAACACTATATGGTTATACGTCAACAAATCTATACCACCGCTTATACCCTTTACAGAACGTTTCAACCCCTTAGCTAATGCCTGAATTTTGCCAAAATCACGTGTATAGAATGTTATTATCTGACTGGTATCTTTAAAATCCGTCCTTCTTAAAGTAATAGCAGGTGTTTTACAAAAATCCATCTTCTACTCTTGGTACATTATAACCCAGGGCCTTAAGTATTTTTGATTCCTCTTCATGCATAAGCCTGGCATCTCCCTCTTTGCCGTCATCATATCCAAATAAGTGTAATATACCATGTATAATATATAAGACAATCTCGCCTTCAATACCTATGTTTCTTTTACCTGCCGAATCTACTGCAGTTTCTACTGAAACGATAATTTCTCCACTTAAATGATTTTTATTATTGCTTAATGGAAAAGATATCACATCAGTAACTTCATCAGAGCCAAAATACTGTTTATTAAGTTCTTGAATCTTACTATTATCAACAAGGGCAATACTCAAACTGGCATCCTTTCCCTCTTTGCTTAATACCTCCTTAACTACCCGCCTAATCCTACTACTCTTGATCTCATAATGCTTTTGTAAGTTAGCTATCTCTATAATCACTTTTTAATTATCATATGCATCGACAATATCCCTGACAAGCCGGTGTCGCACAATGTCCTTACGTGTAAGATATATGAAATCAACTCCGGATACACCATTCAGCCTCTCCTGAACGTCTACGAGTCCTGATTTCTCTCCAGATGGTAAATCAATCTGGGTTATATCACCCGTAACTACAACTTTAGTCCTTATCCCAAAACGTGTCAAGAAAGTCTTCATTTGCTTTACAGTACAATTCTGTGCCTCATCCAGTATTATAAAAGAATCATTAAGTGTCCTTCCCCTCATAAAAGCCAGAGGCAACACTTCGATTAAATCATTCTCAATAAATTTCTTTACCTGTCCAATCTCAACCATGTCAGCCAGGGCATCATACAACGGACGCAGGTATGGATTCACTTTTGCCTGTATATCACCCGGCAGGAAACCCAATCTCTCTCCCGCCTCTACAGCAGGGCGGGCCAGGATAATCTTCTTTAGATAACCGCTTTTCATTGTGGAAAGAGCCAGTGAAACAGCTAAGTATGTCTTTCCTGTGCCGGCAGGACCAATACAAAAGACAAGATCATTATTACTTATAGCATTAACATATTTGGCCTGTCCCTCAGTCCTGGGCGTTACAGACTCCCCTTTTTTTAATACACCAATTGGTCTCTCTGGTATTGAATGATCTATCACCCTGCCAGTGCCCGCAATAGCAATATCGATGTCATCCTCATCCAGCTTGCCGGTGCCTCTTATTGTTTTTAACAGGCTGTTAACAACTTCAGTCAGCTTTTTAACATTATCATACTTACCTTCATATTTTAACACTCCATTCCTGGCAACAATCTTTACTCCAAAAACATCCCTCATAATTCTGAGGTTCTTGTCATGATTACCAAACAAAACAGAAGCTTCCTGGTCGCTTTCCAGATGTATCTGATTCTCAACAATTGTACTGCTGCCTGGCGTTTCACCCATAAAATAACGAGGATCAATATCCAATGATTACTAAGAAATAATATGCTACAGGTATACTTATAAGCAACGAATCTAATATATCAAGCAGGCCTCCAAAAGCTGGAATTGCACTGCTGGCATCCTTGACCTCCATATCTCTTTTTATAATAGATTCTATCAAGTCCCCACATATTCCTGAGGCCCCAACAAG
Organism: Candidatus Scalindua arabica; assembly: GCA_018263435.1. GTDB lineage: Bacteria > Planctomycetota > Brocadiia > Brocadiales > Scalinduaceae > Scalindua > Scalindua arabica. Next base: position 15,867 of record JAANXD010000078.1, on the reverse strand, counting down.
TAGTCCAAACGGCACTATTATGTAAAAAGGCAAAATCTTCATTCCCGGTATCACATTCAGTCCAATAGCTATCATCAAGCTGCTGAACAAGGCGAACAATGCGCCTTCAATAGTCTTGTTCGGGCTAAAAGGTGTTAACTTGTGCCTGCCGAATCTCCTGCCAAAAAGATATCCTCCTATGTCACCACCCTTGGTAACCAGTAACACAATAAGCACAACACTTAACCCATTAGACATATGGCGAATCGGCATTATAAATGAGAGAAAGAAACATATATAGATTATCCCGAAAACTGTGACAGAGATATTCTTAATCGTATCATCAACACCTCGCTTAAGAGCCTGAGTACAAAACAACCAGAAAATTATGGGGAAGAATATGCATGCACACATCGGTTTAAACCCTTCCTGATAGATCGAATACCAGAGCCCCAGAAAAACAAACACTCCTCCAACTATTCCCGATGCCTTGAATGGTGCAAAGCCATTTTTTTCTACTATATTGTAGAACTCAAATAAGCACAACCCACTGGCAATAAGGCCCACAAGACCAAGGCCTAAATCGGAGTTAAAATTATAATCAAAAAGAACTATACCGCAAAAACCAAGCAGCATGGCGGCACCAAGTATGATTCTTGTCTTAAGCACACTCATTCTATCAGCCCACCGTATCTTCTCTCCCTTTTAGCATAATCATTCAAGGCATCTTCAAGGTGCTTCTTTCTGAATTCAGGCCAATAGACAGGCGTAAACCACAGCTCAGCATAAGATACTTCCCATAACAGAAAATTACTCACACGCGTTTCACCACCTGTCCTGATAAGTATATCTGGATCAGTCATATCAGAGGTATACATGTAACTCTTAAAAACGTCATCATCTATACCTTTAAGTCTAACCACACCTTTCCTCACATCCCTTGCCAGTCCCTTTGCAGCGTCTACTATTTCAGTCCTTCCACCGTAGTTTAGAGCAAGGCACAATATCATCCCTGTGTTATTCTTACTCTCTTCCATGCTGATAAATAATTCCTTTTGAACATCTTTCGGCAGTGCCTCTGTCCGTCCAATTGTTTTGAGTATAATATTATTATCATTTATGGTCGGCCTCTCTGCGATTAAAAACTTTTTCAACATTCTCATCAAGAAGTTGACTTCCGTCTTTGAACGTTTCCAATTTTCATTTGAGAATGCATATAATGTTAATTGTCCTATGTGTTTTTTGGCACATTCAGTTGTTATTTCCCTCACAGAATTAACACCTTCTTCGTGTCCTTTGACTCTGAGAAAACCCCTTCGCTTTGCCCAACGCCCGTTTCCATCCATTATAATTGCAATATGGTTCGGTAATCTCTTTTTTTTTACCATTATTTATATACTGATAATCTGTGAACGCTCAGGACCTACAGAGACCATCTCTACTTTCAATCCAATAATTTCCTCTATTTTTCTAATATACTCCATTGCCTTTGCGGGAAGGCTTTTTATATCTCTGACATTAGAAGTATCTTCCATCCAACCGGAAATCTCTTCATAAACCGGCTCACAACTTTCCAATACTTCCAAATCTGCTGGAAAATTGTTATAAACTTTACTGCCATATTTATATCCCGTACATATTCTAATAGTTTCCTGGTCATCAAGCACATCCATCTTAGTTATTATAAGCGAGCCTACACCGCTGATCCTTACAGAATGCCGTACAGCCACAGCGTCAAACCAACCGCATCTCCTTGGCCTGCCGGTAGTGGACCCGAATTCGCCGCCTTTCTTACGAATATACTCTCCCTGCTCACCATCATCCTCTGTTGGAAATGGTCCGCTACCAACCCTGGTTGCATATGCTTTCGTTATCCCGATTATATCGTGAATCTGCTTGGGAGAAACCCCTATACCTGGTGATACGCCACCCGCTGAAGCATTAGAAGAAGTAGTAAAAGGGTAAGTCCCAAAGTCTACATCCAGTAATGCACCCTGAGCACCTTCAAAGAGAATCTTCTTATTTTCCTCTATAGCCTTGGCCATCAAGTCTACAGTATCGCATACAAAAGGAGATATCTTGTCTGCATACCCACAATACTCTTCATAAATTTCTTCCCATGAAACAGGCTCGTCTTTATACAGATCAACAAATAACCGGTTTTTCTCTTCTACTGTCTTCTTCAGCTTCTCCTTAAAATGCTCTTTATGCAATAATTCAGCGACCCGAATACCGTCTCGTGCTATCTTGTCAGTATAACACGGCCCAATACCACGACCGGTTGTACCAATCATAGAATTGCCCTTCTGCTTTTCTATCAGTAAATCCAGTTTTTTATGATACGGGAACACGACATGTGCGCGATCACTGACAAATAAATTGCCGTTTACATTTATGTTTCTCTTTGATAACCCCGCAACTTCGTCCAGGAACAAACACGGATCAAAAACAATCCCGTTTCCTATTACACATTTCTTGCCCTGATGTAATATCCCTGACGGTATTAAATGAAATATAAATTTTTCGTTATCAATGATAAGTGTGTGACCTGCATTACCACCACCCTGATATCTGACAATAATGTCATAATCCTTCGCCAGAATATCTATGATCTTCCCTTTTCCTTCATCTCCCCATTGCAGTCCAATAACACAGGTATTTGTCATAAAAACCCACTTCTTAATCGAAATATACATACATTTTATGAAAACAATCAAACTGGCCTAAAAATCAGAAGCTATTGAAATATAGGCAGTTGCAATTATATGATATTCATGTTAAATGTCAACAACAATAGGACTTTGTCAAGGACTTACAACCTTCAGTCCTGAAAAAAAGAAAAAAGGGTCAAATCTCCCCTTGACTGCATTAATCTGATACCTTATAATCTCAATCATGGCAAGACCTCTACGAATTGAATATCCGGGCGCATGGTATCATGTTATGAATCGAGGAGCTAACCGTAATCGGGTTTTTTCCAAAGATGATGATTACGAGCTTTTCATAAATATACTTAAAGACGCATGCAGCCTTTTCAATGTATACATTTCAGCTTATTGTCTTATGAGTAACCATTATCACATTGTTGTTCATACCCCGGAAGGGAATCTGTCCAGATTCATGAGACACGTAAACGGAGTTTACACTCAACGATATAACAGAAAATATAAAAGAGATGGGACATTGTTCAGGGGACGATACAAAGCCATAATCATTCAGGCAGAGGAGTATCTGACTCAGGTAGTAAAATACGTTCATCAAAATCCATTAAAGGCAAAAATAATAAATAATTTGAATAATTACAAATGGAGCAGTCATCCTTTATATCTTAAAGGTAAATCCGATAGTGAATGGCTGGATATCAATAATCTGCTTGCCTATTTCTCCGGCAGGAAGAAGGAAGCAATAATTAAGTATAAGGAGTTTATGGATATTGGCTTAGATGATGAAGTTATAAAGTTTTATTCCAAAAAGGCTCAAAGTTCGATATTTGGTGATAGCGGGTTTGTTGAAATGATCAAAGAAAGATTTGTAAAGAGTGACAAAGTGTCTACATTAGAAATAAAGGAAAAAAGAGAAATTCTCGGTGAAGGAAAGGTTAAAACCATCAATAAATTAATATGCAATAAATTTAATATAGAAGAAAGTATGCTTTTTCAAACAAGGAGAGGAGAGGAAAATATGCCTCGATTATTTGCAATATCATTATCACGTGAATTATCAGGACTAAGTTTCCCTGAGATCGCAAAAAGATATAAAATTAAATCATACAAAACTGTAGCTTCAAGTAATTTTCGATTGAACGAGAGAATGAAGAAAAGTAGAAAGATTAAAAAGGAATATACAATGCTGAAGGAGATATGCAGTCAAGGGGAGATTTGACCCCTTTTATCTTTTAGCCTCCCCCCATGCTTCAACCTCTTTAAGAAAGGCATTATCTGTCAGATCATATCTGAGCGGGGTTATGGAGATATAACCGTCTTTAAGTGCATGCATATCGGTACCAACTACATCTATTTTCGGCCAGCCGGTTCCTGCCAGCCAGTAATATGCTACACCACGTGGATCAGCTCGTTTCTCATAGTGTTCATCAAAGTCACCGGAAAATTGTTTAGTAATCTTTATCCCCTTAATCTTATCCTTAGATATATTAGGAATATTGACATTGAGTAGAGTCCCTCTTGGTAATTCTTTATTGATTATATGGCTTACTATATCTTTTGCAATATCTGCAGCCCCATGAATATCAGGTGAAGACTCTGAAATCTCCAGCGAAATTGCTACAGAAGGAATACCTAAAAGAGCACCTTCTATAGCCGCAGCAACTGTCCCGGAATATAATACATTAATGCCAACATTAGCACCTATATTAATGCCGGATACAAGCAGGTCAGACTTCTCCTTCATTATCTCTCTCACTGCAAGTTTGACACAATCAGCCGGTGAACCGTCAATTCCATAACCGATAAAATCACCATTTACTAACACCTCCCTCACTCTCAAAGGATGACTGAAGGTAATCGTATGTCCCACACCACTTTTCTGCACATCCGGTGCAACAACCGTAACAGTACCAAATGACATCAGCTCCTTCTTTAGAGTCAAAATACCTGGTGAGTATATGCCATCATCATTTGTTAAAATTATCTTCACAATGATTTGTAATTTAATTAAAAGTGAGGAATAAAAGAAAATTCCACACAAAGACACAGAGATCACTAAGAAATCGGAATTTGAAAAAAATAATGTTTTTTACCCTTTGTGCTCTTGGTGACTTTGTGTGAGAAATATAATCCAACTACAATTCTCTAATTCTTAATCCTTCAATCCACTGTCACTGATTACTTCAGCTTTTTTAGCTTCAAATTCTTCCTGACTAATCAATCCTTCATCTTTTAATTTTTGCAATACTTTAAGTTTTTCGTCGAGTACAATCCTGTCAATTATCACTTTCTCTTCCTTATTAACCTTCTTTCTTGCCTCTCTAATCTTTTGCTTTCCTTCCTCTGTCAAGACAAGTATCTTTTGTTCTTCTTCAATTACGTCGCCTGCCTGCCCCTCTTCTTCTTTGCCAGGCTCTATTTTTTCTTCATCCTTACCCCATAAACCGAACAATTTCTTGCCACCCCCCTCCTCCTTCTTCATTTCTTTTCTGGACTTCTTCATAGCCTTATCGTATATATTTTCTTTCTTCTTTTTAATACCAACTGATTCTTTAAGTTCTATTATATCATTACCGTCAAAAGGAGGAGAAAATATTGAAGCAACAATGCTTGTCTCTTCTCCGGTATTAAAAAATTGATGCACAGTCAACCTCGGAATTACTACCATCATACCTTCTTTTACACTATGGCGCGAACCATTAAGATCTACGATACCACTTCCTTTGTTAACGTACATTATCACATCATGGGTCTTATGATAATGCGCATCCATCTCCGCGTTCTCTCTGATTTGAAAAAGATATATACTTGAGCTTTTGTCTTTGCCTATTGGAATAATCATAATGTTCTCATCTTCCGCAAGGGCTTTTTCATTTACAATCTCATCAATATTCTTTGTTTCAGGTAGAAATATCTCTGGAAAAGAGGTGGGATTCTTTAATGACTCGACAAACTCGCCGGGTTTCTGCAATCCCGTACAACCGGAAACAACAAGGAATACAATAGACATAAAAAACATTAATATATTTTTAAAAAACAATATTTTAGGCATAATTACTCTGTAAAGCCCCTTTCCGGCAACATTTAATTAATTAGATTTTCGATTTTAACAGCAATATCAGAGGTGGTCAATATAAAATAAATCAATGGCATTTTATGAAAGAACATAAAAATTATGTAACAAAATGATTTAAATATATATTGGAAAATGTAGCAAATCTTGATAAACTTCCACCCATAGGAGCAACGCTTATAATAGCACCGATAAAGATTGAAGGAGGTTCAGGCGGACAATCCAGGATATGGGCAGTCTTACCATCGCCACAACCCTGAGGATTCTGATTACAATCTAGTATTTAAGCCCGCCCTGGTGCGATCCGCACTGCGGTCTGGGCCAGGGAATCAAGTTTTTAAAAATGCTTAGAAACATAAACGACAAGGAGTATTTGTTATGAGAGTTGTAGATAGAAGAAGAGTCTTACCGGAAGTAACAATCGGTCTAAACAAAGAAGAAACCATTACACTTGCATCTATTCTGAGTAAGAGTGAGTTAGAAAAAGAATTTTGCCGCGATCTTTTATCTGAAATTGATGTAGTCCTGAAAGATGATGATTTCAAAGAAAGAGATGTTTGATCAATTAATCATCTATGATCCTGACTGCCAAACAAAAATACAGGCTTTTTCTAATAGTATTATTATTATGTTTTTCAGGATGTACAACACATCAGAAAGCTGCATCACCCCATACAACAAAAAAAGATGAATGGTTTGCAAAAGACAAAGCACAACATTTTTCAGCTTCCCTCCTGATTGGAGCACTGACATATTCAATAGCAAGAGCAGGAGAAGCAGACAAAGATGATGCAAACATAATAGGTTTCTCGTTCCGGTATTTTTCGATGGTTCTTATCACCGGAGCAACTTAAACTCATAGCACAAACTTAAACAGTAGAAATAATTTTTATTCGTCCATACTCATTGTCCTCGACAAATCCTCCTTTCATACTTCCAAATAAATTCCTACACAAGGTCTTTTACGTAATAATTCCGAAAAATAGATTGTCTACCTAACCATGTTATTTAGTCATTTACACTAACTACATTATTTTTTACAATAATACTTATGATAGACAAATCGTTAGTTGATATCTTTTGGGTCTTGATATGTGCCGGCATGGTGTTTCTAATGCAGGCCGGATTTACATGCTTGGAGTCCGGACTGACACGATCAAAGAACAGCATTAACGTTGCAATAAAGAATATTACCGACTTTGGAATCTCTACAATTTTATTCTGGAGCTTTGGCTTCGCGCTAATGTTTGGCTCATCAAATGGTGGCTGGATCGGTACAACTGGCTTCTTGTTATCTCTCGATGAAGGACCGTGGTCTAATACATACTTCCTGTTTGAGATAATGTTCTGTGCTACAGCAGTTACTATTGTTTCAGGTGCAACAGCAGAACGATTGCGGTTCAGAAGCTACATTATCATATCGATTATACTTGCCGGACTGATATACCCGATCTTTGGACATTGGGTTTGGAGCGGAATTCAAACTGGAATATCTTCCGGCTGGCTGGGGATGATGGGCTTTATAGATTTCGCAGGTTCTACCGCAGTCCACAGTGTTGGGGGTTGGGTTGCCCTGGCAGCACTGCTGGTTATCGGTCCACGTGAGGGACGCTTCCCTCTTGTTGGAACTCATATGAAGATCCATGGCAGCAACCTTCCCTTATCGGTACTCGGTGTGTTACTTTTGTGGATTGGCTGGTTCGGTTTTAACGGTGGCAGTACCCTTGCCTTGAACAACCAGGTTTCAGGAATCATCACAAATACATTTCTGGCTGGCGCTTCAGGTGCTATGGTTACACTAACAATAGGATGGATTATACGTAAACAAGCTGATGCAGAACTCGTAATCTTTGGATCATTAGCAGGTCTTGTAGCCATCACTGCCTCTGCACATGCTGTCAGCACAGTCTCAGCTCTCGCAATCGGTGGAATTGGAGGCATCGTGATGCTCAGTGTAAACTATCTTTTAGAATATTTACACATTGATGACGCTGTTGGCGCCGTACCAGTTCATCTTGGTGCTGGTGTCTGGGGTACACTTGCAGTTGCCATCTTTGGCAAGTCAGAACTCCTGAACACAGGCCTCAACCTTTGGGAGCAACTCTTGATCCAGGCAATAGGTGTTGGTGTCTGTTTTTTATGGACCTTCGGTACCTCTTATGCTTTCTTTCTATTAATGAACCGTTTATTTCCATTACGCGTTACACCTGAGGACGAACATATTGGCCTTAACGTCTCAGAGCACGGAGCCACTACAGAACTCCTCAATATGTTCAGGACAATGGACATCCAGGCCAAGAGTGGTGACATGAGCCTCAGGGTACCGGTAGAACCGTTCACGGAAGTTGGACAGATTGCCGAACGTTATAATTGTGTGATGAATGCTCTTGAGAAAGAGTCAGCAAAAACAGAAAATTCTCTTAAAGAAAAAGAGATGCTTTTACGCGAGATTCACCATCGGGTCAAGAACAATCTACAGGTTATTTCCAGTCTGCTCAGCCTCCAATCCAGATACAACAAGGATGAACAGGCTATAGAAATGGCTAAAGAGAGCCAGAACCGGATAAAGGCGATGGCTCTTATTCACGAAAAACTATACCGTTCTAAAGATTTCGCAAATGTTGAGTTTAATGACTATATTAAGAATCTGGTAAATGACCTGTTTGCATCTTACAAAGTGAGCGCTTCCAGAATTGTACTAAACATGGATATTGAGAATATTTCCCTGGGTATTGATACAGCAATCCCCACCGGATTAATTGTTAATGAACTGGTTACTAATTGCCTGAAATATGCATTTACTGAAGGCAATGATGGCGAAGTCAGGATATCCCTGCGCAGAATTGCAGATTTCGGATTGTCGCCTGAGGACGACACTGGAGCATCTCACAGATACGACTCAGTCGGGCAGAATGCGGATTTAAAATCCGAAATCCGAAATCCGAAATCCGAAATTTATGAACTAATAGTCAGTGATAATGGGGTTGGACTTCCAGAATCCCTGGACATTAAAAAGGCGGAATCACTGGGATTAAGGATGATAACCAATTTGACAGAAAAATCGCTTCATGGCAAGGTTAACATAAACAAGAGCAATGGAACAGAATTCCAGATTATTTTTAAAGAAAAAGAATACAAAGAAAGGATATAAGATATGTCAAAGGCAAGGATTATGATTGTTGAAGATGAATGGACGGTTGCTGAAGAAATAAAGATGGTTTTGCAGAGTTTTGAATATACTGTAACCTCTATGTCATCTTCAGGAGAAGAGGCAATTCAGAATGCGGAGAAGGATAAGCCGGACTTAGTTCTAATGGATATCGTGCTTGAGGGTAAAATGGATGGGATAGAAGCGGGCAATGAAATCCGCTCACGTTTCAATACTCCCATTATCTTCCTCACGGCCTACACAGACGAAAAGATTCTGGAACGAGCAAGCATAACAGGACCTTTCGGATACATTGTCAAGCCTTTCGTAAACGAAGATTTAAAGATATCAATCGAAATAGCCCTCTACAAGTACAGGATAGAGAAAGAGAGAAAGCGGTTAATTGAAGAACTACAAGGCGCACTCCCAAAGATTACATCATTATCAGGTTTGCTTCCAGTTTGTCCTTCCTGTAAAAAGGTACGTGACGCCGAAGGTAATTGGAAGTAGAACTCACTAAAATGTAAGGAGTTGGGTTAATGATTTAAAGGGACATTTTCTTGATAATACACGAAGGCGGGAACAACTATTCTAATATTTCAAGGCGACTTGACTGAGAATATACTCGTACTGCTTGTGGAATCATCTCTTAGCCTAAGCTTTTACACAAAGACACTTCATACTTAAACTCTTCTATTTCCCCTGGAAAAGGCTTTATACATTATCTTATAAACCTTTTTTCTCCCTTAATTAACCTGAATATATACAAAAAAAGAATGAACCCACACCCTATACCAGTTGCTGCGTAAACTATAATAGAACCTAATGCAGTGTAAACGTTAATGTTGAAATTAATCATTGCTGCAATCCCAATGGCAAAAAAAGTTGTTGCAAGTATTATATAGACTTGCTTTCTCATCCTCGCCTTCAGCCTGTGTTTCGCTTTTTTTCTTTTCTTTATTTTTATCACTTCTGGCATTATTTTATTATCTGAAAATTTCTTCGTTTATACTCATGCTGAATTTGGAGCGATTATTTGAGATGTGATTAGCTCTTGACTATTGCTTCCAAATCTACGGTATCTTTCTTTTTAGTTGATTGATATTCATACCTGGCAATGAGAGCTTTTGCATATTCTACGTGAGACCACATAAGTGGTATGGCAAATTGGATAACAGTCTTCTTCTCTTCAGTGATTTCATGCCTTATCTTGTCATAACTTTTCTTCATGAAGAATAGTTCATCTACAATGAAATCATAAGAGAGGTTGGGAAGTACAATTTCCGGATGAAATTCTTTTTTTGCATCAAGGCCGACTTCCCATTCCAGACGGATAAACTCCTCAAACCTTCTTTTTGTACTCAAATGTTCAGGGATATATCCTTCATCGGTTCTATACTTGTCAATCTGGTCTAAAATGGTATCACCTCTTTCAACTGCCCCCGTTTGATAGTAGTACTGAGCCAACATGGCCGTATATTGGATCCATGGCCCATTTCCTGCATGAATATGTGTTTCAATATCTTCTGTGAAAGGAAGATATCTTTGAAGCATACCAAGTTCAGAATCCCAGAGGTTATCAACCATAAAGTTTACAGAATTCTTAATAATTTCTGGGTTTTCATCCAGGACACAGGAATCACAATGTCCCTCTTTACACTGGAAATAAACCGGACTTATAAGTGTAACGTCTGGTCTTAAATCAAAGGTACCATCCTTTGTTATCCTTCTAACAAATCGGTCACTGAGAATAAAACGTCGATGAACTGACTGGCAGAACCTGCACTTGAATGAAAGCTCTTCATCAAAAAGGCCTTTAAGATCAAATTTATTAGTCAACTGCAGAATGAGATTGAAAAATAGAATGTAAACATGATTTACCCAGATACTGTATCCCTTCTCAATCGCAGATTCATGTATACCGGTTGTCGAGAAAAACAGGAATATTTCCTCCCGATAAAAATATTTAAGAGCGTACTGGATTGCTTTCTTTATCCTGTTAAGATAGTCTTCCAACTCATCGGGTTCCTCCTGTCGGGAGTAGCAAGCCAATAAATAGTTGGCAAGTATAATAGCCCCATAAGCTGTATTATCCTCTTGAATGTAAATGGATTTGTTCTGTCCGTTCAATCCGTAACGCTGCCCCCACTGTCCATTTTCATCCTGGACAAAAGCAATGAATTTGGCTGTTCCCTTCAAGAGGTTAAAGGCGTTGTCGTTAGAATCAAGACCCTTCTCCACCATTTGCCTGAACAGCGTAGAGGCACTGGAACTATCTCTCGGGTAAACATACGGATAGCGGGATTCCAGGACAGTTGCCAATAAAACTGTTCCCTGCTCGGTCTGGATCGAACATTTCTTAACTACTTCTAAATGTTCGGTAAGTTTTTCACAAAGTTTATCTTTGTCCATAATATAAATAGTTTCAATATCTGGAAAAAGCCTGTACTATCACTTGTTCTTTTGAGCTACAAGGGCCTGATAACACCAGGTACATAGAATACGAGGAAGCGGCATAGGCAATGTGACTTTTTCTTCTCCCAACCCCCATTTGTACGTTTCAGTAACAGGGATCTGCTCGCGAACCTGATGATCCTTACAAACGGCAATCCCACAGACAATGCATATCGCAATTGCATCTGTCTCTTTTCCTTCCTTATTACAAATATAACACTTCACGGCTTTCCTCCTTTTAAAACGTTTTACGTTATTTAATAGACAGAACAGAATCTATGAATTATGTCAAAATAATCTGACAAAATCAAGCATGGTATTATTGCTGTGCAGAGTTATTGAGAAAATGGATATCACTCACTTTTATTATAATATATTCAAAATGAAATCATTGATGAGTGGTGATTATGACGTGACAATCAACGAGATTGTACAAAAGGCGGGACAGTTTGACACTTCAGATTCTTGTATTTTATGTGTGTCCTATTAACTTGTTTGAAGTTGTACTTTCCTTCTTAAGAAAACACGCAGCTTTGACTTACTAAATTCCTTAAATCTCAAACGCATACTTTCAAAGGTAATTTTCTTTACTGACATTATCGTCAGTGTCAAGCCAATCGAAATCCCTGCAAACTTTACAACAATTATCAATACAATAAAACCGGTTATCGGAGTAGAAACCCACTTTGAAAACTGTAACGTTATGGGATCAAATACATGCAAATGCGTGAAAAACAAAACTGTCATTACTACTAGTGTTATCATAGCGATAGCCAGCTTTATTATTGAGAGCGTCATCATTATCTTTAAAAACTGCTCCCCGGCACCTTCTGTTTTCTCTCTGACTATACTTACAATATTGTTTATCTTAGCCAATATGCCGGCTATTAGCCTGGATAGGTTCTCAGATTTACGTTTACTTACTAAGTGGCCAAAGACATTTACAGTATTCATATTATTTTCCGTGTACTGACTAAACTTATCAAGATACGAACTGATCCATATTCTAGTTTAAATAAGTTATTATTGTCAATTAATTTCTTTGTATATGGTGATTTTCGCCTTTTTTCATCTATGGCCTTACAGAAATAAAATATCTTAAATATATCAATGCGCCCAAATCATACATAAAATGCAATTGAATAGGTATAAGCAGACTATCGTAATACTGGAACAGAAATCCCAGGTAAAACCCCATAATTGTGGCAATAATAAAATATGCTGGCGTTATAAAATGTAGAAGCCCAAATATAATGCTTGCGCCAACTATACCTAATTTGACCTGAATTACTCCCCTGAATAGCAATTCTTCAGCAAGACCAGCAAATATTGAAATGATGCACAAGTCCAGTAATTTGGCTTCGGAGAATATAGCCTTTATATCATTTACAATGATACTTTTTAGTGAACCAAGTGCAGGAATACCATCTGCCTTTTCTGAAAGTAATAGCATAAACAACGCAAGTGGAAATATCGCCCCAAAAGTACCTATCACTATATCACGAAATACATACTGGGTTAAAGGAAGCAACTTGAGTCCATAATATTTCGCTACAATCAGAGCAACCATCATGACTATGCCCTCTACGAGACATGTCAGGATTAACAGCTTGTATCTTGGATAAGAGGCAAAGTTTATCATTTATGAGATGTTTAATTATTCAAATTCCAACTTCAGCAGGAGAGTCTAAGATGTAATATATTTTCGACCTAGACAAAAAAACGTGTACCTTTTGTGTAAATCTATTATTATGGAAAACTAAAGAGTGACTTGACAGATCCTCCTTTGCCAAGGTGGAACTATTGATGATTTATTTAATCCGTATACTGTTAAATGAAAGGAAAGTTATCATGGACTGGAAAATACTCATAGCAACTTTTACATCTATCTTTCTTGCAGAACTTGGTGATAAAACACAGATTGCTGCAATCGTAATGACAAGCAAGACGAACAAACCCTTAACCGTATTTATAGGCTCTATGATCGCCTTTGCCGTAATAACCTTAATTGGAGTTACATTTGGCGCCGGATTGACAAAGATTGTACCCATAGATTATATAAAATATCTATCTGCAATTGCATTCATAGCCATAGGGATTCTAATCTTAACGGGGAAATTGTAAATCTTCAGAACAGACCAGCAGCAGTGTGCATTAACATCTTGCTTATTACTTCTTAGCCACTATCCTGTGTTATCTCAACCAGCTTCTTAAGAGTAGCCTTGGCTTTACCTGAATCTATTGATTCTGCCGCGATTTGCATTCCATCCCTTAAATCTTCCGCACCTCCCCCGGCGACTATTGCTGCAGATGCATTTATGAGAACAATATCACGCTTAGGGCCGTCTTTGCCATCTAACACATCACTGATCACACTTGCACTCTCTTCCGGAGAGTTTACAACAAAATCATTTATCTCTGCCTTCGGGATTCCAAAGCTGTCATGAGTGATAAAATAACTCTTAATCTTCCCATCCTTCAATTCGCATACTTTCGTTTTATCGGTTGTCGTAATTTCATCCAGACCGTCATAGCCGTAGACAACAAACGCATGTTCCGTATTCAGCTTTTTCAGCACATTCGCAACGATGTCAGTCAGCTTTGCATCATACACACCTATAACCTGCCTTGTTGCATTTGCTGGGTTGGTCAACGGGCCCAAAATATTAAATATAGTCTTGATCCCTATCTCACGTCTTGGGCCTACAGCGTGCTTCATAGAACTATGTAAAAGCGGCGCCATAAGGAAACCTATATTTGCTTCCTTGATACAATTTTCAACAATCTGCGGTCCAACCTCAACATTAACTCCTAATAACTTAAGTACGTCAGCACTTCCACAATGGCTCGTAGAAGCCCTGTTACCGTGCTTTGCAACTTTCAGCCCTGCACCCGCAACAACGAGTGCGGCAACCGTTGATATATTAAATGTACATTTCGAATCCCCTCCAGTACCACAGGTATCCACCACTAGATTATTACCAACATTGATATGAGTAGCCTTCTCCCTCATTACACTTACACAGCCGGTAATCTCTTCAACCGTCTCTCCCTTCATTCTTAACGCCGTAATAAAAGAGCCAATCTGCACTTCTGTGGCCTTGCCTTCCATTATTTCTCTCATTACTGCCGTACTTTCCTCTATCGAAAGGTCACTGCCTTCTGTTATCTTCCCAATCATTTCTTTTATCATAATTCTAATTATGTCAGAAATACACAAAAGTGTCAAGAATATGGATTGAGACATATTTCCACTTTATTGACAATGCCTGATTATTACTTAGAATAATACATTATGCCTGAAGCACTCAGAATGACAACACCCGAACAAGCGATTAAGACTGCTTATAAAATAATGGAGTCTTGTGAGTTGTGTCCAAGGAGATGCAAGGTCAACCGTTTAAACAACGAAAAGGGATTTTGTGGTATAGGGACAAAGGCTGTTGTTTCGTCGGCAGGACCACATTTTGGAGAAGAATCGGTATTGGTAGGCGGTGGAGGATCAGGAACAATATTCTTTGCAGGGTGTAATCTGGGATGCGTCTTTTGTCAAAACTATGACATCAGCCAGCTTCGCCGTGGAAACGAGGCAGAAATAGACGACCTGACAAACATGATGTTACAACTCCAGGAACGAAACTGCATAAATATAAATTTTGTCACTCCAACACACGTAATACCACATATTATTGAATCTGTTCATTTTGCCAGAACAAAAGGACTTAAGATTCCCACCGTATATAACTGTGGAGGATATGAGTCTAATGAACCATTACGGCTTCTTGCCGGTACAATCGACATTTACATGCCTGACGCCAAGTATTTAAACCCGGACTCTTCAGAAAGATATTCCTTTGCACAGGACTACCCGGAGGTACTGAAAACAGCTTTGCTGGAAATGCACAGACAGGTTGGAGATTTAGAGATCAAGAATGGAGTAGCAACCCGGGGACTCCTCGTTCGTCACCTCGTAATGCCGGGTAACCTTGCAGACAGTATAAATATAATCGATTTTCTTGCGAATGAAATATCAAATAATACGTTTGTAAATATTATGAATCAATACAGGCCGACATTTAAGGCCCATGACTTTCCTGAAATAAACAGGCCAATAACCCATAAGGAATTCAATACCGTTTACGAATATGCAAAGAAACGAGGGTTAAGACTTGCGGATTAATACGGAAAAGGGGACAGGCTACTTTTTTGCCTAATATTACTTATTCCATACTTCTCCGTTGACTGCTAAAAAGATTTCAATCCATACTCCCCATCACCTTTATCAAAAAAGTAGCCTGTCCCCCTTTATCAGATATGAGGTAATTTAATATCCCTAACTCATTAAAAATCAACCCATTTCCAACTCTCGATTTTTAATTTCAACCCATGTCAGATAGCTTCGCTACTAACAGAGCATGCCCACAATTCTGCCACTTTGTTCACCCTGTTGAATTTCCCAGAGGGAACCCTATTCAACGGGGTGAACCAAAACCTTGCCTTCAAAAAAAATTTCGATTTTCTAGATTTTTTGCTGGCGTCCACAATTCTTT
>JAANXD010000077.1 GCA_018263435.1 Candidatus Scalindua arabica | reverse complement strand
TTTCCCCTACATCATTTAATAAGCGGGTATATAGATTATTGTCAATATATGCACCAATTCCCTTTAATTCTACAATTATTTATCCTCACGCGCCCGCCAAACTGTACGTCGGGCAAGAAGCCGCCTGTCTGCGTGCGACGCACAGGCAGGCTAAGAGCGCTAAGTTTTTTTATTATTCATGTTCCTTCGCGTCACTTCGGTATTTTATACACCACCTGTATATCATGTAGATTGTTCCATTTAAATCTATTCATCTTCATTGATTATCCCTGCGTCCTTTAATAGATTTTTTATTGCTTCGCTTATCTTCCTGGCAGCTTCCTGCGCTTTTAAAGCCTTATCCTTAGTATAGTCGGTTGGCCAGTGGGCAGGATAGCGTGTATCAATATATGAAGAATTCAGGAGATCACATTCCCCTTGAAGCGAATTAAGAGAAGAATCTTTCCTGGCGCATATTTCTAATAGATGGAGAAGGTTATGAATCTTTTCAAACTCAAGATCATAGGCAACGATAAAGGATTTAAGGTATTTCTCTGCTGCCTGTTGGAAGTGAAAACATATCTGTGCAAAAAAACTGTCTTTTTCAATCAGATTTGAAGAAGCAAAATTGAAATCCTCGTCTGCCTTTTCGAGCCATTCCTGAACAACCTTTGTATCAGCCATAAAGAATGGTTCCTTTCTGGAAAATCTTTTTTACAAAAGGATCCTTTAGAGCAAGTCTTTCCTCCACTTCCCCTGGTTTGTAAACAATATAATCTACAGCCACATTCGCCCTGATCAATTTATACAACTCGCTCATTCTCTCCCCGCCGTAGTAAGGAACATCCTTTTTTACAATAAAAAAATCAATATCATTTATCTCTTTATCTCCCCAGGCAGCCGAGCCAAAAAGAATTATCTTTTCAGGCCTATACTTTTCAATAATCTGTTCTTTGATCTTTTCTATTTCTTTTAAAATTTCAGGTCTTTTCATTTTTTTATATATAATTTAAAAGTTAAAATGGCTTCACGAAGTTTTATTATTTGTGTCCCCCTGTCCTGTGGAATGCTTTCTATTCTATTCCACAGGGTGAACGTACTTCGTGGCTAATAACCGCTATGTTTTCTATTATTTTTTACCTTTAAGTTCCACCATTTTTTCAAAAAGACGCTTACGCATCTGATATAGAGATGACCATTCAATTAAATTCATATCATCTCCTGCTTTACCTGCCTTAAACTCCTTGAAGAAAACTGATGAGTCTTTTTTGTATTTACGTTCATACTTCTTTAGCTCTCTATTCAATCGCTTAATTTCTTCTTCGTAATTTTGAATTTTATAATCAAGCATTTTTGAGATAGACTGAGAGAAGAAAGTATCCTCTCCATGTTTCTGTATAAATTTCTCCAGATTTTTAACCTTTGTTAATGTCTGCTCCATTATATTCATCTCCTATTTTCAAGTTTCCGTACCTATAAATTATTTTATTTTAGACAAGATAAACGCAATATCAGGATTTATAGTTTTCTGTTATTATTTGTGTTCCCCTACTCTGTAAAATATTTTCTACTCTATTTCACAGGGTGAATGCGCTTCGTGGTTCAAAGAGCCTGTGTGAATCAGTGGCAAATTTTATGCTTTTTACATTTTTGATATTTCTTTTTTCATGGCATTAAGGGATACTTTTTTCCCAAGTTTAAATTCCTTTCTTGAATTTTCAATAATCTCAAGAAATTCAGGATTTGTGCTTAGACATATTGATTCTTTATCAACGTTTTTCAGGGAAACAATTGCAGCAACAGCTTTGTTCTTGGATTTTAGAACCAGTATTTCCTTATTAACGTCTTTAGCATACTCCGATAGTGGTTTAATAGCCTTTTCTAAATCAATTGTTTTCATAATTTGACCGCCTTTCCAGCAATAAATAATGTATTTCCTTTCTTATAACCCACGGCGAGGATTTTTACAATATTTGGTTCATCAGATGTAATATCGTAAAATACACGAAGATTACTTATTCGTAGTTCCCATGGCGCAATTGGATTAGGACGAAGTGGTTTTCTACTTCTTGTTTCTTTTAAAGGATCATGAATAAGTTGTTTTTCTATTCCATTTATTACTAATTAACGCTGACTTGCCGATAAATGCTTAAAATGCTTTTTTACGCATTTGGCAAATTCGATTTTGTAAGCCATTTTATTCTACTTTAATCTTTCTATAACTGATGGCTGTTAAGCTAAGCCCATTATTCGCGTACTTCGTGGCTCAAAGAGTCTGTGTCATGTAGGGGAAATTTAGTTATACAGTTCGTTTTTCAAGCCATTTTTTCAATGACTGTTGACTTTCACCTGAGCGACGTCCTGCCAAAATACCAGATACGCTAAGGTCTTCATCCAGGTCAGGCCAATGTATAATTGTGCCGTCACCAATTATCTCAAAATTGGCCCGTTCTTCCGGTTTGCCATACCACAAACGTGGATACCAGGAAAGAGGAGCGATAATAGTACGGCCATCGACCATATCAACTGTCAATGATTCTTCGCTAATACTAATAGTTTGAGCATGCGCTTCATAAATTTCACTTACCAAAGTATTCATACCATTTCTCCAAAAAACATTTTTGATTCTTATTTACCAGTTTACCGATTTTGTTTATTTCTATTCTGTTAAATCCGCCTGCTTTTTGCAACGCAACCGGATCAGTCCAGAATTTAGCTACCTTATTTTCTCGCTTTACGTGAATGTGTGGCGGCTCATTATAGTCAAGAGAGACGAAGAAAAATCTATACGGACCTACATTAAGAATAGTTGGCATTTTAGTATTTGTATATAACTGAGAAGAATCCTCTTTTAGTCTAGTAAAACAAATGAGCAATTAAAAATTTCTCACTCATAAGTTATTTGTTTAAAAGGTACTAACTCAGTGATTTTACATATTTAATAGTTTTTAGACAAGAGATATATTTTCACATAATATTTGTTGACTTTAAACCGGATTTTAACTAAAATATTCGAAAATTAAGACTTATCAAGAGTGGTGGAGGGACTGGCCCTGGGAAACCACAGCAACCGGCCCTGACAGAATGTCAGGATGTCGGTGCTAACTCCTACCTGTTAGGGGAAGATAAGATAAGAACGTTACTGAGCCCCTTCTTATCTTATGGTTAAGAAGAGGCTTTTTTTATTTATATCTGGAGATGAAAATGAGTTTTGTTAAAGGTCTTAAATGTAGAGAATGCGGAAAAGATTATCCCAAAGAAGCTCTTCATGTTTGCAGCTATTGCTTTGGCCCATTGGAAGTAGATTATGAATATGAAGAAATTAAAAAAATAATCAGCAGGGAAAAGATTGAATCACGGGGAAAAACCATGTGGAGGTACAGGGAACTTTTACCCATTGATGGTGAGCCTACCGTGGGAACTCAGGTTGGTTTTACACCATTGGTGAAGGCTGATAACCTGGCCAAGAAACTTGGTGTAGATGAACTGTATGTAAAAAATGACGCGGTAAATTACCCCACATTTTCTTTTAAAGACAGAGTAGTTTCTGCCGCCCTTTCCAAGGCCAAGGAACTCGGCTTTAAGACAGTTGCATGCGCTACAACCGGCAACCTGGGAAATTCTGTTGCCGCACAAGCAGTTCAGGGCAACCTTGAAAGCTATATCTTTATGCCTGCCAACCTGGAACAGGGAAAGGTCATAGGCACCTCAATTTATGGAACAAATATAGTCGGCATAAACGGTAATTACGACGGTGTAAACAGGATGTGTTCAGAGATCGCAGATAAATACGGTTGGGCCTTTGCAAATATCAACCTTCGCCCCTATTACGCCGAAGGTTCTAAAACATATGGTCATGAAATTGTGGAGCAGCTTGGGTGGAAGGCTCCCAAGCACGTAATAGTGCCTATGGCAGGAGGTTCTCTGATAATTAAGATAGGTAAAGCAATAAAGGAAATGGCAAAATTAGGACTGATTGATGATTCTGATACAAGCCTTTACGGCGCTCAGGCTTCCGGATCTTCACCGATATCTACAGCAGTCAAAAACGGAAGTGATGTTATTAAACCTGTAAAACCAAATACAATAGCACATTCCATCGCAATTGGAAATCCTGCAGATGGATATTATTCTATAAAGGCTATTAATGAGAGCGGCGGTTGGGCTGAAGATATTTCTGATGACGAGATTGTTGAGGGAATAAAACTCCTGGCGTCTACAGAAGGAATTTTCACAGAAACAGCGGGAGGAGTAACAGTAGCCGTGACAAAGAAACTTTTAGAACAGGAGAGAATACCAAGAGATGAGTCTATAGTAATCAGTATTACCGGCAACGGCCTTAAAACGCTGGAAGCAGTAATGGACAAAGTAGAGAAAGCACCCGTTATTGAGGCAAACATAGAAGAATTTAATGCGCTTATGGAAAAGAAAGAGGTTTGTACTGCTTAAACCTTTTGACAATACACATAAGATTGAATAAAATGCAAAGCGAATCCAGCGAAATAATATGTATAATTCTTCAGAGATAATTTAATTTAAAAAGAAAGAGGTAACATTATGCCGGTTAAAGTAAGAATCCCTACCCCTTTAAGGTCATTAACAAATGGAGAAGAAGAAGTTACTGCTGAGGGTAAATCCATTCAAGAAGTGATTGATAACCTAGAAACTAATTACAATGGATTTAAAGAGCGGCTTTGTGACGAAAACGGACAAATTAGAAGGTTTATCAACTTCTACCTTAATGATGAAGATATAAGGTTTAAGGATAATCAGGAAACTGCGGTCAATGATGGAGATCAAATTTCAATAGTACCTGCAATCGCCGGCGGCTTTATTTAGTGCAAGCCATTAGAGGCATTCGAACTTAATTATTTTTGATGCTCTTCAATCAATTCCTTAGGTACACTTATTTCTGACACTATCAATTCCCCTGTATATTCTCTACCGCATTCCTTAAAGAAACCAGCCTTGGCAGCAACGAATGTAATTGTCTTAGTTGCTTTCACTGCCGTTCCGAGCACGACACCTTCGTTACAATCCAACCCGGAAGGTATATCGACAGATACAACAGGTATGTTGGATTCATTAATTTTCATTATAAGGAACCTTGCAGGTTCTCTTACCTCACCACTTAGACCCGTCCCAAATATTGCATCAACAATTATATTGCAGCCTTGAAGCTCTTTCCCAATCTCCTCGATGTCGTCTTCCTGCAATTCCTTTATTTTTATATTCATATTCAGCAGGATTTTCAGGTTTGTAGAGGCATCTCCATCGGTAAGAACGTTAGATATCTGTGTTGTTAAAAACACAGATATATTTACGCCTTTGTTATACAAATGCCGGGCAATTACATAACCGTCTCCGCCATTATTTCCTTTCCCGCAAAAGATTGCAACTTTGGCCTTAGCCGGATCGGGCAGCATTTTTAAAATCTCTTCTACGACATTTCTGCCTGCATTTTCCATTAAGATTATCCCTGGAATTTCATATTCCTCAATTGCCTTTCGGTCAATCTCTCTTACCTCATCCCTCTTTAATGCTTTTTTTGCGTTGTCCATAACTTTAGCTCACTTTAAACTTTCCGCCTAACAAACTGGCGGACAGGTAGGCATTTTCAACTTCTAATAAAACTCCAATATCGATTATTTGTCTCACAAAACACTTTAGTTGTCAATACTTTTAACGAACCATAAATCATCTTTAAAAACTACTTGACGATACATTGTATTTCTTTTAATATTAATATTATAATTACATTTACAATTTTTAGGACGGTAAATAAAATGGCAAAAGTCAGATGTCCGGGTAGTATGAAAACCATGGTACCTGAACCACTTGAAAGAAAGTGCCCGGAATGCGGCGAAATGATTGAGATTTGGAGTGACGAAGAGAAGGCCGATTGTAAATGCGGTGCAACTGTATTTAAAGACGCTGCTCCTACGTGTGTTGTATGGTGTAGTGCTGCAGAAGAGTGCCTGGGTGATATTTTTGATGTTAAAAAGTTGAAGGAAGATGCAAAGAAGAAGGCATCTGCAGA
Source organism: Candidatus Scalindua arabica (assembly GCA_018263435.1). Taxonomy (GTDB): domain Bacteria; phylum Planctomycetota; class Brocadiia; order Brocadiales; family Scalinduaceae; genus Scalindua; species Scalindua arabica. The sequence continues at coordinate 79,011 of JAANXD010000077.1, read as the reverse complement.
AGGAAACCCTGATTTCGTTTCTCAGGTAGGAGATAAAATCAAGAAAGAGAAAGAGTGCGCTGAGACAAAAGAGAAAGCGAAGAAAGAAAAAGATTCAAACGGCTAATTCACCTTCCGTAGAAAATAGGGACACAACCCGTTTTTTAAAAACTGGATGTGTCCCTATTTTTTTGTTGCTGTTTTTTTAACCAGGTTATGTGCCTGTCTTACCGGTTCCGGAAGCCTGTATCCACGGCAGCTTTTCAAGATAAGGGCGGTTGCACGGTCTTCATCATTTAAGGTATTGACTATATCCTTTATGGCTTCATCTTGATGAGGTTGAGGTGTCTTTCGCTCTACTTTTACGTCACCGCTTTTTAGCCATCTTAAAATAGTCTCAAAATCACTCTTGTCCAAACGATCAAGATCATTACCTCGTATGCAATGGAATCCTGTACGGTCGTTTATTACTGACGGCATATCATTGCTGTTAGTAAACAAGACACGTTGGCTGACATTATCAGTAAGCCCCATAAATGTTGATATTTCTCTCCAAGTAAGCGATGGACGACCTGTACGAAATTTAGCTTGATATGCATTGAATTGATCTGATGTCGTCTTGTAAACGCCATCAACACCCATGTCTTTCTGATTAGTACCTAAGGATAAGTCATCCTTTATTTTGTTAGGGATAGATTTAAACGGCCATACCTCTTCTGCCTGCTCAATCTTTTGAGTAAAGAAATAAGCTTCGGCAAATACCTCAAAGGCATCGCCTTCTTCTACTGTTGTGGGTAACCCGGATATGCGTTCTTCCAGCTGTGCAAAGCTTGAAAGATTATCAAATAACCCTGCTTTAAGGAAGAAACTGGTTTTGTGGTGTTTGGGCAGCATAGAGTAATTTTATTAATAATATTGAAATTTTCAACCTTATTACTTTTCTAAATAATAACGGAAAGAGTATGGTTTCTTTAAAAAGGAAAAGGGGGAAAGGGATCAAGTCCTTCCATGACTACATATATGCTTGAGCAAATTGATGGGGGGTGGGATCAGGCACCAGCAAAGGACATTTCCCCACTAACAGATGGAGTCGGGCCTGCATTATTCAAATGCAGGCCCGACACTTTAAGCTTATTCTATGTTTGCGCCGACAACAGAGGCCATCTGCATCATGTCGATCGTCTGGCCTTCTTACAAACCTGACTTTCACCTAAAGATTAAAAAAGTAATCCCGACCGAGTCGGATCTGTGAGCTGCCCACAGGGTCGTCCTCAGGCGACACACGTAGCTCCCCGGACAAAAGGCGCCGAGGACAAGCACAATAACACAAAGGGTAAAAACAATTATCTTTTGTTTTATTTTTTAATTTCGCTTTCTTAGTGATCTCTGTGTCTTTGTGTGAGGATTAGTAATTTATCTTTAATTTTTTTAGAAAACCTATCTATTTTATGTTAGACTAAAACCCATTGGCCAAAACACTATGGGTTTAAAATGAAAAAGAATTTCAAATTATATGGGATCATTATATTTGTAGTGGCGGTAGTGATACTTTCCATAAGTATTACAAACTTCCAGAAACAGTCTACCTTGTTGCGGGAGGAGATATTCGACAAATGCGAGATGATTGCAGTCGAGCTTAAACACACGAGGGAATATCTTGCGGAAACAATTGCAATTGCAAATCTGCAGCATCATGAAGAGGCCAGAAGGCTCATGCCGGCAATGGCAGGAAATGAGATTGGTAAAAAGTTTTATAATGAAACAGGTTATCAACTAAGACAGGTCAGTTCAAAATATAGAAACCCTAAAAACAAACCCGACAGCTTTGAGGAAGAAGCCCTTACTGAATTCGAGAAAGACAATAACCTCTCTGAATACAGAGGAGTTGATAAGATAGACGGCCAGAAAGTGCTGAGATATCTCATCCCCCTCTACATAGAGGAAGCGTGTCTTAAATGCCACTCTGCAAAAGAAACCGTGCCGGATTTTATAAAGGGAAATTATCCTGAAGACAAGGCCACAGATTACGTGTTTGGAGACCTGAGAGGTGCTATCTCGGTGACTGTTCCCATAGACAGGGCCGAAGCTGAAATCAAAGGCAACCTGATACATATGACTCTTATAACTACCATAGGAATGGTATTCATGGTAACCTTTGTTACTATTGTAATGAATATTACAATCAGGAAGTCAGATAAAAAGAAATTAAATTAAGTAGGACGCACTTGCCTACCGGCAGGCAGGGATTTTCGCAGATGATCATAGATAAAAAATAATTTTTAATTTAGTTTTTTTACTCAACCTAAATCCTTATCTGTGTTTATCCGTGTCCAAAATTGAAATTCCTCACAATGCAACCACACATAGAAATCCTGGACAAGTTAAAAGCACACGTCTTTAAGACATTATCAGCACATTATCAATCCTTAGATAACTGCAAATACGCTGACTTAAGACTCGGGATCAGCGAATTTAAATCAGCCAGTTCTGAAAATGGACAATCAAAGGATGTAACGGATGATTATGATGCCTCGTTCGGCATAAGGGTTATTGCGGGAGAAATGTCGTCCTGGGGATTTTACGGCCAGTCCCTGGGCAGAAATGATTTCAAGAATAAAGAAATAACAAACTTAATTATAACCGCCATAAATACAGCCTATGAGCGGGCGATGGCCAACGCAAAGAAGAAATCAGCGTTTAAAAAGAAAGCTGATTCATTAACGGGCGTCAGGCTGGCAAAGATTAAGGTTTGTCAGGATACGGTACCGGCAGATTTTGAAATAGACCCTCGAAAAATTCCCCTTCAAAAGGTATTAAAAACGAGCATAAACGTTTCCAGGCAAATGAAGGAGCTTGATCCATCTGTATTATATGCGGCTACCGGGATAAAGACCGGCATAACAAGGGAGTTATTCTGCAGTTCTGAAGGTGCAAATATAGACCAGTCACTGCCTCTGACTCAGGGTGTTGTCTATGTGTCTGCACAGAAAGGCGAATCAAGTCCGGAAGTCTGTTATGATTATATTGGTGATTTAAAAGGATGGGAAATAATTGAGGGCAAAAACTGCTACGACCAGAGCTTTCTCGATTTTGCACTTGAGAGGACAAAAGAGACTATCGAACTGTCGGGAGCAGAGTTTCTTAAAACCAGCAAAGGTGAAGTTGTCGTTGTAACTGACCCTCACTTTAATACACTGCTCGTACACGAAATCGTCGGACACCCTACCGAATCAGACAGGATATTGAAAATGGAAACTGCCTACGCAGGAAGGTCCTGGCTTTATAAGAGCAGTGATGAAAATCAATTAGGAAACCGGATAGCATCGCCACTCGTAAATGCATTCTCAGATCCTACTGTAATGGGATATGGATATTATAAATACGATGCTGAAGGAACGCCCGCCAGACGCATAGACGTGATCAAGAATGGTATTCTTAAGACTTTCCTGAATGGACGTGAAAACGCTGCAACCCTTGGACATGAACCGAATGGTTCAATGAGGGCAACGACATCAGCAATGGTGCCAATAGTCAGGATGACAAATACCGCATTCGGCCCCGGCAAAAAGAATCCAAAAAGCATAATCAAAGAAGTAAAGAATGGATATTACATCGTCAGCCACAGAATACCGTCCATAAGCGAATCCAGAGAAAACTTCAGAATCTCTGCTAAAAAGGTTTACAAGATTGAAAATGGCAAACTCGTCAAGCTATACAGAGGCGGCGGCATAATGGCAAATTCAAAAGACTTTCTCATGAGTGTTGATGCGGTAGGGAATGATTTCAAAATGTTTCCTATTCCAAACTGTGGAAAGGGACAACCGATGCAGATCATGAGGGTAGGAAACGGAGGACCGACAATCCGGGGCAAGGCAAGGCTGGCTGGTTGTTGAAACACAGGGAATTTACAATGATAAAAACAGAAGATCTACGAACAGATGTTTCCAACGCACTCAAATACATAAAAAAGCATAAGGACGTTATCGATGCAGAGGTATTTGCATCATGGAACGACCTGATAACGATAAGGCTTAACTACACGTCAGATATCCCCTGCAATGGAGTTTACGAACCCAAATCAATCCAATCGTATGGACTTGGAATACTGGCCACGTTCAAGAAAGGAAACAGAATTGAAGTTGGGTTTGGATCAGTCACAAACGATTTGACAAAAGAGGGAGTTCTTGATGCCTTGATGAAGGCGAAAAGAAACAAGGTGTACGACCCGGATTTCAAAACACTACCCGATCCAATAGATAAACCATCCCTGAAAAACTATCACGACAATAACGTCATGAAAATCAGCGGAGAGGATACCGTTGATTTAGGATGGAAGGCTCTTGATGGTGCCCTTAAAGCCCTTAATAATAAGGGACACAAGAAATCAATCATTATCGGAGGAGACGTCACCATCCTGAGAGAGAGAATGGCCATAAAGACTACAAAAGGGATAGATGACTTTGACGAAACAACCAGCCTTACCGCAAATATAACTGCAATGATCGAGAACAAAAATGTCAAGGGTACTGGATGGAGTATGGGTACGCACCTTGCAACTTTTAAGCCGGAAGCAGCAGGGAGAGAGGCGGCAGAGAGTGCAATGAGGACTATTGGAGGAAAGAAAATCAGGTCTGGCAAACACAATGTGATTTTTGGAAACCAGCCCCTCACCGACATTGCTTCAAACGTACTGATACCATCATTAGACCTGTCGTCAGTCAATGCATCCAACACACCATTCCTCGGAATGCTGGGGCAGGAAATAGCATCGCGAAACTTAAATATATACGATGACGGCTCCATAAAGGGAGAAACCGGCACCAAAAGAATTACGTGTGAGGGAGTACCAACAGGAAGGACTGACCTTGTCAAGAACGGTACACTTATCGGCTTCCTTGCAGACAACTACTTCGCAAGAAAATTTAAAAGCAATCTGTACAATCCAATACCAAGAAACGGCTTCAGATACTCAACAAACGGCAGGGATTATAAAAACAAGGCGGGCATTTCTCCAACAAACGTGGTAATAGGAGGAAACAAAGAAACTACCAGAGACAACTTATTTAAACAGGCAGACAACGGCGTTTACATAGGCAGGATATGGTACACCTATGCAATCAATGGATTGTCCATGGGAGATTTTACGAGTACCATAATCGCAGATTCTTTTTCTATAAAGGACGGAAAGATTTCCAGCCCTTTAAAGCCTAACACCATCAGGATAAACACAAACATAAAGCATATACTTAACAACATAATCGGAATCACAAAGAAAAAGAGGTCTACATTGGTGTGGGGATCGGGGGAGGTAGTGATCGCCCCGGAGATCGCGGTGAGGAATGTACAACTGGATAACATAGCCGGGTTCCTCGGCTAAATAAAAATCCCCCTTGCTTGAATGGCCCTATCGAAGCAAAAGGGATTTGCTGTTTTTAGTAACGTTTATTTTCTAATATTAAATATCCAAACCTATCTGATATCCCTCATGCATTGCATCATGAATGTTCCTCGGCACCTTTGCGTCACCTATAAGGTGAACTTCATTTACCAGACCCCTTGCCTTATTATAAAAATCATTCGCAGGATTAAAGCCGCTTGCATTAATAACTAAATCAGCCTTAAGAGCCACCTGCTTTCCGGTGTCATCCTCAATTATTACTTTATCCTCTGTTATTTCCAGAAGTTTACTGTTGAGGCAGAGCTGAACACCATATCCCTCAAGCTTATTCAACAGGATTGTCCTGTTAATCAGATCCATATCACGTGCAACCGTTGGTAGCTTCTCAACGAGTGTTGCATTCTTACCTTTTTCTGCTATACACTCTGCAATCTCTGAACCTATAAAACCGGCGCCAATAACCACGTTATTCTCCCCCGGCTCCTTCTTTCCGAATAACACAGCGCCAGGACCGTCTATTCTGCCTTCAGGAAAAGGTACAGTTATTTTCTTGAGCTTAATTCCCGTCGCTATGATAAGGACATCGGGAGAATTGTTTTTCAAAGATTCCTCATCTATTGCAGTTTCCATCTTAACATCAACCCTAGACTCTTTAAGCTGGTTTGAAAGGTATTCCAACATTTTTATCCAGGGTGTTTTTCCCGGCGCCTTTGGTGCTGCCTTCAGATGGCCGCCCAGCTTAGGCCCCTTCTCCAACAAAGTAACATCATGGCCCCTTTCAGAAGCCGTGAGGGCTGCCATAATCCCACCGGGCCCGCTGCCGGCAATAAGTATTTTTCTTTTAACAGTTGCTTCTGTACTGACACTTTCACTCTCTCGCCCTACTCTGGGATTAACCGTACAGTCAGCGCCAAGCCCCTTCATAACACGGTCATTACAATTTGCGCATGAAACACACTCGATAATGTCACCGGTTTTTTCTGAACGAGCCTTCACCGAAAGATCAGGATCACTAAACAACGCTCTGTCAACCGCTACAGCATCCGCATTCCCTGAAGCAAGTATATCCTCAAGCAACTGAACACCTGTCATCTTTCCGGTAGCAAATACCGGAATGGAGACCACACCCTTAATATCCTTACATTGTTGAGAAGCACCGCCCTCAGGAGACCTCATTGCAAAGAGGCCGTCACCATTAAAGAATGATTCCGGAGTGCCACAGGTTACCGATAAATAAGCAACACCACTGTCTTCGAGCTTTCCGGCAAAAGCCTTTGCCTCATCTAATGAAAACCCATCATCGAGCAGTTCGTCTGCCATTAACTGATATCCTATCGGGAAGCCATCTCCCAGCGCTCCTTTTATTGATTCTATTATGTCTAAAGGCAATTTCATTCTTCCTTCAAGGCCGCCCCCATACTTATCATTTCTCTTGTTAGTCCTTGGTGAAAGAAACTGGCTCAACAGATGGCCATTCCCTCCACTCACTTCAACCATATCAAAACCTGCCTTTTTTGCCAAAACAGCCGCATTTGTAAAAGAGGTAATCGTCGCATTTATATCATCCTCGGTCATAGGTGTAGAAACTATATTTCTCCTTGTACATGGACACGTAAAAGAAACATCAGATGCAGACACTGGATTTGAACCCATTGCAAATCTTCCACCATGCTGAAGCTGCAATACAGCGAAAGCTCCACTTTTCTTGATACCTTCTGCCAACTCGTTAAGTCCTGATAAATATGTATCATCACTGGCCATAAGCTGTGATGAATAAATCCTGCCTCTATCTTCGACTGCAGCTCCCTCAACCACAATCAGCGAAGCGCCTCCTTTGGCCCTTCTTGCATAATATGAAACCATCTTATCTGTAACATAACCTTTTGTACTACTAAAGCCAGTAGGCATAGCCGACATTGTAATACGATTTTTCAGTAAAAACCCATTCAGGTCTATAGGTTCAAACAAGTGCTCAAACTTCATCGATTGATATCCTCCTCGAAATTAAAACAAACATAAAATAATGGCACAATACTAACCTCAAATAACAACTGAATCAAATCAAAAATCCACCATCAAGAACCTTTGGTAAATGTAATTTCGTATCTTTCAAACTCTTTCTTCTTGAAGCCATGTATTGTTGCTTCAAATGTTCTTGTTGTTCCCCTGTCCATATTCAATATATAGAAATCGTTGCTTGACACAACTGAACCATTCTTGTCGTAGACTGTAATCTTAAAAAGTGAATACCTGAAATCCTGATTTGTATTATTTGTGACATCACCTTTAAAGATTGTATCATTATAACGAGTTTCGCAAGTAACGCTTTCTATGGAAAAATCATCAGCAGTCTGTTCAAAGCTTTCAGGAATCTTTCCGGGGTGTTTATCCTGCCTGGTTGCCTGCAGAAAGATTTTTTCTTCAAGTGAGATAATCCTCTTCTCCAAAGCAAGGATTCTAAACGATAAATCAGAAATTGCTTTTTTCAGGGAATCCAGTTTTTCGAGAACCGGTTGTGAGTCCGAAGCACCCAACAAAAAGAATGAAGGCGTAAAACAGAGAATGAGAAATATAAGAATTCTTTTCATGGCAATCTACTACCCCCTTTTTTATTTAACAATTATTCCCAACCCAATCTCGTTTTCCTTGATATCTTTTCAAACCTGTAATTTTGTAATTTTACAGAATTTTTCTCAAGAATACTCTTTATCGCCCAGAAAATGTTCCCGGCAGGATCTATTCTAAGGACTGAATCGCTTTTGTAAACCTGATAATTAACAAAATATGTTCTCAAACCAAAATATTACCAAAATTGGATGTTTTACCCCTTTTTTCTATAAAAAGTCAGTAGTCCGGTTAGGTTTTTGCGTGTAACACGTAGGGCAATCCTTTAGGGTTTGCTTTCGTGCAATACACGCAAGGCTAAAGCCTCGCCCACGTATTTTTCGACAAATCTGGTATAAAAACCGTACCTGCAAAAACCTAACCGGACGACGCTGATAAAAAGTGAGGAAAAAGCATATAAATAGCTATAATAACGCATATAACGCACATTTTGTAACAATATATGGCAACTTTTGGAATAATTGGTTTTTCCTTGCAATAAATACCTTTTTTTGTTAACATTCCTCCTCTGTGTCAATTCCAGAACGGAGAAATGTTAACTGTATTTAAAATAAATAGTTACATATAACTTATGGCTGGAATAAGGAAAAACATCCATAAAAAATGTGACTGTTATTTTGGCAGCATGTAAGAGTGCGCATATGACACCGTACATGCAAAAGGTTTTGCCAGACTGGTGTAAATAGGAAATATACCAGATCTCAATCAGGATGGACGAAAAAAACCGTATAGATACGTTAAATGATATAAAAATCTTCACTGGAAACTCAAATCGGGCACTTGTAGAAAGAGTGTGTGATTATCTTTCAATTCCACTTGGCAATGCCACTGTGGGGAGATTTCCGGATGGCGAAATAGACGTTAAGGTTGACGAAGACGTGCGTGGAGCTGATATATTTATTATTCAACCTACATGTCCGCCGGTTAATGACAGCCTTGCGGAATTACTGATCTTAATAGACTGTTTCAAAAGGGCATCTTCAGCCAGGATAACTGCTGTTTTGCCTTACTATGGATATGCAAGAAAAGATAGAAAAGATGAAGGCCGGGTACCAATTACGGCAAAACTGGTTGCAAACCTTATTACCGAGGCAGGTGCAGACAGATTACTTACAATGGACCTGCATGCGGCACAGATACAGGGATTTTTCGATATACCGGTAGACCATCTTCTCGCATTCCCTGTAATTTCAGATTACTTTAGGGAAAATGATTTATCTGATTTTGTGGTAGTGTCACCTGATGTGGGTGGAATTAAAATAGCAAGACTGTATTCAAACCATCTGAACATGAGACTGGCAGTAGTAGACAAAAGAAGATTTGGGCCGGAAGATATAGAAGTTGGCTTTGTTATTGGTGACGTAGAAGGCAGAAATGCAATCATAATCGATGACCTGATTGCTACTGGAGGCTCTATATGTCAGGCAGCAAGGGTGTTGAAGGAAAAGGGGGCCAAAGATATTTACGTGGCCGCAACTCACCCGGTACTGTGCGGTGCTGCTGTTGAAAAGCTGAAAGACGCCCCAATCAAGAAAATAGCAGTAACGGATACTATTCCTTTAAGCGAAGAGGCAAAAGGTTTAGGCTCAAAGATTAAGGTCTTATCAGTATCAAGTCTTTTGGGTGAAGCCATAAAAAGAATACATACTAATACGTCGATTAGTTCAATGTTTACCGAACAGTAAACTATAATTTTTCATTTTTAAACTTTTCAAGATATTTAAGAAGGATCAAATGGAAACGCAACAACTACAGGTAAAAATAAAAAAAGACACAGGTTCTCTGAAAGCGCGAAAGAACAGAGAGTCAGGCTTAATACCCGCTATCCTGTACGGCCACAAACAGGAAAGTATAATGTTCCTGCTAAACGAAAAGGAATTCTCAAAAGCACTCAACACCGAGGCCAAAATGGTTAATTTGAAGTGGGACAGCTCAGAGGAGATAGCGCTAATTAAAGATGTGCAATTTGATACATTTGGCAGGAAAATACTACATGTTGACTTTGTCAGAATTGCCTTAACAGAGAAAGTCACGACTAATGTGCCTATAGTGTTATATGGAACTTCACAAGGGGTCAAAGAGGGTGGCATCCTGGATCATGCACTGAAAGAAATTGAGATAGAGTGCCTTCCGACAGAAATCCCAAAAAATATTCGTATCAATATTTCAGAACTGGCCATAGGAAATACTATACATATAAGCGACTTAGAACTTCCTGCGAATGCTAAAGTCTTAGGAAATCCTGATGCTATTGTTGTATCTGTCCATTTCGCTACAGAAGAAAAAGAAGCACCTGAAGAAGAAGAATCGTCCGAACCGGAAATAATTAGTGCCCGCAAACCGGAAAAAGAGGAAGAGCCAGAAAATAAGGATTGATGAAAATTGTTATTGGACTTGGAAATCCAGGGACAAAATATACAAAGACCAGGCACAACATTGGCTTCATGGTTATTGACAAGTTTCTCAAGGATTGCAAAGTAAGCTTTACAAAGAAATATCGCGATTCTATCGTAAACAAATGTCTTATTGAAGGGGAAGAAATACTCTTTGTAAAGCCTCAATTATTTATGAATCTGAGCGGTATCCCTACAAAAAGAATCGCAGAAAAAAATAATTGCAACCTGAACGAAATCCTTATAGTTCTGGATGATATTAATCTCCCTTTGGGGAAAGTCAGGATTAGGGAAAAGGGAAGCAGTGGCGGACACAATGGATTGAAATCAATCTCAGATCATTTGAAGACCACAGATTTTCCCAAGTTAAGGATCGGCATAGGAAACGTATCATCAGAGGACACAAAGGATTTTGTTCTATCACGTTTTACGAGAGAAGAGAAAAATGTGATAGAAGACGCTTTAGATAAGGCATGTAATGCAATAAGATATTGGATTACAACAGACATTAATAATTGTATGAGTATGATTAACTAGGAGGGAAGGTAAACTTGAGATTATACGAAGGTATGTTCATAATTAGCGATACGATTGCAGGTGCAGATTGGGAAGGAGCTGTTAAACACATCCAGGATCTTTTGAAAAACAAGGGCGCTGAAATCCTTGACACTCAAAAGTGGGATGAAAGAAAATTTGCATATAAACTTAAAGGGCATAAACGTGGCACTTATTTGCTGATATATTTTAATGCGCCCGAAGACTCTATAATACATATGAAAAGGGATTTGCAGCTTTCAGACAATGTTTTAAGGTCCCTGATTGTCAAGACAGATAAAATTAGAGAATCGAAACCTGAAGACACTGAAAAACCTGAAGAAGAACCTGTTGCTACTGAAAGTGAGGACACAAGCCCTGCACCGGTAGCATCTGAATAGTAGTGTGTGGTCTTCAGTATACTAGGATATATATAAACAAAAGTTCGTAAGAAAGGAAATATGGCTAACCTTAACAAAGTCTTTCTAATAGGAAATCTCACAAGAGACCCTGAACTGAGGTATACACCAAGCGGCACTGCCATTGCCAGTTTTGGGATCGCTACTAACAGGGAATGGAAGAGTCCAGATGGAGAGCAAAAAAAAGAAGTATGTTTTGTGGATATAAACATGTTTGGCAGGCGTGCAGAAGTTATAAATGAATACTTTAGCAAGGGTAATCCTATATTTATCGAAGGACGCCTGCAATTTAACCAGTGGGAAACAAAAGACGGTCAAAAACGTAACACCTTGCGTGTAGTAGCCGAGGATTTTCAATTTATAGGAGGCAAAACAAAAAAAGGTGAAGGGGCTGATTTCCCTGATGAAACAGGGTTCAACAGCAAACAGTCTAAGCCACCAACAGACATTAACGACGAAGAAATACCATTTTAAAAAATAGCATTTATAACAACTTTAAAAAGAACTGCATTAATGAAACGAAGAAAATTTCAAAAAAAGAAAACGTTCGAACCAACACACAAGAAAAAGAAATATCAGGAATTTACTACAAAGTGTCGCTTTTGCAGATCCAAGGTAGATTCGATCGACTATAAAGACATGCATTATTTGCAAAAGTTGGTGGGAAGTCAGGGCAAACTGCTCCCAAAGAAGCGTTCAGGGAACTGCACAAAGCACCAGCGCTCTGTCAAGACTGCCCTGAAAAGAGCCAGGCATATGGCATTACTGTCTTGAATTGAAAGGTTTCACCTGAAAACACCAGGGGTAAATCTATTTATTACAGCTTAAAAACGGCTTGTCTTGATATTCAAGCTATAGGAACTTTTATACATGAAAATATTACTAAAAAAAGATATTCAGAAATTAGGTAAGATTGGCGAGGTAGTTGATGTGGCAAATGGCTACGCAAGAAATTATCTATTGCCTAAAAAGTTTGCAACAACTGTGACCCGGGGAAATATTGAACAGATCAAGTTTCAAAGAATGAAAAATGAGGAGATGCAAAAAGAAGAAATTAGAAAGCTCCAGGTATTAGCAGATGAGATCTCAAATGTATCATGCACCATTACTGTCAAAACAAACAAAGAAGGGAAACTTTTTGGTTCTGTAACTGCGAATCATATTGCAGAAGTACTATCTGAAAAAGGGTATCAAATTGATGAGAACATGGTAGTCCTTGAAACACCGATCAAAAAATGCGATTTATACAATGTTACTGTGATGTTGCATCCTGAGGTAAAAGCGCAATGCAGAGTATGGATTGTAAGCGAATCTGAAAAATCAGCAGACCCCCAGACAGAATCATCTACATCTCCTTCTGAGAACGACCAGGAAACAGACGAAAATTAATCACTAATTATATCCTGTTTTGGTTACCCTTCTTAAAGCTGCAAAACAATGACAACGGGACTAATACAACAAAAGACACAGCCATTCAACATAGAAGCTGAAACAAGCGTCCTCGGCTCTATGTTACTGGATAATGAAGCAATTAATCTTGTTACAGAAATATTAAGAACAGACAACTTCTACAAAACCGCTCATCAGCATATTTTTGATACTATCGTAGATATATATAATAAGAACACCGCAGTTGATCTTGTTATTTTGAAGGATGAACTTAAAAAGCAATCTTTACTTGAGAAGGTAGGCGGTGCAGAGTATTTGATGGAACTGGAAGAATCAGTTCCACTAGCCTCAAATGTAGAATATTACGCAAAGATTGTTCGAGAAAAGACAATAAAAAGAGATTTGATTACTGCAACTGCAAAGATTCAGCAGGAGGCATATAATGATTCTCTGGAATCTGACGAACTTTTAGATGTAGCCGAAAAAGAAATATTTGACATAACACAACGTAAATTTTCCTCTCCAACAACAAAACTATTTAACATACTTCATGATACATTCGACCACATTAGCAATTTGCACGACAGAGAAGGTAGATTAACCGGAGTATCAACTGGTTACTACGACCTTGACGACATCACCTCAGGTCTTCAAAAATCCGAGTTAATAATTATAGCGGCAAGGCCAAGTATGGGAAAATCAAGTTTAGTCTTAAATATTGCGGAACATGCCGGCACAAAAGAGAAAAAACCAACATTAATCTTCTCGATGGAAATGTCGGCCCAGCAGGTTGCACAAAACATGTTGTGCTCTACCGCAAAGATAGATGCACATCTTCTGCGTACAGGCAAACTTGACGACAACCAATTCTCAAACCTCTCTTTGGCTATGGGCGATTTATCAGAATCAGAAATATATATCGACGACACCCCGGGGCTTGGCCTTCTTGAACTACGCGCCAAGGCCAGGCGTCTTAAATTACAACATGATATTCAGATGATTATTATCGATTATTTGCAATTAATGGAGGGGAGACAAGCAGAAAACAGGCAGCAGGAAATATCCGGAATCTCAAGAGGACTGAAGGCATTGGCCAGAGAATTAGAGGTACCGGTGATTGCTGTCTCCCAATTAAATCGCTCAGTAGAAACACGAGATGGACATACACCAAGAATGTCTGACCTGCGAGAATCCGGATCTATCGAACAAGATGCTGATGTGATTATATTAATACATAGAGAAGACTATTACGACCCAACTAAAAGGCCGGGCGAAGTTGATCTGAACATAGCAAAACAGAGAAATGGGCCGACTGGTAAAGTAAAGCTTACTTTCTTACGAGAAATCTTAAGATTCGAAAATTACCAACATAATATTTCGTCAGATGAAGACTAAACTTATGTCTAGAAAATATATAATTTTAGTTGTTGCTTTTATTATCCTTCTTCCGCTGGAGAACAATAGCCTGTTAAATGCACAGGAAAATGAAGCACCACCACAGGCTATCATAAGGAAGATTGAATACAAAGGTAATCACAGAATAAGTGGCAACACAATTAAAGCTGCCATAAAAACTAATGAGGGTGATTTATACGACCCTCAAGCAATAAGCCAGGATGTTGATGCTATCTGGCTGCTGGGTTTCTTTGACAATATAGAAGTTGAAGTAGAACCGTATCAAGATGGCATTAAAATAATCTTCCTTGTATTAGAACGTCCTGTTGTAAAAAATATAAGTTTTGTAGGTAACGCTAATGTTAAGACAAAAAAACTCAGAGAAGCCGTAGAATTAAAAGAGGGTGATTATTTAAAACAATATCTACTTAAACTGGGCGAAGACAAAGTCCGGGAAATTTATCAGGCAAAAGGATTTCACTTCGTCACTGTCAAGAGTGAAGAGAAAAGAGCAGATGGTTATGTTGATATAACATACAATATTCATGAAGAATCTAAGGTCTACATAAAAGAGATAAGCTTTGAAGGGAACAAAACCTTCTCTGGTAAAAGACTTTCTAAACTCATGAAAACGAAAAGAAGGAAGTTTCCTCGCTTTTTCTTCAAAGGCCAATTCGATAAAAACAAATTTAATGAAGATATTGAAAACATAAAGGGATTTTACAGAAGTGGGGGCTGGTTAGATGCCGACGTGAAATGGAAAGAGCAATATAGCCCTGACAAATCAAAAATGTTCCTTAACGTTTTAATAGATGAAGGGGAAAGGTACCATGTTGATATTATAAACATAAAAGGAAATACACTTTTCACAAACACTGAAATAAGCAACATGCTCGAATTAATGAAAGGAAGTGCCTTCCTACCAGAATCTCTTCAAAAAGATACTCAAATGATACGGAAGGCTTATGGCAGACAAGGTTATATTAATGCAAGTGTGAAAACCGACTATACCTATAAACAGGTTGAACCCAAAATAGATATAACCTATGATATTCGAGAGAATGAAAGGTTTTTTATAGAAAAAATTATTGTTACCGGTAACGACAAGACAAAAGACACTGTAATACGCAGGGAATTACTCTTTTTTCCTGGAGAAAGGCTTGATACTGAAAAAGTTCATATTAGCGAACAAAGGTTAACAGGTACAGGGTATTTCGATCAAGAATCCGGCACACCAACTGCAATCAGCTACGAACCCGGCACAAAACATAATACTAAGAACGTAATCGTCAATGTAAAAGAGGGAAGGACCGGAATGTTAAGATTTGGTGGAGGTTTTGGTGCCAATGCCGGCCTCTTCGCAGATGTTTCGTATTCTAACAAAAACTTCGATTTATTTGATCTGCCTAAAGACTGGAAAGACTTTACTTCTGGTAATGCATTTCGTGGTGCAGGACACGTAATAACTTTAAGATTTAGCCCTGGATTTCAAAGAACAGAAGGAATGTTATCATTCCAAAATCCTTCAGTTTACGACACAGGCTATAGTCTTGGTCTCAGCGCTAATGCTTTCCTCCGTGAGAGGGAAGACTATATTGAGGAAAGAAAGGGCGGAAAATTAAGTGTTGGCAAGCAGGTAAACTGGTTCAGGGGATTAAGATTGGGACTTTCCCCAAACTACGAAGTAATAGGAGTACAAGACGTTGACGATAATGCACCTCAATCTGTTAAAGAGTTAGAAGGAAGTAATCAAAAATTAAGCCTGGCACTAAGCGCAAAGTTAGACAGGCGGAATAGCCGTTACTTCACTACCAAAGGTTATGAAATCAATTCATCTTTAGAAGTCTCAAGCCTTGATGTTGACATAGTGAAATTTGTAACAAAAGGCAAGAAATATCATACTATGTTTGAC
This sequence comes from Candidatus Scalindua arabica, assembly GCA_018263435.1. GTDB lineage: Bacteria > Planctomycetota > Brocadiia > Brocadiales > Scalinduaceae > Scalindua > Scalindua arabica. The sequence goes on along the minus strand of JAANXD010000077.1, from coordinate 62,967 downwards.
TTTCCTAATTGGGGCAAACATATCCTCTCATACGGAGGAACTTTTGGTATAGTAGAGTCAACCACAGATGAAGGTGTACCGATCTTCGAACGACTATTTGCAGGAGGCTCTAATTCCATACGAGGTTTTAGCTTCAGAGGTGTGGGACCGATCGACACGGCATCAAGAGAACAAATAGGCGGCAAAGCATTAATAACTGGAACAACTGAATACACCATGCCTGTTTACGCAGACATGGTTAGAGGTGCATTCTTTGTTGATGTAGGAAAAGTCGACACCGATGTAAATGACATAAATTTCACCAACCTGCGTGCTTCACTGGGTTTCGGCTTCAGGGCACGTGTACCATTTTTAGGAAACTCAGTGGTCGCAATTGACTTTGGTTTCCCATTTGTAAGAAAAGATTCTGATGATGAACAAACTATAACATTTAATTTTGGTGGAAGTGGGATGTAAGGAAAACCCTTTATTGTCTGCTTCTTTAAAAATCAGGAAAGGAGAGGAACTTACTATTATGAAAAACTTATTTACAAGAACGCCAATTATATGCTTAGTATTTGTTTTGCTTGCAAGTATCGCTACCATGAATATGAATCCCATGGACGCTAATGCAGAGGGGTTTAAGATCGGTATAGTTGATATAAGCAGGGTATTTGAAAAGTACGAAAAAAGAACCGATCTAGACCAGGGCCTGAAGGATTTAGAAAAAGAACTTCAAGATGAAATAAACAAAAAAAGGAAGGAAATGATAGATCTGAACGAAGAGACACAGCTACTGGATTTAGGCAGTGAAACCAGAAGGAAAAACGAAGATATGCTGGAAAGAAAAAATGTAGAATTGGAAGGCTATGCAAAATTTGCAGAAAGACAACTGCTTAAAAGATATAAAACTTTCTTCGAACAAATCTATGGTGAAGTAGTAAAAAAGGTTGAAGAAATCGGGGAGAGCGAGAGCTATGATCTTATTATCAAGAAGGAAGAACCAGAACTGGACAGCGGACAAATCTCTGACCTTCAATTTAAGATAGGTATCAGGACTGTATTATACCATTCAAAAGCCGTTGACATCACGGCAAGTGTAATTGAACATTTAAATTCAGAGTATTCCAAAGAAAAAGAAAAGAAATAGAATTTGAACAATCAACAAAAAACAATCTCAAGGATAGTAGAGTATTCTGGAGTAGGGCTTTTTACTGGTGAGGGAGTTAAACTTCGCTTTAAACCTGCTCCTGCAAATACTGGCATAAAATTCATACGCACAGACATTGCAAGCCAACCAAAGGTGTCGGCAAATGTTGAAGCACTCTCTGGCTCGAATCGGATGGTATCACTAGGAGAAAAGGGAGTCGGCGTAAAAAGTGTTGAGCATGTAATGGCGGCTTTAGCCGGACTTGGTATCGACAATATAGAAATTGAAATCAACGGCAACGAAGTACCAGCAGGAGACGGCAGTTCTCTTGTATTTACACAACTGTTAAAAGGTACAGGAATTAAAACTCTTGGAGAGCCAAAAAATATTTTCTGCCTACAAGAGGAATTAAAGGTAAGTGACGGCGACTCAAGTATACTAGCTGTACCATATGACAAAGGACTATCCCTTTCTTATATCCTTGATTTCAACGGATCTTTCCTGAATAGACAATGTTTTGAAATTGAAATGACAGAAAACAATTTTAGCACGGAAATAGCACCTGCAAGGACATTCGGGCTTAGCACAATTATTGAAGAATACAGAAAGCGAGGATGGGGAAAAGGAGTAACTGACGAAAACAGTCTTATCTTGAATGAGGACGGCACAATAACAAAGCCTTTATCTATGACCCCTGCTAATCTGCGGTTTCCAGATGAATGTGTCAGACATAAGATACTGGACATTATAGGCGATCTTTATCTGACTAATCTTACATTGCACGCTCGTATAGTTGCAACTAAATCAGGACACTATTTAAACACATGTATGGCCGAGAAAATCTTTAAAAGTTCTAAGAAGCAAGTACATAATTAAGCCAAAGCACACCACATTAATTTATTGTACAATTCAATTAACTTACGCCAAGGCTCATTATAATTTTCGTTTATAAAAAGTTTCCTTCGCATTAACTTTATTACTAATCTAATAAACACAAAACAAATGAAAATACATCCAACCGCCATAATTCATCCTCAAGCTATAATCGGTAAAGACGTTGAAATCGGACCCCTGTCTGTAATTGACAAAAACGTGAATATTGGCGATGGAAACGTTATTAAAAATAATGTCACAATCACCGGCAATACCACTCTGGCCAGCAATAATGTAATATTTCACAACGCCGTGGTAGGTTCTGAACCACAGGATTTAAAATATTACGGTGAACAATCAAGACTCATAATTGGCAGCAACAATGTTATTCGGGAATGTGTCACAATCAATACCGGCACAGAAGTAGGAGGAGGCGAAACACTTATTGGCAATAATAACCTTTTTATGTCATGTTCACATATAGCACATGATTGTATCATTGAAGACCGCGTCCTTATCGCTAATGGTGTACTTGTAGGTGGACATATAAAGATAGAAAATCATGCAAAGTTAATGGGTCTTGCAGGTATACAACCTTTTGCTACCATTGGCCAACACTCATATGTGGGCGGGCTCACCAGAATTGTCCAGGATGTACCGCCCTACATGATAGTGGAAGGAAACCCTGCCAAGGTACGAAAGGTTAATACAATAGGTTTAGAAAGGGCCGGGGTTTCACAGGATAGTATAAATGCCATAAAGGGGGCATTTAAACAGCTGTTTCGTACAGAACAATTGAACAGAAGTCAGATACTTTCTGAGTTAGAGAATCAGGATAATTTGATGCCAGAAATAAAGGCATTAATAGATTTCTTTAGAAACGTTGATAAAGGAAAATTTGGTAGATACAGAGAGTCATTACGGTCAGCATTAACAAATCCATCATAAGAGATACAAGGCTTTGAAAAAATTAAAGATCGCAGTTATTGGAACAGGCCATCTCGGCAAAGAACATGCACGAATCTATTCTGAGATACCGGAAGTAAGCCTTGTCGGGGTTGTAGACATTGACAAGAATGCGGGTGAAGCAGTAGCACAGCGTTGCAATACCAAATATTATAGTTCATTCAAAGACATCTTAAACAAGGTTGATGCCGCCAGTGTAGTTGTTCCTACCAAGTCTCATTATGAAATCACCAAAGAGCTGCTTAAAAACGGTATTCATGTATTAGTAGAAAAACCCATGACCGGAACAGTATCTGAGGCAGAAGATTTAATAAAATTAAGTAAAGAAACCTCTACAATATTGCAACCGGGTTACATAGAAAGATTTAATCCTGCTATAGAGGCAATCCAGAAACTTGATATTACTGTAAAATTCATAGAATGCCACAGGTTAAGTCCATTTACGTTCCGCTCTGCCGATATAGGCGTGGTCTTAGACTTGATGATTCACGATATAGATATTATACTGGACCTTTCCAAGTCTAAAGTAAAAAAGATAGATGCTGTTGGTGTAGGTGTAATATCTGACAAAGAAGATATTGCAAACGCTCGCATCCAATTTGAAAATGGTTGCGTAGCAAACATCACGGCAAGCAGGGTTTCTTTTGAGCCAATGAGAAGGATTCGTCTTTTCTCTGAAAATTCCTATATATCGCTTGATTATCAAAGACAAGATGCTCTTATTTACAAGAAATCTCCAAAGTTAACCTTAAAATCTATTGATCCTGAAAGTAAAGGCGTTTCAACCATTACAGATCTCAAGAACTTTTCATTTGGAGATATGTTAAAAATCGAACGAATAAAAATGAACAACCAGGAACCATTGAGAAAAGAACTGGAATCATTTGTTAGTTGTATAAATAACGGTGAACAACCTGTTGTCTCCGGTGAAGATGGGATTAATGCCATAAAAGCTGCTGCAATCATAAATGAAGAAATTGATAAAAACTTAAAATTAGCGAATGTTAGTTGTTAACATACTGCCAGGAAAAGGGTTTTACAATAATTATTCTTGACACAAATACAGTTTATTTGATATAAATGTAGTCTTTCGCTTTTTAAATTGAGTAAACAAAAAGGAGTAGAATTTGCCAATAGTGAGTCTTCAGGAATTAGTTGATGCTGGCTTCCATTTCGGACATAGAACCAGCCGTTGGAACCCAAGAATGAAACCTTATATTTTTGGGAAGCGTAATTTAATTCACATAATCAACTTAAAGGAAACCGTAAGAGGTTTGATTACGGCTTGCAAATTTCTCAATAAGGTTTCCAGCAACAGAGAAGAAATCCTTTTTGTAGGTACAAAATGGCAGGCAAAGGATGCCATTGTCGCTGAAGCAAAACGCTCCAATATGCATTACGTTTGTGAAAGGTGGCTTGGTGGCACATTGACGAACTTTGAAACGATACGCAAACGATTGAAAAGACTGGAAGAACTTGAGGAAATGGAGAGTAATGGTTCAATTCATAATTACAGCAAGAAGATGATTTCTTCACTCACTCGCGAGAGAAAGAAAATTACAAAAAATCTTGAAGGCATAAAGAATATGAACAAACTGCCTTCTGTGCTGGTTGTCGTAGACCCCAAGAAAGAACACATAGCAATTAAAGAAGCCATTAAGATGGGGATACCAACAATATGCCTGGCAGACTCAGATTGTGACCCGGATCTTATAGACATATGTGTACCGGGAAACGATGATGCTATCAGGGCAATAAGACTCTTCTTAAGTAAAACTGCAGATGCAGTATTAGAGGAGCAACCTTCAGTAAAAACAGAAGAAGAGAGTAAGGTCTTGCAAGAACAAGAAAGTGTTTAAATGTTTTTATCTTATCCTCGCGAAATAACATCTTGTAGCAGTTAATATCACTCCTCAAAACAAGATCTTTATTATCAATAAAATTTAATAAATATATATGGAGTTAAATTCAGATGACTATTGATGCATCCAGCGTAAGAGAATTAAGAGATCGTACAAGTGCAGGTTTCTTAGACTGTAAGAAAGCACTCGAAGAAGCAAATGGGGACTTTGAGAAAGCAGGTGAAATTCTAAGAAAGAAAGGGTTGGCCAAAGCCATCAAAAAGGGCTCGCGTGGAACGCCAGAGGGTAGAGTGGGCTCGTACATACACACTAACGGTAAAATTGGAGTTCTGATCGAGGTAAATTGTGAAACTGATTTTGTGGCCAAAAATGACGTATTCGCTGACCTGATAAAAGACCTCTGCATGCAGGTGGCAGCAACCGACCCGACGGCCGTAAGCAGAGAGACTGTTCCTCAAGACATCATTGACAAAGAAAGAAAGGCATATAGCGAAGAATTCAAAGATAAACCTGACAATGTAAGGGAAAAGATAATTGACGGCAAAATGGAAAGCTTTTATAAAGAAGTCTGCCTTATTAATCAGCCTTTTGTAAAAGACAACGATCAGACAATAGAAGATATACTAAAAAAAGCAATTGCAAAGCTGGGAGAAAACATCAGGATTAACCGTTTTGCAAGATTCGCTATTGGAGAATAGTACCATTGCAATCAAAAGACACAAACGCGTTCTTTTAAAAATTAGCGGCGAGGGATTCTGCTCAGAAAAATCAACAATAATAGATAATTCAAAGTGCAACCTTATAGCAAAAGAAATCAGCAGTGCAAGAAAAGCTGGAGTTGAAATTGCCATAGTCGTGGGTGGCGGCAATATAATAAGGGGAGCAGAATTAAGTAAATCAGGCGTAGATCGCGCTCGGGCTGATCAGTTAGGCATGATTGCTACAAACATCAATGCAATCATCCTTCAGGATTCACTTAAAAAACTGAAAATACCAACAAGTGTTTTAAGTGCAATACAAATACAGAACATTGTAGAATCTTATACAGTACAAAAATGCCGGAGCTTTCTGGGAAAGGATTATGTCGTTATTATTGCAGGCGGGACAGGAAATCCTTATTTTACAACTGATACTGCCGCCGCATTAAGAGCAGTAGAAATAGGCGCTGATGTTTTTCTTAAAGGGACAAAGGTTGATGGTGTGTATTCTGATGACCCGGTAACCAACCCAAGGGCAAAAAAGTACATTAAATTAGAATATATGGATGTACTGACAAGAAATCTCGGCGTGATGGATTCAACTGCTATATCTCTAAGCATGGAAAATAAACTTCCAATAATTGTGTTCAACTTCAGCAAAAAAGGCAATATAAAGAGAGCTATAGCCGGTAATGAAATCGGCACGTACATAGGAAGAGGTAAATGAGTTCGACAGAAATACAAACTGAGACAAAGAGAAAGATGGAAAAAACTCTTGAAATCATGAAAGAGGAATTAAAGAGTATAAGGACGGGCAGGGCAACACCGGGCCTTGTTGAAAATCTTAAAATCAGTTGCTATGGTTCTCTCACTCCATTAAAACAACTTGCAAACATAGCTGCTCCGGAAGCACAATTAATAGTTATAAGCCCTTACGATCCTTCCATTCTTAAGGACATAGAAAAGACCATTCAACAATCAGAGTTGGGGTTAACAACCAATAGTGATGGAAAGGTCATTCGCATTCCCATACCACCTTTAAGTGGTGATAGAAGAGAACAAATAGTTACACAAATTAAAGAACTGACAGAAGAAAACAAGATATCTATCAGGAATATAAGGCGCGAAGCAAACAAACACATTGATAAAGAGGAAAAGGATTCTAAATTGACTGAGGATGAGGCAAAAAAGGCAAAGGAGCAAGTACAAAAACTTACACATGACAATGAAACAAAACTGACTGAACTCCTAAAACAGAAATCTGAGGAAATCTTAAAAATATAACAAATAATATTGGGGGCATAGCTCAGCTGGTAGAGCACCGCCCTTTTAAGGCGATTGTCGAAGGTTCGAGTCCTTCTGCCCTCATATGAATACTGCTGTAGTAAATTGTTCCGGCCCCATCGTCTAGCCTGGCCTAGGACACCGGGTTTTCATCCCGGCAACAGGGGTTCAAATCCCCTTGGGGTCATGTATTAAAAAGGCTTGTACTTAGTTAAGTACAAGCCTTTTTTGCTTTCAGGACAATTGACAAACAGGAACAAATAAAGTATGACAGAATAAAAGGAAACATTAAGATGGACACAGACAACTTTACCATGTGAAGCTCCTAAAGATTCCTTTTCTAAAAGATTATGACAAGGAAAAAACCAGGAAAAGAAAATATATGTATTAATTGTTACAACCAGCATGGTTGTTTGACAGAAGAACCTTTGTGCCTGCTTATGAAACGTGAAGAAGACGAAAGATCTCTTTCCGGAAAGAAACTTATGGAAAGGAGAGGATTGCTCAAGGACTGTAAAATATGCTTACATTTCAGGTCATGCTGGACTGAGGAGGCTTACAGGAAAGCGATAAAAAAGCAGTGAGAGGTGAAAAGACGTGTATATTAATAGCCTAAAAGCAGAATATAACTAAATAGAGGAGAGATCATGAGAAGAAATCTTGCCATATATCTATTGATTGTAATCGCAATGCTGTACTGTACCAGGGTTGAAGCCTTAGAATGGGAAACAGATTTTAAGAAAGCATCTTCAACCGCCAAGGCTTCCGGTAAATACATTATGCTTGACTTCAGTGGATCAGACTGGTGCGGATGGTGTATAAAACTGGAAAAGGAAGTATTCTCTCAAGACGCTTTCAAGGATTTTGCGGAGAAAAATCTTGTTTGTGTATTAGTAGATTTTCCGCGAAATAAGAAGCAGACCGGGGAACAGAAACAACAAAACAGGGAACTAGCGAATAAGTACGGGATTGAAGGTTACCCAACTATTATCATTCTCGGCCCGGATGGAGAACCTGTTGCCAAGACCGGATACCTGCAAGGTGGATCCAAGAACTATGCACAACACTTAAATGAAATCATTGAAAGACATAATCAGACTCGAAAAGATCGGCATGAATAATAACATTATTTTATTCATTCATGTTCCATAATGGCAAGCCAGTTTCCTGATCAAGCCCTCTCTCAAACTTTGAGCCATCTAAGACCTGAATAATTACCTCACAAGCAAAAACTATCGTCCCCGGTGCAAGATGACCTCCATAGGCATGGCCGTCCTTATCTGAAAATGTTACATGAGCGTGAACAATTGGCGCACCATCCTTGATCGAAACATTTCCAACTAAGTTTGTAATCTCAAGCGTTTGATCAAGTTCATAGAAATGATATTCACGTTCTTTTTGATTGTAATACCCTAATCTGGCTTTCTTCACAGCACCTAATGCTTCAACCCGACCCAGATGTATACCCTTATCGACACAGATTCTGGTAATTTCTTCTAATAAATCTGCTCCACATTCAAGCTTTCCCATGAACATCTTCACAGCTTTGACTTCACGTACTACGGCCATAATAATTTATCCTTTCAGTATTCAGGTTAACATCTACAGCAACAAAACAACCTTGTGTCTAGAAATAATATTGCCGGGATGAAAAACATTATTCATGTGCAGGAGAGACTTCAGTCTTAGTTATCTTGATGGAATGTATTTTGGGACTTGCCGTAAGATTTTAATCTGTTCGTAACTATGCTTCGGATTGTTCTTCAGATTCTAAAATATCATGTTCTTCTTCTGCTCTTTTATATGCTCTACGAGTAAAATAGATATATCCAATTGTTATTGTACCAATTACAGATGCAATTACTCCAAGTAAACCTTCTACTTCAAATATCGGGGCAAATGCCTCTGCCTCTTCAATATCAACCAGAAGAGCCCAGTTAATAAAATTTAGATTAAGCGGTGTATATGCGCATAATACGGGCACACCTCGATAATCTTTAACGATCTTCTGGCCAACATACCCTTCAAACGCCTCCCGCGTTGCTTCTGTATCTACCACTTGCTTAAGCATTGTAGGTTTAACAGAAAATCTTGAATTCGATCGCATAAGACCGTCATCACCAACCAGGTACATTTCACCAGTTTTTCCCAGGCCTGCTTTATGTGTCAATATGGAGTCCAGATGGGAGAAAGGAAGTTCTATTACTATAACTCCTAATAAACTTTCAGCTTCGAAGACCGGAGCAGCAAAATAAGCAGTGAAATCATTTACCTTGTCATTCCAGCTATAATCCTCAAAACTTACGTCTTCCAACGCCAGTTTAAATATATGGGCAATATTGTGGTCTTTATATTCTCCGATAAACAAATCTGTGCCGCTAAAGTCCTCTCTCAGCGCTGAATATATTACGCTTCCATCCCTTTCAATAAAGAATATATTTGCATAGCCGTAATCAGCGACATAATATTCCATTAATGGTTGATAAATACTTTTTATCTTCTGGAATTGGGGGCCTTCAATGCCATAAGCGTGAAATGCACCGGATAATCGGGTAAAACCCTTGGAAATTACCGGATTCCTCGAGAGCACATCTATATCGCCGTATCTATTGTTAAAATAATTCCAAATCTCATGTTTAAGGACATCCCTGGTAGTAATAAGATGCCTGAAGCACTCCGCTTTTAATGCCTCTTTATATTTGTTGTAACTTATAAACGGTACGATCAGAGAAAAAGTTAAAAACGCAATTAAGATTGCTAATGTTGTTTTCTTTGCCATAAACCTGTGAAATTTAATTAACTATAAAAATAACGTTTCTTCCAGATTTGTTCAAACTGATTTTTGCAGATGCAACTGGTGCCCAATTTGTTGATTAATGGGTATGTGGGTGAGTACTAATACATTATGAGGCTTTTAATAGTATATACTTTTTATAAAATGTCAAGTTTTAGTTTACAATCTTTTTACTTTTTATTACCTCCCCTTGATTTTTTGTCCGATTCATGATACTTTCAATAACAATTTTGTGCTTCATAAGAATCTGTAAAATAGCATAATGTCAACATGAATAATAATCTAGCAAACAGAAAGGAGACACCTTCAATGAAAGGGAAATTTAGCAAAATATTACTTTTTACCACGCTGTGCCTCAGTATTTTTACAGGGGCAAAGAGTGTTGTTGCCGATTCTGTCAGAGCGGATGTTAACGCAACCTATGTACCCGGATTCATCAGATACTGTTTTCAGATAACCAATGATGACCAGAATGAACCCGACCCGAAGCATCATGCCGAAAATATTGCATCAGTAACTATAAAATTTATATCCAAAGATGCAACGGCAGCTGATCACCTATTCAGGAACAATGTTACAGGCCCAAAACTCTGGGACTCCAAAGTTACTATACGAGGTAAAGATCAACAAGTTGTCTGGACGTATGGCGGGTATTTCGGCGCAGGCAGTAAAACTAAATTTACAGTTGAAAAGCCGGATGCAACAATAAAGCCGGGCAATCGTTCTAGTATCTTCAGTTTTATAGTTAATGGAGAAATCACTGTAACAGAGATTGAAACCGGTTATCAGGAATCACCGGGCTTTTTCAGAGGACATAGCAAAATATCCAACCCGTTTGGAGAGGGGGTATTAAACAATGACAATGATACTGATTTCCTGAGAGACAAGGATGGCGACGGTATTGCAGACATTTTTGACGACAATCCCGACAGTACTAAGTGAACGATTTGGTAATCAGACAAGTTGAGGATAATGATTTAGATAATTGTTATAGAGTGGAATCCGCCTGCTATACTTCTGACGGTGCAACAAGGGAAAAAATTCAAAAACGGATAAGTCTGTTTCCGGACGGATTTCTGGTTGCTGAATCCAGTGGTAATATAATAGGACTCGTTAATAGCGCATCCACAGACAAAGAAGATATAACCGACGAAGAACTTAAGGACATGGTCGGACATGTTAAAGATGGCAAAAACATGGTTATCTTCTCACTGGCCGTCTTGCCAGAATTCCAGAGAAATGATGTCTCTAAGAAACTGATGACAAGGTTTATTGAAGTATCAAAGGACTTAAAAAAGAGAAGATTCTACTACTCTGTAAATCCGAACTCATTTCCTACTATCAAAACTATGGTTTCTTAAGCAAGGGAAAATCAAAATCAACACATGGCGGTTTCGAATGGTATGAAATGTATCTGACATTGAATAACACAGAAAACAATAATACTTGACAAGACTATACTGAAGTAATACTATTACCGGTATTACTTTTCTAAGGAGGTGGAATAATGAAGGTAACAGTCAAAGGGCAGGTAACAATCCCCCGCCATATTCGTGAAAAACTGGGGATTACGCCAAATACGGACATTAATTTTCAGGAAGAAGGCAGGCGAGTGTATTTAACAAAGAAAAAGGTAACAGTTCCGGAGAACAACAAATTTCGCCGTTACCGGGGTATTGCAACTGTCAAGATGACTACGGATGAAATTATGGCCTTAACCAGAGGCAGAAAATGACCGGAATATTGATTGATTCCAATGTTATACTGGATCTATTTGAAGAAGATTCCGGTTGGGTAGAATGGTCGGAAACAATGCTCCACCAATACAGTTATACTCACACTATATACATAAATCCTATTATTTATTCCGAGGTTTCTATAGGTTTTAAACGTATTGAAGAACTGGAAGATGCTTTATCAGGATGCGGCTTCGAACCCTTGCAAATACCGAAAGAGGCTCTTTTCCTCGCCGGAAAGACATATCTTAAATACAGGAAGCGTAAGGGAACCAAGCTGTCTCCACTGCCGGACTTTTTTATAGGCGCTCATGCCGCCGTAGACAAACTGGAATTAATGACAAGAGATACGCCGCGATACAAGTCATATTTCCCAACCGTCAAACTCATATCACCATAAATACCTTTGGAACAGCTAAGCAATTCCTAGGAAAAACCTGTCCAAAAGACTTGCCAAGAATGTACTGAATAACACATAATAAACTGGATTATATGTAACCTGAATAGAGCGATTTTGCCTGCCAGAATGAGTATCGGGCTGGTAGCCGCAACCTTGAGGTTGCGTAACTTACGTAGCCCCATCAAGTGATGAACAACGCAGGCTAAAGCCAGCGGCTACAACGGTATGTAACATAAAATCGCTCAACTTAGGTTTAAATCTTCAATCGTCAATCCCTTACCTTATCTTCAGAGTAACATTATTATCACCCTCACTGCCGTGACAATAGGCCAGTATGTCATCAGCTTTGCCGCCTGCGTATTCTTCAGCATTTTTACTTGTTAACAGATTATGCTTCCCCAGTTCTATAATTCTCTTGTTCCTGACCTGATGGAATTGTAGCTTGGCTTCGTTATCATTAATCGTTATTGTCCTGAAGGCGTGCGGATACTGAACTGCTGCAGGGGAAGCGATGTAATGTAGTCCATTAACTGTTTGGACTTTCGAGATATGGTGATGTCCCATCAGACACGCCTTGACCTGAGGAGCACCTTCAAGGATCGTATTGACTTCCAGGTAATTCTTCAGGAGATATTTCTTCTTCCATTTTGGTATATCCCTGTTCCCCCATGTAGGAAGAAGGAGATGATGGCCGAGTGTGATAATCATGTCATTTGGATACTTTGCAACTTCTTCCTTAATCCATTTGATTTCTGTTTGAGAAATTTTACCATTATCGTGGCCCTCTATAGTGGTGTCTAATCCCAGAATTCTCAGTCCCGGTACCGGCGACACGCTCCATGAATAACTGCTTATGTCCAGTCCGTGACCCTTCATCTTTTCGGCATACTGCTCCTTTGAAAGTGCGACTCCGGGAGGGATGGGAGATACCTCACGATTGCCGAACTGGGCAAAGTAGGGGATCTTAACACTCGACATGATATTCATAAATTCGTCAAATCCTTTTGTACCTGGGTCTGTGTTGTTTATATTGTCGCCGCCAAAGAGGATGAAATCTATATCGCCCATCTCGTTGATCTGGCCTATGATATCCCTGAAGATATTAAAGCTTTCCTCGAAGAGAGATGTTTTGTTTCTGCCGGTAAATGTAACATGGGTGTCTGTTATGTGGACAAACTTGACAGGCGCCTCCTTACCAGCTTTTGTTTTATCAGCTTTTTTTGACGCAGTCGTACAACCTGTGAAATTCCCTATCAATACCCCTCCAATGAATACGGCTTTACCAATGGTTAAACCAAACTTCACAAAATCCCTTCGATTTAATCTTTCTTCCAGTTGTGAAGTTGTATTTTTTGCTGTGTCTTCATTCATCTTACTTACCTCCTTTTAAAAACTTTGTATATTTTACTTATTTTTGTTTGGAAGACGTAAATACCTAAAAATGTCTTCTGAACTTGTTTCAGAATCTATATATTTCAGTCCTTAATCAAATTAAGGATCAAAGACCCTGAAACGAGTTCAGGGTGACAATTTAGCATTTCCACAACAAAAACTACTTGCACCTTTCATTTTTCATTGAACAATGGTGGATGATTGAGAATTGAATGCCTTCTAAGGAAATTCTTTATCACTTCTGCCTCTTTCATTGATATATGTTGTTCGGCCTCTTTTGTATCGAGCATGAAGTCAACTATCTTTGCCCAGTCGTCTGCAGAATAAGGATACGCCTTAATGTCCGGCAATTCATGACATTTAGAACATTTATCTTGAAAAACGTGTCGATCACTTAATCCTGCGTCTTCATTGTAAATACCCTGTGAAGCCGTCATTGCACAGCCGGAAAGGATTTGTTGAATAAGCAACAGGAAAACAGTTAAAATTGTCATGTAACAACTAGAAGTATTCATTTTCCCATTAATATAGTTATACCGGTGGTCATTCCCCAATCGATACTATCACTGTTAAGCCCCCAGAATGTAGCAGCATCAAACTCCATATTCCATGGACCCTCCCACACAATTCCACCTAATACCTGATGTTCGATGTTTTGTTTTTCCACCTTCTCCAGACTGTATTCCGATACGAGATGAAGCCCTTTTTCCTTACTAACTTCGTAATCAATTATACTTCCGTATATAAAAACCTCTCTGGTTTCTTCAACTTCGATCTCTTCATCTCCAAGCTTCTCTGGCCTTCTTTTTCTCTCTGTAGCACCACCTATGGTTGTATGAAATGTTAAACTTTTAAACTCCCAGGTAAATATACCTATTCCCTTAAAATCAATCCTTTCACCACCTTTTTCTGTGGGAAAGAGTATGCCTGTTTCAGTGGCAAAATTTGGAATGATCCCTTTCCCCCGATGCCAGATTTTTTTCAGGAATACTGCAGTGTCAGAAAACTGCTGTTCTCTAAGTTCGAAATCTCCCTTTTGCCTGTCGTCTACAAATTCTCCCACCGTTTCCATAGTAAACTCTATATCCCAGAATAAACCGTAATGAAGGCTTATTTTAGGAAATTCGATTGTAAGTTCGTCTCTGCCGGGATTCTTCTCTTCCTTTATACCGAAGTATCCAAGTTCCAGTTCTTCCTTCCCCTTTTCTACAACACCAGCATTAGTTGTTACAAAGGGGCGAAGTGCAAATGCATTATTAATACATATGATATGGAATAAGAAAGAGGCCAATAAGATCCTGAACGAGTTCATATTTTTTACATACATTCTAAGAACCTCAATCAGATGCTAAATACTATTATCATGTCCTAGAACAGGTTGACAAAACAAGGACAACTTTAGCATAAAGGAGAGGACTCTATCCCCTAGTATCAAATATTTTCCTTTATATCCCTTATATTGATTTTGCCGTCTACCAGCAACTCTTTCTTTATTTTTGATAATCTCTTTACTTTTGCTTCAATCTTTAACGCCAAACTTCTGCTTCCTATCTTCTTTTTCATAACCAGTTTTAAAGGGGTTTTTCCTCTTAAGTATTTTGATCCTTTCGTATCATGGCCATTGTGTTCTTCAAATCGTCTTTCTACATCTGTTGTTATGCCAGTATATAGTCGCCCATGTTTACATCTTATCAAATACAAAAACCAATTATTCACTTTATTGTTGCTCACAGCAAGATAGGCCTATCATTTCTTAAGATTTACTCGGCAGTTAATCATGTTTAAAATGCACAAAAACTCTTCCATAATTTTTACTGTCCTTTTTAATACGATGATATTTCCTTTTTATTTCAGGGCGGTCCAGAAAGCGTAGAACGGTTTTCTTTAACTGGCCGCTCCCTTTCCCGGGAATAATTTCCACGAGGGCTATCCTTTTCTCATTGGCCTCCTCGATTATTCGATGGAGTTCTTTTTCAATCAAATTCCCATTCTTGCATATTTCATGCAAATCCAGTTTCAGCTTTGTCATAAGATGTCTAATCAATAATGACATGAGTGCCACATCTTGTCCCTATTTTTTTCTCTGTGTCCTTTGCGTCTCCTTGTCCTCGCTTGTCCTCAGCGCTTTCCAGTCCAGGGGGAGTCTCACAAGAAGGCCAGTCCCTTAGCGATTGTAAACACCACCATGCCATGCATAACGATAAGGATGACAAGCGGGCACAGGGTCCAAAGACGGGTTGTAACTACCTGGTCGGATGGGGCTGAACCATTGTAGCTGGAGGTGCGCTGCGGCATACAAAAATGTCCGGGAAAAATAAAAACAACCAGGCCTGCAACCACAAACAGGCCGCTCCAGCCCAGTAACCAACCGGGATAAACACCCTCAAACGTCCTGTGTGCTTGAACATTGAAAAGAGATACGCACATCAGGACTGCTCCCGCAGCTCCAAAGAGTGTAATTCCCAGAGCCTTCTTGTATTGCTTCAGACATCCGATCCAGGTCCAATCGCCTGCCGGCGGCGCTCTAAGGCCAACGAGTGTAAGGACTCCAATAACGGTTGCAGCAGAGTTCATGATCATATCTTGCCAACCATAAAATCGGCCAGGTAAAATCCCCTGCATCATTTCATCAACAACACCTAGTGAAGCACCGCATATGAAAACAAGACAAAATATCCCTCTACCCTTGTAATCAGTAGAAAGGGCCTCAAACAGAATCCATGACATGACCACATATTCAGGTATGTGGATATATTTGTTAGGGTTGGGTTGCAAAGAAATAGAGATCCAAACGATAATCGTACAGGGAATTAACAGTATCAGGGTCTTTATATTCTTTTTCAGGGCCAGGACCACAATAGAAAAGACAACCCCCATAACGATGACGATGGTGATGGGAACTTTCCCCGCTGTTGCAGCTGAGAAGTGCTTCACAATAGCATTGTAGATAACAATTAAATATGGGAGCACGAAAGTATAGATTGCCACTAAAGCCCACAACAAGACTCGTAGCATTGAGCTGATTTCTTTATGCCTCATTTTAATTCTTTAATCAAAACTTATGTGTTTTCAAATCGTAAATCTAAAATCGTAATTCCTAAATAACAATATCTCCCATCTATTTCTTTTCTCTGCGTTCTCTGCGTCCCCGCCTAACAAACTGGCGGGCAGGTCTGCGGTGAATATTACTTCTATCCTCCCAATCCCTCAACCTCCCCTACAAGCCCGGGTTCGGACATACTCCTTAAACCGATTAATTCCGGGTTATCTACTCCCTTATGCTGGATTAATACCTTAAATACATCACCCATCCCGCCCGGCAGGAAAAGGTTTTTTATTGTCAGGAGCTTGCCGATGTCTCCCTGCGCCTTGTTCATCTCATCAAGAATGCCAAGTGCTATTAAAAAGTTTGATTGTCTGGTAAAGCCGGTTGTGTTTAATCCACATCTTTTTCCTGCATCCATTAAACTGCTGAAATTCACGTGAGATGTTATATCCTGACTACCGACTCTCTCATACGGATTCTCGTTTGTAGTGTGCTCGTAATAACACATCAATGTCCCCTTGTACCGTTGTTCAGAATAGAGGTCTTCGGCAAGATGTCCATAATCTATCGTAATAACAAAACCCCTGTTTAAGTAATGAGGTATGTTCTTCATCCAATCCAGTGCCTTCAGATTCACCTCTACCCTCTGCCCCTCTTTCAGGTCTATTTCAGGCTTTGCAAAGTAGTCCTCCAGTACCGGATCTGACAGATCATCAATTACCTCACAAAATTTATCGTCCTTAATCGTTACATATATTTCCTTAAGACAATCATCCTCTACCACCACCTGATGTACCGGAAGCGAGTCAACAAATTCGTTTGATAAAAAGCTCCCCACTATGGGTTCAAACAAAAAGCCATCTTCAGAAAAAGATTCCCATGATACTTTTTCTTCCAGTCCCTTCAAGGCACTGGATTGTCTCTCAATAAGGTTCCGGCTTATCTCTACTATCTTATAATCAATCTCCTCAAAGAATTCTGGAAATTTCTTTTTTATAAAATTAAGTATATCATAACAAAACCAGCCCTTACCAGCTCCCATCTCTACTACCGTAAACCGGCCTTTCCCCATCAGCCGCCACATCTGTTCCAACTGTCTGGCAATAAGCTCACCAAATACGGGATGAACATCTGAGCTTGTGTAATAGTCACCCTTTTTACCTATCTTCTCCTTCCCGGAGGCGTAGTACCCGTGTGCAGGATGATAAAGCGCCAACTCCATAAAATCAGCAAACGTTATCTTCCCTCTCTTATTTATCAAATCTATAATCTCTTTCTTTAGAGCCGGAATTTCCATAACAAAATGGTATCAGAAACAGTATACATTTTCTAAGACATAATCTGAGAATCTGGATTTTTCTAATGTAGTTATAGCACTTTGTTCCAGAGAAGTTTATTACCATGCTTTCCTTATTGGGCTAAGGAACTAAATTGACGTGATAATTGTTGTTTATACAAGAGGGAAAAATCAATTGTTCAATTAATGAGTAGTGAAAAAAGGAGGGTAAGAAGATGCGTAGACTAACGACATATACAATGTTAGCCTTCTTTTTAGGAGCTTTTATATTCGGACTTAATGCATTTGCAGGAAAGTCTGTTGATTGGCCAGGTTACGCCGGAGGTTCACACCTTGCAGTAATTGAAGGTACAATCAAGAGTATTGATCTTGAAAAGAATGAAATCTGTTTTGAAAGATGTGAATTGCTGGGTGATGCACCATTAATGGTCACTGAGGATACAGCTTGCTATATAGGAGATGAAGTGACAAATATAACGTCAATAAGAGGCGGTACTGAATTTAAGACGTCAGACAAATTTGACATTACTGATCTCGAAGCAGGTGACTATATAAAATGCAACTTTTCAAAGAAGGATGGAAAGTACGAAGCAGTAAGAATTATTTATACCATCCCGTTTATTAATATATCGGGTGGTTAAATGTCAGTGTTATCATTACCTGATAGCGATTACTAAAAGTACGGGACTGCTCAAACAAGTAAAATGATGCCGGTTTAAAATATATAACCATTAATTAAATAGATACCGGCGGAGTTGAGCAGTTGATTTGTAAACAAAGTAAGTCCACATTATTTGGTAGGCTTACTTTGTTTATACAGAAGATTTCATAATAATATATTGAGATTAATATTTCTGTACGTTATCAGGGAAATTTAGTAACATACCTCCTTTCCGCAGAACTAAAGAAGGAGTAATTTATTATGAAACTTACCATTCTCGGTTCAGGAACAGGTATCGTTACGGCAAGAAGAGGACCTTCCGGCTACCTTATAAACATTGCCAACAAGACACTGCTGCTTGACAGCGGCTCAGGGACCTTAAAGAAGATTGCAGAGGCGTCTGTAAACTTCAAAGACATAGACTATGCAATCTACACACATTTCCATCCTGACCATGTTGTAGACCTTATTTCGCTCCTGTTTGCACTGAGGATTCCCAGCAACTATAAGGGCAAAGATCTGACAGTAATCGGCCCTGCGGGTATGAAGGAATTTCACAGGAACCTGACAAAGGTTTTCAGTAATTTCATCGAGGCCAGAGGATACGATCTTACTGTCAATGAATTACCGGGAGGTCATCTAGACTTTAAAGACTTCAGTCTTACTTCAAGCCTTATTAATCACCACGAGGGCAGTCTCGCATACCGTGTAGAATCAAAAGACGGAAAAAGCCTTGTATATTCCGGTGATACGGATTACTGCGAAAGTATTGTTGATCTGGCACGTGACGTAGATGTGCTGTTACTGGAATGTTCCTACCCCGAACACATAAAGGTGGACGGACACCTTAATTCAACGCTTGCAGGCCGGATAGCAAGAGAATCGAACTGCAGGAAACTCATACTGACACACTTTTATCCAATCTGTGATGATTACGATATTTTGGGTCAATGCAGAAGAGAAGAATTTGACGGAGAGGTAGTATTAGCTGAGGACTTAATGACTATTGAGGTTTGAAATACTTCTTTAATCCGAAAATAAGCTGGACTCCTTCCAAAAGGAAGGACTTACCCTGCTTTCGCAGTGAATCCAATCCTGACCGGTGCTTCCAGTCCCTGCTCAATCATCCACTCAGGAAGTTCAGGTTTTCTGGTTTTAGCCTTTTTGATAAACGGACTTAATAACAATTTGAAAATATCTGAGACCGTCATATACCGGCCGAACTTGCGAAGGAGCCTGAATGTGGCAATGGGACGACGGAGTAACAGATAACCAAACAACTGCTTATATCCCTTTATCCTTGCCTGCTGAATCACTTCACTCGGAAGAATTGTTGGATCGATGTCTGAACACTTGAACCACTTATGCCAGTCGCGTTCATCATCAATAATACCCCTTTCCACATATTCCTGCCATAGAGGAGTTCCGCGGTAGGCGCATAACCGGCTAAAGCTAAATGTGTCGAGTTTAAGCCGGACGGCAAATCGAAAACTCTCCAGAATATCTTCAAAGGTTTCATCCGGCGAGCCAACCAGAAAAAAGCCGTGCGTCGTTTCAACTCCGTCTTTTTTGGCTTGTTTTACGGCATATTCTATCTGTTCAAGGGTCTGATTCTTTTTCAGGCGGTCGAGTACTTTCTTTGTTCCGGCTTCTACGCCAAAGGCGAGAAAAGTACAGTTAGCCTTTACCATCAATGGAAGTTCCTCAACCGCCAGCGAATCAACTCTACCCTCACATCCCCAATGAAACTCCAGCTTTTTGTCTATGATACCGTTGCAAATGGCCTCTATGCGTTTACGCTGCATCAGGAAATGGTCATCGGTCAGGTAGATTGATCTGTAGCCTTCATCATGCAGCTGCTGCATTTCACCCAGGACATGCTCCGGTGAGCGGTTCCGCCACTTGCCACGTGCGAGGGATGGAATGTCGCAATAAATACATTTGAAAGGACAGCCGCGTGTGGTTTGCATTGTGCAGAAACGATCGAGAGAAAGAACTGCCGGCGCATCCATTGGCATCGATTCGATGTATTCGATGGGTAAGCTTTTGCGGTCAGGGTAAGGAAACTTGTCAAGGTCACTGATCAGTGGACGGTCAGGATTTTGGATCACTTCACCATTGGATCGCCAAGTCAGGCCGCCGACTACTTTCAGATTATCCAGGTTGTCGAGATACTCAGGAATAAGCTCTTCACCTTCACCCCTGCCAACGCAATCGATGTATGGCGCATCATTCAGTATCTTAACAGCGTTCACCGTCGCAAAAGCGCCTCCGATAATAATGGGTGTTTTTGGGGCGACCTTCTTCAGCCTTTGTGCCATACTCTTCACGAGGAGGTAACAAGTAGTTGAAAGAAATGAAAGGACAATTACATCAGGTTTTTCATTTTCCACTGCCTGCTCGATGTGCTCTTCTTTCATCTGTGGATGGCAAGTATCGAACATGGTTACATCGTGTCCGTGACTGCGGATTATCGGTGCAAGTGTTTGAATGCCAAGTGGTGGGAAAGCCATCACCTCAACCCGGTCGCTGTTTCCTCGCCTCCTGAGTTTTTCAGGAAGAATATTGTAATAATCCTCGTCTCGGATGTAAATGAGGTAAATTTTCATGAACTAATCTTTTGATTAAAAGATGTTAAGGGTAAGCAAAATATACGTCTTTTCCATAAACTATGTACTCCGCACTATACCCTAAGCAGAAAATAAAGACCATGAAAAAACCTATACTACTTCTATTTACAATCAGCTCTAATCAAATAAGCTGATAAACAAAAAAGGCGTTCATGCATCTGACTAACACAGGAACGCCTTTTTTAGAATACTTTTTGATACTACATTACGGCTTACTAATAATACCCTGCTCCACGTTCTCTTTTCTTTATGGGTACTGTTGACTCTGCCGGAGCTTTTAGGACTTTGAATATTTATCAGGATTTTCTTTATATGCGTCTGCACAACCCTCACAGCATAAATGAGCAGTCTCTCCTCCGTGTTCTACATCCACCTGTTGCCCCTTACTGTCCGAAACATTTCCACAGACCGGGCATGTATTGTCCGAACTTTCACTGGCAGAAGTTTTCTTAACACATCCAGTTTCACACCCTTTATCACATTCATGAGCATCTTTCTTAACACCACAACAACTGTTGGCAAATACCGGATTGCTAGAGTTAAAAGCCACTAATAAAAATGCAATAACGACAGCACCCATTAAAATTCCCATACGCTTCATAAGGCCTCTCCTTCTTTAAAAAACATAAAATTGACAAAATTTCGTGTAAAACTGAATTGCTACAAACATATAATAGTGAACATAGAATATGCCTGATTAGTTCCCTGATTTCAAGTAAATAAATCTATCACAAATGTTTCATTTGCATTCTCTGCATGTTTTTGTAAAATTATACTTCTTTTTTATATAATTCTTGAACAATATAATTAACAGAAAGGCAGTTTCTATTAAATGGCAAAGGTTAAATTAACCATTAACGATAAAACTTATGAAGCGGAGCAGGACAAGACCATACTCGAAGTAGCCAGGGAAAACGACATATCGATTCCAACTCTCTGCTATGATAAACGCCTCGATCCATATGGCGGGTGCAGAATATGTCTGGTCGAAGTCGAAGGGGCAAGACAGCTACTGCCATCATGCGTATCCAAAATCAATGAAGGCATGGTCGTAAATACTGAATCTGAGGATGTACGCAAGACGAGGAAAGGAGTCCTGGAATATATCCTGTCAGACCATCCACTTGACTGTATGACCTGCGAGGCCACAGGCTGCTGCGAGCTTCAGGATGTCGCATATTCAATGGGCATCAAGGGAGAAAATTTCAGAAGTGATGAAAAAAGAGGCGGAGAACTCCAGGATAGAAACGCGCTTATTTACAGAGAAACACCCAAATGTATAAGGTGCGGTCGTTGTGTAAGGATTTGTGATGAAGTAACGCAGGAACGCGCAATAGAGTTCGGAGGCAGAGGATTCCAGATGTGGGTTTCCACTCCTTTTGGTGAGTCGTTGCTGGATGGCCCGTGCGTCTTTTGCGGACAATGTGTATCCACGTGTCCGGTAGGCGCCATACGCGAGAAACAGGCAACCGGCAGAGGACGCTCTTTCCAGATCAGGAAAGTCAGGACAACATGCGGCTACTGCAGTATCGGGTGTCAGATTGATATCCACGTTGATCATCAGGGAATAAATAAAATAACCTCGGAAGTGGGGTCTACACCAAACAACGGTAACCTCTGCATGAAAGGCAGATTCGCCTATGATTTCGTAAATCATCCGGACAGGCTTGATACCCCGATGGTAAGAAGGAATGGAAACCTTGAAAAGGCAAGTTGGGAAGAGGCATATAGCGTTATTTCCGAAAAGATGAAAGGTATTAAATCAAAACATGGAAAAGACTCCATATCATTTATAAGTTCAGGACGGTGTACGAACGAAGAGAATTACCTGATGCAGAAATTCGCAAGGGCCGCAATCGGTACTAATAATATTGACCAGTCAGAAACAGAATGCCACTCCCCAACCTTAAACGCCCTGAGAAGTACTCTTGGCCTGAGCACTACAACAAATTCAATCGAGGAAATTTCAAAATCTGATGTAATCTTTGTGATTGGCGCCAATGTTACAGAATCTCATCCCATAATAGGGCTTGAGGTAAAGAAGGCAGTGCGTAATGGAAAAACTCTGATTGTAGCTGACACGCGCAAGATATGGCTGGAAAGGATTGCAAGCACCTTCTTAAATATTCAACCAGGAACAGATACCGCTCTCATCAACACCATGATTAACGTAATCATCGAGGAAGAACTCCATGATGAAAAGTTTATAGAAAAGAAGACAGAGAAGTTTAACACGCTTAAAAGGACTGTTGCAAAAGATGATATTGAGAAAACCGTAAAACTAACCGGTATACCAAAAGGGGCAATCAGGGAAGCCGCCAGAACCTATGCAAATGCAGAGAACGCTATAATATTATATGGAAATGGCATAACACAACACAGGTCTGGTATTGATAATGTAAAAAGCCTTGTAAACCTCGCCCTATTGACTGGTAATATTGGTAAGGAATGCGCGGGAATATATCCACTCCTAGGCCAGAACAATGGCCAGGGAGCTTTCAACATGGGCGCTGTACCTGATTTCTACACAGATTTCCAGCCTATTTCAGATAATACAGTTCGTAAGAGATTCGAAAAGATTTACAAAACCTCATTACCTAACAAAAAGGGCCTGCAAATCAGAGAGATGTTTAATGGCGCACAAAAAGGGAAGGTCAAGGCGATGTACGTTATGGGCGCTGATCCCCTGATGAGTGAACCAGATACAACAAAAGTAAAGAAGGCACTGAACAAACTGGAGCTATTAATAGTACAGGATATATTTATGTCAAATACGGCTCAATATGCTGACGTAATACTACCGGCAGCCTGTTTTGCTGAAAAAGATGGTACGTTTACTAATATTGAAAGACGAGTACAAAGGATAAAAAAGAGTGTTGAACCACCGGGCAAAGCAAAAGCGGATTGGAACATAATATCTGAACTCTCCACTTACGTGGGATATCCAATGAAGTATGATTCACCAGAAGCCGTCTGGGAGGAGATCAGGAAGGTTTCACCTAACTTTGCCGGAATTAATTATTACAGACTCGAAAGCGGTGGAATTCAGTGGCCATGTCCAAAAGCTGATCACCCCGGCACAAAGTTTCTGTACGAGAAAAAGTTCCTCAATGGAAAAGCAACATTTTCAACAACAGAAAGCAAACCGTCTCTTGAGAAAACTGACAAGAGTTACCCTTTTATCCTCAGCACAGGACGCACACTTTATCATTTTAACAGTGGAACCATGACTCACAGGGCGAAGGGAAGCATACAAAAGCAACCTTATCCATTTGTAGAAATATCACAGAAAGATGCCAAAGATACCGGAATAAAAGATGGAGAAATGGTCAGGATAACGACTAAACGCGGACAGATTTCTCTTGCAGCTAATATCACAAACAGGGTAATGTCAAAACAAGTCTGGATCCCATTCCATTTCATAAGCGCTCCGGCAAACTTGCTTACAAAAGATCCCATCAGTACTTCACGTACAAACGGCAATTCAAACCTGATGCCAGAATACAAAATCTGTGCGGCTAAAGTAGAAAAGATTCAGTAAATCCCAAAAAGGCGCTAGACACAAATTACACGAATTGACACGAATAATAATGCCTCTTAAGAAAGCAGGAATTACAGAAAGAGTCAAAAAGGCCAAGGCTTTGTTTTGTATTATTTTCTGCGTTTCCCTACTGAGTCGGATCTGTGATCTGCCCACAGGGTCGTCCTCAGGCGACGAGAGACCGGAATTCCTTGCGGATAAAATCTACAAGCTTTGTTATACTTCTAAATGCGGACAATAGATATCCCCCCCTTGCGAAGGAGGGGACAAAGGGGTGGTTATAAATTAAGTTCTATATCGCTCCTTTTTTGAGAAGAGTCAAATAAAAGGTATTTTGAATATGACGGAAGTATTCAATAAAAAAGAGTATATAAAGAAAAGACAAAAAGAAATAGAAGCATTAGGAATTAAAGTGTTAAGATATACAAACAATGATGTTTTAAATAATATTGAAGGTGTTTTGTGTGATATTGTTGCAACCACCCCTCATCCCCCTCCTTACGAAGGAGGGGATTAAAGGGGAGGTGATAAAATGAAAACTTTTCAATCCTCCTTCGCAAGGAGGGGATGAATAGAAAGCAACAAAGTGGATTTTTTGATCCTTCCGCCTAAAGAAAGAATAAAGGAAGAGGTAAGACTATTTTATGAAAGAATATGATTTATTGATTATTGGTGGCGGACCCGGAGGTTATGTTGCGGCGATTAAGGGCGCACAACTGGGGCTGAGTGTAGGACTGGTAGAAAGGGATAAAGTTGGAGGAGCGTGCCTGCACAGAGGCTGTATTCCCACAAAGGCATTGATTCAGTCCACCCATTTATACGAACTATGTAAAAGGAGCAAAGAGTACGGTATAGTTACAGAAGGTGTCAGTGCAGATTTCAGTGAATTCCACAAACGAAAGAGAACAATAGTAACCAGACTATTCGGCGGCATCAAACACCTGCTCAAGAAAAACAAAGTTGACATGTTGAATGGCACTGGCCAAGTAGTATCTCCCGATAAAGTTCTGATCAAGGAAGGCGATAGAATCAAAGAAGAAGTATCTGCAAAGAATATAATTGTTGCTACAGGTTCTTCCCCTATGGTTTTTGACGGTCTTCCCTATGACAAAAAAAATGTATTGACGAGTGATGATATTCTGGAATTGGAAGAGATACCATCTTCACTCCTGATTATCGGGGGAGGCGCAATAGGGGTGGAATTTGCTTATATCTATAATGCGCTTGGAAGCAAGGTAACAGTGATTGAGATGATGGACGAAATCCTTCCTACAAATGACAAAGATGTAGGAAGTGCGCTGAGAGAGAGTCTTTCGAAGAAAGGTGTAAATTTTCTCACTGAGACCAATCTAAACCTTATTGAAATAAAAGAAAACTCGGCCGAAACAACGGTCAAGAGAAATGATGGAAATAGTGACGGTAATACGGAAATACTTCAAAGCGAAAAAGTTCTGCTTGCCTTGGGCAGAAAGCCTGAAACGAAAGATTCAGGCCTGGAGGAACTTAATCTTGAATTTAATGGAAGGTTCATAAACGTAGACGAGAACATGCAGACAAGCCAGTCCGGCATTTATGCAATTGGTGATGTAAACGGGCCGCCTCTACTTGCACATCTGGCATCTGCACAGGGCCTGCTCGTTGCACACAATATTGCCGGCAGAGACTTCCCGCCGATAAATAATAACACAATCCCGGGTGTAACCTACACCAATCCACAGGTTGCAAGCGTCGGTATGAGTCAGGAAGCAGCAGAATTGGAAGGCTACGATATAAAGATTGGCAGATTCCCCTTCATGGCTAACTCTAAGACTCATATAATGGGTGAGGGTGAGGAAGGCTTCATAAAAGTTATAACTGATGCATCAAGCGGAGAGATCCTGGGCGTACACCTGATAGGCCATGAAGTAGGAGAATTGATAGGCGGCATGTCTCTTGCCATGAATCTGGAAGCAACAAATCTGGAAGTCAGCGCCAACGTTTTCCCACATCCAACCCTTTCTGAGGTTTTTGCTGAAGCCTTTCACGCTATTGAAGGCAAAGCGATTCATATCTGAAAACATTTTGCTCTTATTTCTATTATTTCTCCTTAAATGATCTAATTTTTTCTAACTGGCATTGGCCTTTTTAACCTCTGTCAATCCCAACGTGTTTTCATCTGGGTCATTCGAATAATCTTTCTCCAATCCCTTAATTCCTCATACCATTCCTTCCTAATATCAATATCTTAACTAGGGGTGGGTACGATGTATGTTCCACTTTCCACTGGCTACTTATAGTCAGTAGACTTATTGTCATCTAATATTATTATTTACATCTTATTATTTTATTAAAGGAGTTTACTATGCCTTATAAGAATTTCGAAAAGCAATTTCTATTAAAAATAGGTCTTGCGATAAAAGAATTCCGACTACAAAAAGAATTGTCACAAGAAAAACTAGCTTTTAAATGTGATTTGGACAGAACTTACATAGGTTCAGTTGAAAGAGGTGAAAGAAATATCTCTGTTTTGAATTTAAAAAAAATTGCAGATGCACTTGATATAAAGATTTCACAATTATTTTCTGAATATAAATCATAAATGAAAGGTGAATATAAAATACCACCTAAATCAGTAAGCAATCTTACTAACCCTAAAGTTCTTGCAGATAGATTAAAAGAATTAGTAGGGGTAAAATTTATTTTATCTGGCAAAACACGAACAGATGGTTCAAATGCCAGGAAGTTAATAGAAAAGACTTTAGGAAAATATGACTTGCCTGAAAAGTGTCCAAAATGTGAGTATGAAGTTGTACCACCAAGAGGTAAAGGTATCCCTAAAATAACAAGAGAATTTATAGACACTTATATAGTAACAACAGGTAAGTCTTATAATTTGCAGGTTTGGAATAGAATTCCTGCTAGTAAAACTTTATTAATCAAATATGAATCGGGTAAATCTCTGTATTGCAATGATGTAAGATTTGTATTTGTCAGAATTATCCCATCAAAGAAAGTAATTGCTTCAATTATAATTTTAACAGATGATTATATTGAAACTAAATTTGGAAAATTTGGGAAGCCAACATTCAAACATCAACTTCTAATTTCATCAAAGGTGAGAGAAAAGATTTATAAAAGTGAGACTAGAGTTTTGAGTTATGACGATACGAAAAAACTGTCATATTTAATAACTCATAAATACAAACCACCAAATTTACCAATGGTTCAAGAACCTGAATTTGAGAAACTTTATTCTATTGAACTTTTAAATGAAATGGTCGCAAAAAAATTAATTGGGCAGAAATTATATTTTGGTGCAACAAAAAATAGAGGTCAAGCATTAGAAAGGCTTGTCTTGAATTTATTAGGCTATGAAACGAACAAAAAATCTCTTTTATATGGAGCCTTTCCTGATATTCGGAATCAATTATTAGAAGTAAAAGTTCAAGATTCGCCAACTGTTGATTTGGGAAAATTTTCACCTGAAGTTGAGGAAATTGTTATAGAGGAGAATAATCTAACAACATTTGATGTACGATACTTAATTGCATTAACGAATGAAAAAACAGGCATAATTGAAGGAATTATACTTGCACCTGGCGAAAAACTTGGTGACGCGTTTTCATATGTTAGTGACAAAAGCTACAAATGTCAAAGAGCAATCCCGATGAACTACTTTGAAAAGTATGCTGGATTGTCAATTTTCAACCCGGATTAGATATAGGCTTAACCCCATATGCATTAGCAACCTTAATTTCTAGTTCTTCTTCCAAAACTTTAATTGAAGTTGAATCAATCGAATCTATATTTAATTCTTTAACTATTTGTATAATTTCTTGCGATTCTATCGAATCTAATTTTGGAAAAGGATATCTTTCAACATATTGTGTAAAATATCTTCTTCTTCCGGAATATAGCTTGTTATTAAATGAAAGGTCATGATATTTAGTCATTAAATTGCTATTAGCAATGCCTTGTATTAATAATAAAGGGTCAATACTTTCGTTGTTTTCGTTTACAATCCAGTAACAATTTCCGTTTACAATAGAGCCGCATACATCAAGGAAAAATCTTGGTTTAGAGCTAATATCAGGGAAAACTAGTTTTGGTTTTTTCCAGTAAGATGGATTTTGCGGAACCCAAATCTCAAACCAATTTCTGCCAGCTGCAATAAGATACTTTCTCGATTTTAACTTTTCTTGGTATTTCTCTAAATACTTTCTAGCTTTTGGATATTTATTGATATTAATTACTACCTTTTTACCATCTTTAAAATCATGCGGATACAAAACCTTCATTTTACAATTGGGGTGTGTTCTCCATCTGTCTATATTTTCTTGAGATATTAATTCTTTAAGAAGGATTCTTTCCGGTTTTTCGTTTCCTAATTCATCCCAATTTTTACGAATGAAGACTTCATCGGCAGTTGTTTTAATCCCTACCCTAACTTTAAACAAATCACCTATCGTATATTCAGAATTTGACTCTATCTTTTTTGTCCATTTTGCTTCATCATTTGTAAGCATTGTCCATGTTTCACCCTTTTTTTTTTTTTTTTTTATTTTTTCTTTTATTTTCTTATATTTTTTGTGTTCAGTAGCAGTATTATAAATCCCATCTTTAGTAACATTTAAAACATCAAAGACAGATTCAATATAAAACTGTTTTCGATTTGAGCCATTTAATGCTTCATAAATTCTTAAAAATTTCGTTTTATCCAATTTGCCGTTGGTTTTCTTCAATTCCTTCCTGCCGATAAAAATCGCAGGTAGAACCGCTGCATCAAACAATTTTGTGTCTCCTAAATCAATAACTTCGATTATTTCGTAATTATCAATTAGAAATTTCCTGACACTTTCCCCACTTTTAGTAAACAAGAAACGGTTTGAAGTAATTACTCCCAATATTCCGCCTGTTTTCAAACTTTTAGTCATTGAAATTAAAAATGGATAATATAAATCGACTCTACCTTTTAATTTGAACTTTTTAGCAAGTAGCTTGGCTTTTTTTGAACCAAGTATTTGGGTTCGTACATATGGAGGATTGGATATAATTATGTCTACAAAACTTTTTAAATCACCTGTTTTAGACTTACCAAAATTAAATTCCAATTGTGGATCTGAACCAGTTGACATTTGAAGAAAATCAGCTTGAATTATTTCCTTATTTTGAATACTACTTAAATCTAATCTTTTCTTTGATTCGGCGACATATTTGCCATTAGAATCAAACCCAATAGTTTTAAATTTACTAATTCCAAAAGTATTAAGTTTTTTAGATATTGATAGCAACAGCTCACCGTCACCACAAGCTGGATCTAATATTTTCAGTTCGTGTGAGGTTGAATCAAAATCAAATTCATTAATAATTTTTTCAGCTAAAAAATCAGCCAACTTCCTTGGTGTAAAAGTTGCACCAGTTGATTTTATATCTAATTTCATAATCTTTGAATTCTAGGAACACAATATTTGATTCGGTATCTCTTATTATTTCTTTCTTGCACGGTTCTATCTAATGCATAGATGAAAAATCTTACTTGCAGAATCTTCTGCATAATATAGACATGTAATTATAATAGAGGAAGTGACGAATCTGGAAGTCAGTGCCAACATATTCCCACACCCCACACTCTCAGAAGTATTCACCGAAACCTTTTATGCTATTGAAGGCAAAGCAGTCCATATCTGATAATATACATTTACTGCATATATTGGTATATTTCTTTTCTGTTTCTTATGCTAGGTAAAAAAGTTTTCCCTACTCATTTCTTCTCGTCAGTCTCGTTACTTTCAGTAGAAGTATCTGATGCAACTCCTGAACCACCTTGAGGGGGCTTCGAAGTATCTATATTCCCTTGTGTTGGTTGATACCCTTTTTCGATAGGTTGATATTCTTCTTTTAATGGTATTTCCTTTTTTGACTGTTTTCCTTCTTCTGACATAACATTATCTCCTAATTTTTTATTTAAAAAATTCTATTGATAAAATTTCCTTGCTTGAGATGAGTATTCCTTGAGATCTATCAATAGGTTCTACGAACCCACCATTTTCTTTTAATTTCCACACTTCTTCCAAGTATATCTGTTCTTCAGCAGGATAAGAAGAAGCAAAAGAATTTGTATCAAACTTACCGCCTATTTTTCTTCCATCTTTAAGATGAACAATAATCCAAAATGATTCCTTCTTTCCAAAGACATAATCCCAGGGTTTATGTATAGGATGTATAATATATTTAGCAACAGGTTTCCATAATGATAACTTGATAAAAAGGAATGGCCAGGAAATAGGTGCAAGGAACATTATGATAAACAAGAAAACAAAGTACCAGAACCCATGATTACTATAAAAATTTCCTGAATGAATTAAATAAATCAACCAAGATAACGCAGCAAAATTTAAAGCACTATAACCAATCGCTTCAAATAAAGTTTTTGGAAAATTTCTTAATTCACTTGGTACTAATAAATCATATATTTTTATTGATATGAAACCTGGTATAAAAAAAGTTAGAAATAATGCTAACTTGTCTATCTGCCAAATATTCATGCTTTAAACTTTTTAAATTGATTTCCGTAGACAGTAATCTGCCTAGTCTCTATCTTTATATTCCTCGTATATATTCAACTTGAAGTATACAATACTTATAACAAAATTATCTTAAGCTTAACAATAATTTTGATCCAAATACTATGTAAATTAGCTTTCTTGCAATCAAAGCTAAGTAGCGCCACTATTGACAGAATCAGGTCAAATACAGTTTTTGTATATTCCCTTCTTGCCTTAGTTCATCAGGTGTGCCTTCAAAGACAACCTTGCCTAGTTTGAGAACATATCCCCTGCTCCTGAGCACCTCTGCAACTGTATGAGAAATATCTTCATCCAGATACAGCTTTATTTCAGCCACGGCGATCCTTTATATCTTTTTCTAATATATTCCTCACTGTTTTCCTCGATAAACCGGTCTATCTCTTCCTTGTTGTCATAATAATAGGAGAGGGCATCGTGCACCTGGGCGTGGGTTATATGCGGATACATAGCCACAATCTCGTCTACACTTTTCCCGATATTCTCTAACTTTACAATCAGTCTAACAGATATCCTGGTATCAATAATTATTGGTTCTCCACCGCAAATTTTGGGATCGCTTGTGATATAAGAATGAATCGTTTGTTTTGATGTTTTTGTAGACATATAACTTCTCCTTTGTATTACAATAAAGCATTTATAATTTCGTTAGCAGAAATTGTATTCTTATTTTAGAATCAAATCAAATAGAATTTAAAGTAAACTTATCATTTCTATTCTTGACATGTTTTATGCCGATGTCATAAAATCGTGATATGCATAACACACTTAAAAAGGTTTTTGGGTTTCAATCTTTTCGCCCTAATCAGGAAACGATAATCAGGAACATCCTGGACAAAAAAGATGTCTTTGCCGTGATGCCTACCGGGGGAGGGAAATCGCTCTGTTATCAATTACCTGCCAAAATGATGACCGGGACTACGGTTGTTATAAGTCCACTGATATCCCTGATGAAGGACCAAGTTGATGCGGCCATTGAGAATGGAATTTCTGCAGCCTTTATTAACAGTTCTCTGAGTACGCAAGAGATGTCTGACATATACCACAGACTGAAGAATCATACATTAGAATTACTCTACATTGCACCCGAACGTTTCGCTATGCAGGGTTTCATAGAAACTCTGAAAACTATTCCCTTATCTCTTTTTGCCATAGACGAGGCACATTGCATTTCAGAATGGGGACATGACTTCCGCCCTGATTACCTGAGCCTCTCCGGCCTTACTCAAACCTTTCCACACATTCCGGTAACAGCATTTACGGCAACCGCCACACCGAGGGTTCAGGAAGATATAATCAATAAGATCGGACTGAGATCTCCATATGTTATCCGTGCATCATTTAATCGCCAGAACCTCTTTTATCAGGTAAAAAGTAAAATAGAGTTAGAATCACAAATACTGGAATTTCTCAAAGAACATAAGGACGAACCGGGCATAATTTACCGTACTACACGCGACTCAGTTTTCAGATTAGCCGAGTTTCTGGTAGATCAAGGCATCAGCGCTCTGCCTTATCACGCCGGATTGGCTACAGAGGAACGCAAGAGAAACCAGGAGGCTTTCAGCCGGGACAAAGTTACCGTAATTGTAGCAACAATTGCATTTGGTATGGGAATAGACAAGTCAAACGTGCGCTTTGTAATCCATGCCGATTTGCCAAAAAACATAGAAGGATATTATCAGGAAACAGGACGTTCAGGACGAGATGGAGAGCCTGCTAATTGTCTCCTCTTCTTTGGCAGACAGGACATTCCTAAGATCAGGTATTTTATAGATCAGATGCCCAGTGAGAATGAGCGGTCAATCTCCATGGAAAAGCTGAATCAGACGGTCAAGTATGCTTCACACAATGTATGCAGGCGCAGACAGCTTCTTGAATATTTTGGCGAGAATTATACTAATGAAAACTGCGGGGCATGCGACATTTGTATGGGTAATGTTGAGAAGATTGATATAACAACTGATGCACAGATAGTAATGTCGGCTATATCAAGGACAGGCCAGCATTTTGGAATCAGACATATCATTGATATTGTAGCCGGCGCTGATACAAAACGTATCAGGGAACTTCAACATAATGAGATCAAGACCTACGGCGCAGGCAGGCACAAAGAAAAGAAACACTGGCAGTTCATTATCAACGAACTCCTGGCACAGGATGCTATCGTACAGGACGGCGGACAGTATCCGGTGTTAATACTGACAAAAAAGGGTACAGACATACTCTACGGTAAAGAAAAGATAGAGGGATTAAAAAGGGAAGAGATAAAGAAAAAACCCAAAGCATTTAAAGTGAGTGGATTTGAGCCTTATGATGAAGTCCTTTTTGACAGGCTTCGCGTACTCAGAAAGAGACTTGCTGATGAGCACAGGGTTCCTCCATACATAATATTTTCTGACATGACTCTTCATGAAATGTGCATTTACTACCCCGCAACATTAACCGATATGAAAACTATCAGCGGTGTCGGTGATACCAAACTTGAACGATACGGTACTGATTTTACAGAGGAGATAAAGGCACATCTTGATGAAAATCCCGGGATTTCAATCCCTGACAGAAAACCCGTTACCATACCTGCTGGCACGTTACCGAAAAAGGTAAAAGTGGGAACAATCGAAAAAACCTATGATCTTTTCAAGGAAGGGCTTTCAATTGAGGAAATTTCAAAAGAACGCAACCTTGCAGTCTCTACTATCACAGGGCACCTTGAAAACCTGATAAGGAATGGCCGTGATATCGAAATAGACCGCCTCGTTGAACCCGCAAATCGAAACACAATCGAGAAGCTATTTTTAACCCTCAAGACGTGGAATACAGGGCCTGTTGTCGAACATTCCAAAGGCGCCGTAAGCTATGATGAGGCAAAACTTGTAAGAGCTTATGTACAGCGAGAGACAAATCCAGCTTAAGTCCCCATTTCAAGGTTTGCTATTTTTCCTTTACCTGAAAAACAGAATACCTTCTTTATAAATACTGCTTCGCTTTCGGTATTGTTTCTTTAATCTTTCTTATCCTGGTCTCGTCAGAGGGATGTGTGCTCAAAAATTCCGGTGGCGCCTGACCCTCTTTCAATTGTGCCATTCTTTTCCAGACTTCTACAGCTTCATCTGGATTGTAACCGGCTATATCCATAAATATTAAACCAAGGTGGTCTGCTTCAGATTCCTGGAGACGACTGAAAGGAAGCATGACTCCGTATTGAGCACCAACACCGAAGACAGTCATCCAGAGTTGCCTTGTTTTTTCAGGTTTTTCTGCCAGGGCTTTTGAGAGTGTCATCCCACCTATTTGTGCAATTAAGCCCTGACTCATTCTCTCATTACCATGTTTGGCAATCGCATGAGCTATTTCATGTCCCATAACTACTGCCAGGCCGGCCTCATCTTTAGTAATCGGCAAAATTCCCTCATATACAACAACTTTCCCTCCCGGCATCGCCCATGCATTTTTTTCTTCACTTTCAATAAGATTAAATTCCCATTTGTAATCTTTTAATGCATGAGACATATTTTTGTCGGTAAAATATTGTTCCACTGCCATTTGAATCTTTCTGCCAACCTTTTTGACCATTTTAGTTTGTTCCTGATTACGGCTGATTTTATTGGTTTTAAGGAATTCATTGTACTGTTGAAGGCTCATAGAAAGCATTGCATAATCTGGAAGTATACTAAACTGCTGCCTGCCTGTAATTGGTACAGTAGTACAGGATAGTGAAAGAAACAAAATAACTATGATCAGACTAATACAGCCCCTGGAAATTTTCATACAAGCTTCTCCTTTTTCAGAATAACATTTTTATTACCACTTCATTTTTTCACCATCGTCTAAAACTTCACATATCCTTTTTCCTCAAGATAATTTAATACTGCTCTTGTTGATTCCTCAACTGTCAGCTTTGACGAGTCAATTGTTATCTCAGGATTGAGCGGCTCTTCATAGGGTGCTGAAATGCCGGTAAAATCCTTCACCTCACCTGCACGTGCCTTCTTATATAAACCTTTTGTATCACGCTCCTCACAAACATCAAGAGGGCATTTAACATGTACCTCTATAAATTCACCATCATTCAGCAATCTCCTGACAGCATCCCGATCTTCTCTATATGGAGAAATAAAGGCGGTAATTGTTATTATGCCTGCCTCCGTAAACAGTTTTGCAACTTCACCAATCCGGCGAATATTCTCAGTACGGTCATCAGGCGAGAAGCCAAGATTTTTATTCAGGCCATGACGTATGTTGTCACCATCAAGTATGTATGCCTGATGTCTGTTCTCAATGAGGGCATGTTCAAGCTCAACAGCAATTGTTGATTTACCAGAACCTGAGAGGCCTGTAAGCCATATGGTTACACCCCTCTGATTCAGCAATTTCACCCTGTCTTCTCGTGTAATCTTGCCATGATGCCATTTGATGTTAGTTGCTTTTTGTCCTGCCATTTTATACCCTTTCTAAATACTAGAGAATAAATTAATAAGACATGGATAAACGCAGATTATAGCCCGACAGGCTAATAGGCGGTTGCGTCCTATTAATTTTAAACTGATCCCGATATATTTACATTTTTCTCTAAAAAAGGTTTTAGTAAATCATTATATATAT
This sequence comes from Candidatus Scalindua arabica, assembly GCA_018263435.1. Lineage (GTDB taxonomy): Bacteria > Planctomycetota > Brocadiia > Brocadiales > Scalinduaceae > Scalindua > Scalindua arabica. The sequence continues at coordinate 27,490 of JAANXD010000077.1, read as the reverse complement.
TATCCCACAAATAATTACGAAATACTTTTCGATACATACGGTGCGGCCGCAATTGTTCCAAATATTCCAAAACATTTTCCGCAATCTCTTTTGGACGGTCTTTTAATGAAAAATAGAATGCATCCTTTCCGGCAATAGATTTAAATGGGTCTATATCGGAACAGGCAATCGGTAATTTCAACATTCCAGCTTCTAATAATGGAATACCAAATCCTTCTTGTTTACTTGGCATAAAAAGTAAGTCTGAGATTTGGTAAAGATCACGTATCGTATCCCAGTCTGCTATCATTTTCTCGCCACTCTCAAAAACATAATCACCAAGTATGATAATATGTTTTTGTACTTGTAAGGATTCTGCTAAATCTTTTAGTTTGTTATAATAATGTGATGTTTTTCTTTCATGTGGATCATATGCTCCGGCCAGAATTAATTTGGCCTGAATACCTTTGCCATGAAAGGCCCTCAAAACTTCAATAGAAAGCTCTACATTTTTCCGGGAGTGCAATCTCGAAGGTTGTATCATTAATAATCCGGCAGTAAATAAATTATTTTCTTTGATTAAGCGCATGGCAGTTTTTCCTAAAGAAAAAACACGAATGGGGCCTATTCCATTTGGAATAACAGTTATTTCTTTTTTTGTTTTGTACAACGCTTGAAATTCTTTTGCCCGGCTTGGTGAGATAGTTATGTAAGATATATTTGGATTATATTTCTTTAGAATCAACCACGGTTTTTCTTCAATTTCCTTTGAATAATTCTTATAAAAATACGGCGAATCATGATTCCAATTTACCACCTTAATAGTTTTCGTATTTGCCAACTTATGCAATGCTAACGTTAAAGGTAGATTGTAATGCATCGAAAGCACATTGTGAGCGATAAGGATATCAAAATTCTGGAGACTACCTTTCAAATATTTAAGAATTGTACCAGTCATTTCCCGAATTCCTTCATGATTTTCAGTAGGATTTTGTTGTAACTGCAAAATTTCAGAATTACGGGAAGAGAGTAGAGGATTTATTTCTACGGCAAAATCTTCAGTAAATTGCGAACCACTGCCAGCAATAACTTTAACCGGATGATAGTATCTATATAAAAGAGATGCCTGTTGTCTGACAATTTCTTCAACACCCCCAATAACAGGTGGACATGAATAATGAAGAATCGCTACATTGATCATCTTCAACCATCTTTCTTCGTGTTTAAGCCGCGGGAAAGGCTTAAAGTAGTAGTTATATTTTTTACAATAACAAACTGGCTAATATGACATCCTCTCTAAAGTGGATAATTAATCGAATGTACTAAGCATGTACATTAATCTTTTTTCCAGAACTTCAAATGAAAAAAACCGTTTTGCCAGATCAAAATTCTTTCTAACCATTTCTTCCCGAAGCTCTTCATCTTTCAATACCTGCCTTATCTTCTTAACTGTTTTTGTAGTGACAACTCCGTCTATCGTAATTACATCGAAGCCCTTAGGCTCTATATCAGCAATATAGATTGAATACCTGTTAACAACGATCGGCCTATTAAAATAGATGGTCTCCAGAACCGCATTCCCAAACCCTTCATAGCCACTTGGATATGTGACAATATCAGCACATTTATATACATCAGCAATCGTATACTTTTTATTTCCGTTTCCATGATAGCCGCCTATAAGATTATCGATAGTAATGATCTTAACTCCCATAAATTTTGCATATTCCATAATCCGATGATAATAATCATCTCCTTCGTCTCCAGATGCATGAGAGATTACGAGAGTTGGATTTTGTAATTTTAAATTATGTACAATCTCAATTGACCTTTCGATCCATTTTCTTGGCACAACACGGGTTGGTTGCAAAATAAAAAGATCATCTTTCTTAATGCCGATTTTACTCTTTAGCTCGCAGGGAAAATTCTCTAGACCTTCTGGTTCTTCAGCAAAATTATAGACATTTGGAATAATCGTATTTGAAATTCCCAATCTATGACTCAATTGTTTAGATGCCGGGGAATTGATTACGGCATGACGAATCGAAGGAAGGTCAGGAGGAAAAGACTTGTCCAGATAATCCTGACAGGCGTTGATTTGAAAACGATCTCTCTCCCAATAAAAATCATGATGATGTGCTATTGTCGGGATGCCTGTTTCAGCAATGAACTCAGTAATGGCGATACCCAATGGAATATTCAAAGGTATTGTTAATGCATTCTCGGGTATTATTAAATCGATCTTAAACTTTTTACGAAAATCATATAGTGCTGATTTTAGTTTCTCTTGAATCTTTTGAATATTCTTTGAAATTTTTCTCGTTCGATTTGTAACACCAAACAGGCTTTTATTTATGTCACAAATGTCTGGATGTTCAAAATGAGCCTCATCGACTTTGAACGAAATCTCTTCATCGCGATCAATTTCCCCCCCAAAATAAAAGCAATCGAATCGATTTCGTTTCAGTACCTCTGCCCATTTTTCAATCTCTAAAGAAACGCCGTCCGTTCCGGCGATTCTTGTTGAAATGAATCCAACATTCTTTATCGGCTGTATACTCATTCATTCTCTCCCAATAATTTGGGTTATAAACAAATAATGTAAATTTTGTAAATATAGCTTATTAAATTGCTTATTCAAACAGTATTCTCTTATGGATTATGAAAGATTTTGCTTCTGACATTACTTCAATTGAATATGTGATATAAAAGGTGAGTTTGTGGATTGATGTATTTTTTCGACATAAAGTACTCAATATATATAACACAATTTCTGTAGATGGCAATTATTTTTTTATTACTATTTCCTTTAACTTAAAAGTCTTTAAAAAATGATAGTATTGTAAGAGAACTAACAGCATTATTATGATAAGAAAACGGTTCAGCATGCCTTAGATCTTCATCTTTTATATACGAGAATCAATTAAGTGCTTATCACGAAAACCTACACTATTTACAGCCCCTTTAATTCCACTTCTCCCAATGCCTTCGCCTCCTCCATGATGTCTTCTGCCCTGCTTACGAGTGTGATTACGATATTACCGGGGTCCAGTATCCTTTTTATTGTACGTTCAATGTCTTCCATGGAAACAGCCTTGATATTATCCAGGTATTTATCCAGATAATTCTCAGGCAGGCCATAAAATTCCTGATCTATTATCTTAGCAGCTATCTGGGCAGGTGTCTCCATACTCAAGGGAAAGTGTCCAACGAAATATGATTTGGAACTATCTAATTCTTCCTTTGTCACACCGTTTGACTTCAGTTTCCTCAACTCATCCAGAACCAGCCTGAGAGTTTCAATTGCGGTTTCATTCTTACTGTAAGTCCTAATATAAAATGGCCCCTGTAATTCTCTCATCGCAAAACGACTGTTAGCACCATAGGTAAGACCCTTCTCCGCTCTTATCCTTGTATAGAGCCTTGACGTAGGCCCCCTGCCAAGAATATAGTTCAATAACATAACCGGGAAATAATCATGATCATCGCGGGTAATACCCGGATGCCCCAGGAGTATCTCTGTCTGTGTCAAATCCGGCTTATCTACAATCCTTATCTTATATCCGTTTATTTCTGGTATAGACGGTAATATTAATTCCTGAACGTTACCTTTCTTCCAATCACCAAAGGTTTCTTTAATGGCAGCAAGTGTGTTTGCAGGATCGATATCACCAACCACTGTCAGTATAGAATTGTTGGGAAGAAAATTAGTCTTGTGAAAATGTATGATTTCATCTCTTGAAATCTCCTTAAGGCTTTCTACCGTCCCAATGGAAGGATGAGCATAAGGGTGAGCACCGTAAAGCATCTCACTGAAATGCCTGCTGGCTATAAACGACTTATCATCCTTCTCCATTAGTATAGATGTTATGGTCTTATCTCTGTGAAATTCTATGTCCTTTGATTGAAATACAGGAAATCTTGTAACCTCAGAAACCAAGTCAAGTATAGTCTTAAAATGTTTTACAAGTGCCGTAGTGGTAACTGATGATGAATCGTAATCACAATCCACACTCAGTGAGCCACCTATAAAGTCTATCTCCTCAGATATCTCCAGAGAATTTCTTGAACGTGTACCTTCACGGAGAAGTTGTGCAACTATATGTGCAAGTCCGAACTTCTCCTGCGGGTCATGTGCAGAACCGGCCTTCACCAGCAACTCTATAGCCACAACTGGTAATTCATGGTGTTCGACCATGATTATGCTTAATCCGTTATCAAGTTTTGCCTTCTGGTATTTCATAGGTACTACGTTTCCTTCATCCATTCCTGCACCCTGCAGGTATATACCACTAATAAGGATTGTGAATGGAATCAGAATAATTGTGAGCACATAGCGACATAAATAAGAATTTGCGATCTTTAACATACGCAATTTATATGAATATGGATTTTTACACTGTTATCAATAATCTTATAATTTAATAGATTGGGCCTTATTCTTTGTACTATTACCCTGCCTACTGGATGCAATGTCATTAAATTAAGACGTAGCGGAAACCTTCAGGTTTCCATTACCATGTCTAAGTGTATAAATGGAAGGCTAAAGCCGTTCCGCTACAGACTACTCTCAACTGTTTCTGACTTCTCCTCTTTAGGAAGCAACCTCACTATAGTTCGATTTTCATGTGTAAAATATTTCCTTGCTACCTTTTGTATTTCTTCTGCAGTTGTATGTCTGTACTTTTCCAGATTCTTAAAAAACCCCAGAGGGTCACCAGTCCTTGCCATACTGAACCCTAACCGCATACCTCTGACAAAGTTGGTCTGGAGACCAAAGATCAGGTTTGTTTCCATTTTATTTCTTGCCTTCTCAAGTTCACGGTCCGTTACTTTTTCAGTCTTGAATTGTTCCAGACTTTCATTAATCACGGATGCAACTTCTTCAGGAGTATGCCCTTGTTTTATACTTCTGACCGTAATGACAAATAACCCCGGGTCTTTGTACTTATCAACAGATGCGAAGACAGAAAGGGCAGACTGATCTTCATATATGATCTTCCTGTAGAGTCTGGAACTGCGTCCTTCCGTAAGTATATTCTCAATAAGTTCTAATACCGGAATGTCATCATGGGCTGCCTCCGGTATGTGATAAGCAACAGCAAGCCAGGGAAACTGGGTATCAACATAAAGGTCTTTATGCCTTTCCTGACTTTGTGGGTCCTCCATTTGGATCAACTCTTCCGGACGCTCTGCAGAAGGTATATGTCCAAAATACTTCTCCACCAGGGATATGGTTTTATCAAAATCTATGTCTCCAAGTATTATGACGGTAGCATTATTTGGTGCATAGTGCGTACTGTAAAAAGCCTTGCAGTCATCCAGAGTTATGGCATCTATATCGGACATCCACCCTATTACTGGCCATCGATACGGGTGTTTGGTAAATGTAGTTGAGTAAAGGCCCTCATTCAGTTTACCAAAAAGTGAATTATCTACCCGCATGCGCCTCTCCTCCTTTACCACCTGTCTTTCAGACGCCAGGGTCTCAGCCGTAAGCCGAAGGTGAGCCATCCTGTCTGCCTCCAGTTTTACTGCTAATTCAAGCTGGGAACTGGGAAGATTTTCAAAATAAGCGGTCATATCCTCAGTGGTAAAGGCATTATCCGTACCACCATTCCGTTGAATAATACGGCTATGCTCTTCCGAATCAACATTCTTTGATCCCTTGAACATCATGTGTTCAAACAGGTGTGAAATACCGGTTATACCTGGTCTCTCGTTTATGGAACCCACGTTATACCATACCTGGAAACTTATAATGGGCGATGAATGGTCCTGATGTATAAGCAGCCTCAAACCATTTTCCAGACGGTGTTCCTTAATATCAAATTTTATTTGTTCTGCAGTTGAAGTATGCATATAAATAAGCAAGTGTGAAATAACCAGTAGACATAGTACGGATAACCTTAACATTATACCACTATATATTTTTATGTTGAAAGAAACATATGTAAGGTAGGAACTTTCCTTTGCAAAGGCTGATTGTATTCCCAATACAGAATCAAGGCAAGGAGATTTTGAAGATACAACAAACGAAACTGTTTTCTATTGATATTTGTTAAACACTATAGTAGTTTTGAGCAGTGATATATCACGTAAGATGGTTAAAGATATATTAACAAAAGTATGGAAATAAATATGAAAAAGATAAAAACCATAATAATGGGGGCAGCAGGGAGAGACTTCCATAACTTCAATGTCTTCTATAAGAATAACGAAGACTATGAAGTTGTAGCTTTCACAGCAACTCAAATCCCGAACATTGCTGACAGAAAATATCCATCTGAGCTTGCCGGTAGATTATATCCTGACGGTATTCCCATTTACGATGAAAAAGAGCTAACGGGACTTATCAAGGACCACAGGATTGATGAAGTGGTTTTTTCCTATAGCGATGTGTCCCACGAATACGTTATGCATAAGGCCAGTGAGGTTCAGGCGGCTGGTGCCAATCTTATTATCCTAGGAGCTGAGCAAACGATGCTCAAGAGCAAGGTACCGGTCATTGCTGTCTGTGCGGTCAGGACCGGATGTGGAAAGAGCGCTGCCACAAGAAGGATATGCCAGATACTAAAAGAAGCAGGAAAGAAAGTCGTAGCTGTCCGCCATCCAATGCCTTATGGAGACCTGGTAAAGCAGAAAGTACAACGCTTTGAAACATATGAAGACCTTATCCTGCACGACTGTACTATTGAGGAAATGGAGGAATATGAACCTCATATTGAACAGGGAACTATTGTCTATGCAGGTGTTGATTACGAAGACATATTAAGAAAGGCAGAAGGCGAAGCCGACATTATTATATGGGATGGAGGCAACAATGATTTACCCTTTTATAAACCTGACATCCATATAACTCTTGTAGACCCCCATAGGCCGGGACATGAAGTAACGTTCTATCCCGGCGAAACCAACCTGATACTCGCGGATATAGTAATTATAAGCAAAGAAGAATTTGCTGATCCTGAGAACATAATCAAGGTTAAAGATAATATTAAGAAAACAAATCCAAAGGCTTCTGTAATTGATGCGTCTCTGCATATTACGGTTGAGAATCTGGAAAGAATAAAAGACCGCAGAGTTCTTGCCGTGGAAGACGGACCGACAGTAACTCATGGAGGTATGACTTATGGCGCTGCCGTCATGGCAGCCAGGAAGTATGGTTCATCCATACTTGTTGATCCAAGGCCTTTTGCCGTTGGGAGTATAAAAGAGACATTCAAAAAGTACTCCAGTATTGATAATCTTCTCCCCGCCATGGGTTATGACAGGAAACAAATCCTCGAACTTGAGAAAACCATTAATCGAACAGATTGTGATACCGTCATCATCGGCACACCAATAGATTTAGGCAAGATAATCAAGATAAACAAACCTATTGTCAGGACAAAATATGAACTTCAGGAACTAAGCAAGCCCGGTTTAGGGGACATAATAACAGGACTTATTAAACTTCATTGAACATATAGTTCCTGAATCCCCAAACCAATCAGGTATGTTCTTTATGTGGCATTGCTATTTGGGAATTCAAAAATGTCTTGGTTCAATCTTGTAGATTGAACCAGCAAGAAATTCAACTCCTTTCAGTAGTTCTTATATGTATTGCTCACGTATCTTATCTTTATCTAAACGCTTCTCTATAATCTGTGTTGAAACCTCAAATTTCTTTGCAAGCTTGGCAGCTACTAAATCCCAGGCAAAATCCCATTTTTCCTTAAGCGAAATTTTATTCTTTTTAACAATATTGACATAAGACTGAGTAACTTCTTCAAGATGCTTATGAGGAACAAGAATAAGGCCTCCAAACGCGTATGCTTGGAATTCTAACCAGCTATGGTCTTTTTCAGAAATTGAGTTTATGAAGCCCTTCCATTCCTTTATATCCTGGAAATTTGCTTTCTGGTAAATTTCCTTGTGAAGCACGATGTGACCAACTTCGTGGGCTAAAGTAAATCTATATCTACCTGGACGGCTCGTGTAAACAAATTCATCCACATAGATACTTGTTAAATCGCTCGAAGTACATCCATCTACCTCAAAACTCTGGTGTAAACCGGGTAAAGGAATGATGTCTTTTCCCATCTTAAACTCAATGATCTCTTCTATTGGTACTGGTATCTCAGAGTTTGAATGGTATTCATTTAAAAAGACTGTTGCAATACCCTTAATATCATCATAAGAAAAAACAGGTATCTCTAAATCATTTTCCACAGTTACGATCCTCGAAGCTTCTTAATTAATTCTTCTAGTTGTTCATTTGGAACTTTCTGACCACGTAGAGTTCTAAAAAATATTGGGAGTTTATCCTCAATCTTTTTCCCCTCCATTAGATCATCGGGTATCCTACCTGTTTCCGCTGCTGCTAAATCAAAAAATGTATACCAGTCATCTGAACCCTTCCTAATCTTCAGAAGTTTGGCATACTCTTCAAGTTTCTCCCTGCTTTGTGGTGGTGGTAACAACCCCCTTTCTAGCTTACTTATATTGCCGGGATCCAATTCATTCTCAAAGCAGAACTGTCGCAGAGTCTTATTTAAGTCAATCCGAAGCTTCTTAAAGAATTTCCCAAATTTCATGGTATTAGCCATATATCATCCCCTTTCTTCCTTTCCTTATTGTTGTATTTATTATACAACATTGTAATTCAAATACAACATATTTATTTTTTTGATATTAAAGCATAAATTGATGTATTGATAGGCAATGCTGAAAAGACCCGATTACAATTGCTTTCTCGCTTCCTCAGGCAAGGCTGATACTGCCATAAGGAGGTCATCGTTATCCGGCTTGGCTTTAACAAATGAGGCAAAAAGGTGGATGGCTTCTGTATATATGTCTTTTACTATTTCTATTATACTTTCATCGGGGATATTGTTGGCAGTTATTACGGCTTCCATATTTGATATCAATGTAACAAGCGTCCAGTAGTCGAGCGGTATTCGTTTCATCAAATCATTACCCAGATAAGTAAGATAATTGCGTATAACGTTGAGTCTTTCCTCTGACAATAAATCCCCCCTTCCCTTCTTTACTAAAAAGGAGGATTGGGTTATCCTGTCAGCAATTTCCTTAGATAGTTCGGCAACAGCAACTCGTCCTATTGCCATAATGGACGCCGCCGTCCTCATTCCAATCTTTCGTTCCTGAGAAATCCTGATGATATCATCAAAAATCATGCAAATATTATCTTCAAGCAGGTTATTGATCTTATCTAAATCCCAACGCTCGTTCTTCAGATTCTGTACCCATTCCAGATAAGACACGAAGACACCTCCCAGGTTTGTACTGATATCGGGTGTTATAAAGGCGCCTTTTCTCGTTACAATTCTATCGCCTTCGGGGGTAACAGGTCCGTTTGCACCTTCCACTATAACTTTGGCCTTTACGCTATATGCATTCCTGTCTATGGCATTCTCAAGCGCAGCGAGGACGAGGAAGTCAACATCCAGTGCAAAAATGCCATCGTTTGTAATGTCTCTTCCTCCCTCAAATCCTTTCAGAAAACCTGCGCCAGTCGTTTCTACGTGTTCCATAACGGCATCTACGTTGAGGCCATTGGGATTGTATATACCTCCACTGGCATCTGTAATAGCTACCACTCTTACGCCCTCATCATGCAGGAATTTTGCAGGCGGCCTGCCGACATTACCAAATCCCTGTATGGCTGCGGTAGCGCCTTTAAGGTTTATATTTTTATGGCTGGCAGCTTTTTTCAGGGCAATAAATACTCCTCGCCCCGTTGATTCTGCCCTGCCGAGCGATCCCCCCTTATCGTCCGGTTTGCCGGTAACCACGGCAAGTGCCCGGCATTTTATTTTTGGATGTTTTTTAAGTATTTCCATACATTTATCAAGATATGGAGTATCAACAGGAAAGGGAGTTTGTTTGTGAAGCGGACGGAAATCATCAATGATTTTATTGTTCAATTCCGTATCATCCGTCAACCAGTCAGACGAATCTTCTTTCTCGACTGACGTTTTCAGATATTCATCCACAAACCAGGCCATCTTTGTGGCATTTGTGTTGACGTCCGGCGCGGGGATGTCAAGGTGCGGCCCAATTGCATTTCTGTCCTTCAATTCACGGCTGTATTCTCTGATTATCAATGCATCTTTTCGATCAAGCAGGCTTCTCGGGTTTGCTATAATACCGCCCTTTGAACCTCCGTATGGTATTCCCGCAATGGCGCATTTCCACGTCATCCAGATAGCAAGGGCCCTGACTTCAACAAATGATACCTCAGGGTGTTCTCTGAATCCTCCTTTAGCAGGGCCACGTGCTGAATTATGATGTACCCGATATGCAATTATATTGCCTTCTGACAGCCGTAATGTCTCTGTCCGTTCGGGAGTAAGCAGTTTCTGTTTCAAAAACAGAGGAAGTCTGAGAATATCCGAAACAACTGCAAATTGGCTTTCTGCCACTTCGAGTGGACTTGGCAGGGCAACGGCATGCTCCCGTATCTTTGCATATTCCTTAAGGGTAACACCGGGCACAGAAAACAGTTGGCTGACTCTTTCGAATTCTCCGATGTTTTTCTTGTAGTTGGTAATATTCTTTGCAACGCCGCTCTTAATGTTCAGGAATTTTTCCAGTTCTTCTGTATTTGCTACATTAAGGTTTATTTTCTCCTTCACCGGTTCTTTTGGTTTCAGATGTGTTTTTGCAGGCAGGTCATCTAAATGGTTAAGCGCCGTCAGTTCCTCACCGGCAAGAAATTTTAAACCGGCTTCTCCCATTGTAGAAAGGTACGTCCTTGCAGGAGGTGGTTTTGCACCAAGCCTTCTCTGCGCTGCGGTAGCACTATGAAGACCAAGTATAATCTTGGACTCAGCTTCATGGGCAAATACAAGGTCTAAGATCTGATTCGTGCCATGGCAAAACGTTTCGTCCTGGTACTTCCCCGCAATTCCATTAAAGATGATGGTCTTTGCGTTCCGCATCTCTTTCTTTATCAGGACTAGTGTGTCGGGGCCAATGTCGTATGCCTTCAACCTGGTAAATCGCCCGTTAATTTTGTTGACCTTAACGGTTTCAGGATTAAGTCCAGTCAGTTTTGCCATAATGTGGTCGACTGGAAGTGTTATATCAACACCATATCCTTTAGCCAGCTCCATCACTACGGTTGCATTGCGAAGCGCCTGTGTCTGTAAATCAGGGTCTTCTTCAAACATACAGTTATCTACATTGTGTCCATGTATCTTGAGGAATGGAAATGCGATACCGCCAACAATAATCAGTTTGTTAACTTTTCCATAGACGACGAGGTTCTTCATTGCCTCGGTCTTGGCCGAGGCGTTGGCTCCTCCAATAATGGCAACTACAGGTTTATGAGGTTTCCTCATGAAGTTATCAAGCGCCGTCAATTCCTGAGTAAGCAGAAACCCGGCTACCTTTGGACCTGAGATAAGCCTCGTTATTGGCCCGAGTGATGCATGCTGGCCCATATGGGCTGTTGCAGGATCGGCATTTACATAGACATCACAATCAGTAGTATTATGAAGCTGTTTTGCAAATTCCATAACCTCATTATCATCCTCCGAGGTCTCACCACTGCGAAACATGACATTTTCCAACAGGATAACACCCTCCCCGCTGATAATGGATTTAACTTCCTCCCCAATGCAGTCATCAGTTATGGTAACCTCTCTATCTTCCGGTAGAATTTTCTTATCTTTCAAGACCTCTGTCAGTCTTTTTGCCACGGGTTTCAGGCTGTAACCATGGTAAATCTCCCCGTCATTTTTAACCCCTACTGAGGTCTTATTATCCTTAAAGAAGTTCTCCCTTACGCCATTGTGAGATACAATGATAATCGTCTTCGCTCCCTGCTTCAGGATGTGACGAATGTCCATGACGGTAGCCCTGATCCGCCTGTCATCAATTATCCTGGCATCCCAGACGATATCGTAGTTTACCCTAAGGAATACCCGCTTGCCATTTAATGCGGATTTATGAAGATTGCGTACGGGAGTTTTGTTGGCATATGGATACCACTCAAAACCAACTTCAGACTGTTTCGTCATTTTATATTCTCCAAAGGCTCATTCTAGCAAATTCAGGGTCGTAATGAAAAGGTTGTTTAATATTATATCTATAAAACCCATTGTCAAACAAAATAGTACTTTGACAGCTCCGCTTTGCCTGGCATATTATAAAACACTGGTTTTATATTGCCTGATTTTATATTATATACACATCACAAAATAGTTTTCGGTAAAAACCGAAAACTATTTTGCCCGAGTAAAGTCCTCGGCGCCTTTTGTCCGGGGATAACTGCAACCAAGATTTGGTTTTGAGAAAACCAAAAAACAAATCGGTTTTAGTATATTGTCCTGTTTATTTAATAAATTTAACTCAGGAATATTTATACAAATTGAAAATATATTCGCTACAGGACTTTATCAAATATCTGGACTCAAACGGTGAGCTGATACGCATCAAGACCGAGGTGGATGCCAGGTTAGAGGTTACTGAAATCTCAATCCGTGCCTTAAAGGAAGGGATGCCCGCCTTACTTTTTGAAAATGTAAAGGGTGCGAAATTCCCGCTGGCTATGAACGTCCTTGCCAGTGATAAACGGATTGAACTGGCTCTGGGAAAACATCCGGACCGGCTTGGCGAAGAGTTGATTACGTTTATGGAAGATGCCATGCCTCCAGGACCAAAGGTGTTTTTCAAACACGCCGGAATAACCAAACGGATTTTCAGCACCCTTCCACGGAAGACATGCAGCCCTACTTCACAGGAAGTGGTGATTAATCCGGATTTAAATGATATTCCGATCATAACCTCCTGGCCGGAGGATGGCGGCCCTTTTATTACCCTGCCGCAGGTTTTTACCTACGACCCGCACGATGGGAAACGGAACGTGGGAATGTATCGTATGCAGATCTTCGACGGACAGACAACAGGCATGCACTGGCAGATACAAAAGGGCGGCGGGTTCCATTACTATCAGGCCAGGAAGCTGGGCAGGGAGTTTGAGATTGCTGTAGCATTGGGAACAGATCCTGCTTTACTGCTGGCTACAGTTGCCGCATTACCGGAAGGGATAGACGAGGTTATGTTCAGCGGTTTTCTCCGCAGCAGAAGGACAAGAATGGTGAAGGGCAAGAGTGTGTCCATCAAGGTACCGGCGGATGCAGAGTTTATACTTGAAGGAACCGTTCATCTGACAGAGTTACGCATGGAGGGTCCATTTGGTGACCATTTCGGGCATTATTCTCACGCCTCAAAATTCCCTGTTTTTCACATAAGCAAAGTCACACATAGAAAAAATGCCATCTATCCCACAACAGTAGTAGGCCTCCCCCCTATGGAGGACAAATATCTGGGGAATGCAACGCAACAGGTCCTGGGCCCGCTTATTCGCCTGATTCATCCGGAGATCTGTAATCTCTGGGCTTATTACGAAGCCGGGTTCCATAACCTGCTGGTGGTCTCTGTAGAAGAACGCTATCAGAAAGAGGCGATGAAGACTGCCCTTTCTATTATGGGGGAAGGCCAGCTTTCGTTAACAAAATGTATTGTAACAGTTTCAGAAGACGTCAACCCTAGAGACTTCAATGCTGTCCTGACAGCGATACGCGAAAACTTTGATCCCACATACGATTTTATCATGATTCCAAAAGTCCCGTTGGATACACTTGATTTTACCAGTTATAAGATGAACCTGGGAAGCAAGATGATTATGGATGCCACAAAATCAAAGAATCCGAAATCCGAAATCCGAAATCCGAAATCTCAAATAGGCAGCTTGATAAAGACAATAGATAATCGAGTATCAGACTGGAATCTCCTGGGCGAAACGCTATTGGTAGTTACGGTTCAAGGTGATGGGAGGGATGTGGTTAATAAGTTAACAAAATCCAGGGAGCTGGTAGGTCCAAAGATTATTGCGGTTGTGAGTCCTGATGTTGACATTCGCAATGAGGAACAAACTATCTGGGGTATTTTCACCAGATTTGATGCGGAACGTGACATTATGTTTGCCGAGGAGAAGCTGGTAGGCATAAACCCTCTCTTCAAAGGTAAGATGGGTATTGATGCTACATGGAAGAAGGGCTACCCCGCGCCACTCGTAATGTCAGAAGAAATAGTTAAAAAAGTAGATGAGCGGTGGGATAGTTACTGGAAGTGAATTAGTGAACAAAATAAGCTAATTTATTGTAGTTTTGTTACGCAAAATATTATTTTCATTTTACAATCTTTTACCTCTTGACAACTGCACACCCAACTGTACATTAATGTACAGTTTTAAATTACTATAAGGAAACAACAATGAAAACAGTCAGTTTTACAGAGTTTAGAAAAAATGCCTCTGAGTTAATAACAAAAGTAGAAAAAGGGGAAATCATACATGTCCTTCGCCATGGTAAACCGGTTGCGGAAATAACTCCCTTGCAATCGGAAGAATTGTCCTCTCCTTCGTGGAAAAAACCCGCCCTGAAACTTTCGCTAAATGGAATATCTTTATCTCAAGCGATTATTGAAGAAAGAAGATCCTGAACGTAATGAAAGTGTTATTTGATTCTTCCTCTTTTGCCAAAAGGTATATTGCAGAGAAAGGTAGTCAGAAAGTAGAAGAGATATGTCAACAAACAACCTCCCTGGGTGTAAGCGTGATATTAGTACCGGAAATAATTTCCGGTCTTACAAGGTACAAAAAAGAAAGTATTTTGTCACCACATAATTACAATCTCGCAAAAAACAAATTATTGCAAGATGTTAAAGATGCTCAAATTATTAACTTAACACCAAAAGTAATTGCTCATTCAATTACACTATTAGAAAATAATTTGTTAAGAACGATGGATGCCTTACATATTGCATGTGCGTTAGAATGGGAAGCGGAACATTTTGTATCCTCTGACAAAAGACAAATCAAAGCCGCCAGAAAAACAAGTTTAAATGTAATTGCTATTATTTAATGATTTACCTTATAAAACTAAGTTTTGCACTTATTAGTTGAAGTTACGTTATATTATACGTACGCATAAGGAGAAATATTTATGAAGCAAGCCTTTAAAAGGAAAAATTACTATCTTGACGAAGCAAAGATAAAGAGTGCTCAAAAGATACTCGAAACCAGGACCGAAACGGAGACTATAGACCGTGCGCTTGACCTGGTCTTATTTCGTAAAGAAATCCTGGGTTCACTCAAAAAAACCAGGGAAAAAGGAACGGGAAAGCTCGTGAAACTGAATTAGTTAAGATCAAGAAATCATTACTGATTTGTTTTATAGTAATTTCACTTAAAAATTGCTTTTAAGTGATATAAATCATAAAAAACAGACTCGTACTTGCGAATTTCCTTGATATTTCGCAAGTACATGGTATATACTTATGAAAAAATTCTAATTTTGACAAATAAAGATGTTTGACCCAAAGAAACCATATTATGATTTACCTCTGCTGCCACCAAAGCAAGCTCTTGAATCAATCGAATTATATAAGGCACTAGTACCTGCATCGGAAGCACTCGCAACACTCTCAGCAACAG
The DNA here is from genome assembly GCA_018263435.1 of Candidatus Scalindua arabica. Classification (GTDB taxonomy): domain Bacteria; phylum Planctomycetota; class Brocadiia; order Brocadiales; family Scalinduaceae; genus Scalindua; species Scalindua arabica. The sequence goes on along the minus strand of JAANXD010000077.1, from coordinate 12,003 downwards.
CAGAGCATTTACCAAACCAAGCAGCATTATACCAAAGCGTGATTTTACTAGAAGCAAAAGCTTCTTCAGAAATTGAACAAGTTTTGACCACAGATGGGAAACTCTTCGGATCTGAATTACCCGAAAAAGCAATAGACCCAATGACTAAAGAAGTCCTTCGGTATAGTGAGGCAATACGCCACGGATTGAAAGCCAGAAGACCCCTTTGCACAACCATAATGGAGGAGATTTGCTCGATTATCAGAGATAAGCCAGTAAAAGTTCGGAAAGTTCCAGGAACTGCATTAGAACGAGCTGGACAAATCATATATACTCCACCTGATAGAGAAAAATTATTGAGAGATTTGCTTGATAACTTATTTATATGGATGAACAACAAAGATCAGATTCACCCAATTATTAAGGCAGCTATCGCTCATTACCAATTCGAATCAATTCATCCTTTTACTGATGGTAATGGTAGAACTGGCCGAATAATGGTGGTTCTTTATTTGGTAGAACAGAAACTGCTAAATGCACCAGTGTTATTTCTATCAGGTGAAATTCTAATAGACAGAAATACATACTATTCGTTACTGCAGAGCACACATGAATCGAACGATTTCTTCCCTTACCTGATCTGGTTTGTAAAATTGATTCACCGAGCGTCTCTACAATCCACTATCCGAGCCAATAAAGTACGTATTGCAATGCAGAATGTAAAAAATAAGATACGTGAATTGGACGCACATATGTATTCGCAAGATCTTGTTAATATTCTTTTTCGTGGACCTATAATTTTTGCAAACCACTTAGTTGATCACGGTGTTACAGGTAGTGTTTCAACTGCGCACACATACTTAAAGAAACTTGAGGCTGCTGGCTTATTAATCAGATCGAATGAACTATATAATCGAAAAATTGGCTACATCAATTGGAACCTATTAGATGCACTAAAAGGTGAAATCGACCTTTTATAGAAACTACTTAACTGCCTAACAAGTGCGTGAAGATTACCACCAATAACTATGCCATTTAATATTTATTGAGGCTACCGCTCTAAGCCTCTCTTGCATGCACTACACACAGGCTATGGTTGCTTATGCAAAACGTTAGGTGTTCAATATTATGAATTATTTATGTCCAAATCAAAAAACCTTACAGTTCAAATAACCGGAATGTCCTGTGCCTCTTGTGCAAAGAGAATAGAGGATGCTATTGGCAACACCAATGGTGTCAGCAAATCAGTAGTTAATTTTGCAACAAGGAAAGCCACGGTTACCGGCCGCACTTCTGCTGAAGAAATCTACAAAACTATTGAAGAGCTGGGTTATGGTGTTGTTAAGGAAGAAACCCCTGCCATATCTGAAAAAAAGATTGCACAATCGGAGTGGAAGAAGTTCATGGTTTCAGCAATATTAAGCATACCCGTCTTCACAATAAGTATGTTTATTGACGATGTAGAAAACCAGATGAACTCTTCTCACAACTCACCCTGCCTGATATTCAAGAAATAACATGGTATATTAATTTGTTGCCATAATGCACACAATGTGCTAATCTATCGGCAGATGAAGCATATCAATTGGAATACAGAAAAGAGTCTGAAACTCAAAGAATCAAGAGGCATCTGCTTTGAGGATATTGTTTTTTATATTGAAAAAGACAACATTTTGGGTGACTATCAACATCCGAATCATAAAAAGTATCCTGAACAGAGGATAATGGTAATCGGAATAAATAATTACGCATACCTTGTTCCTTATGTCGAGGATGCGGAAGAAATATTTCTGAAAACCATTATTCCCAGCAGAAAGGCAACAGACATTTATTTCGGAGGAGAGAAATGAAAGCTAAATTAACTAAAGAAGAACAAGAAATATTGAACGGTTTTGAAAAAGGTGAATGGGTTCCTGTTAAAAAGCTTTCAAAAAGAAAAGCGGAACTAATGAAGTATGCAAGAAATACATTAAAGAAAGACAAAAGGCTAAACATAAGAATTTCCGAAAGAGACCTGACAGAATTACAAAAAAAGGCGGTGAGCGAGGGCTTGCCTTACCAGACATATATTTCCAGTATAATCCATAAATTCGTTAATGGAAAACTGGTAGAGGCAAAGAAATAAGCTGCTGACAAATCACTCAAGCTAACTCCTTAATTATGTAAGATTTCCATACCATTAAAGAGCTTGCAACATTTTCACTTGTTCTTGTTGAAAAAGAAGGATAGCTGGTTTAATATCACTTGATCTCCATCACCACAACATAACTGTTAACTTTCAATGAAAAAACTATGTCAAAATCAATAAATATTACCGTTGAAATAACCGGAATGTCCTGTGCCTCTTGTGCAAAGAGAATAGAGGATGCAATTGGCAACACCAATGGTGTAACTAAATCAATAGTTAATTTTGCAACAAGGAAAGCTATTGTTACCGGCCGCACTTCTGCTGAAGAAATCTATAAAATTATTGAAGGGCTAGGCTATGGTATTGTTAAGGAAGAAACCCCTGCTGTATCAGAAAATGAGATTGCACAATCAGAGTGGAAGAAGTTCCTGGTTTCAGCAATATTAAGCGTACCCGTCTTCACAATAAGTATGTTTATGATTCATTTCAAGTTTTCCGACCTTGCCCAACTCGTTTTAACTACTGCCGTAATCTTCTGGCCGGGTATTGGTTTTTTTAAGAATGCATTCAAACAGATCAGGCACTGGTCATTAGGGATGGACTCTCTGATTGCATTGGGTGCAGGTGCCGCCTACGGTTTTAGTGTAATAACCCTGATAAAAGGAGGAAGCGGTCTTTATTTTGAATCTGCTTCAATAATAATTACGTTGATCCTGCTTGGCAGATTCTTTGAGTCAAAGGCAAAAGGTAAAGCCGGTGAAGCAATCAGGAAACTAATGGATTTACAGCCGAAGATGGCCAGGGTGATAAGAGATGGTACGGAAAAAGAGGTATCGGTAATTGAAGTACAGGCAGGTGAGAAGCTGGCAATAAGGCCCGGTGAGAAGATACCGGTTGATGGTGTAATAACAGAAGGATGGACTTCCATTGATGAATCAATGTTGACTGGTGAGAGTATGCCTCTTCATAAAGAGGAAGGTGATAAGGTTTTCGGCGGCACTGTGAATACGACAGGCCTTATCTACATAACGGCTGAGAATGTTGGAGCAGATACGGTGCTTGCCCACATAGCAAAGCTTGTTGCAGACGCACAGGGTTCGAGGGCTCCTGTTCAACGGCTTGCAGATAAGGTTTCCGGAGTATTTGTACAGATTGTTATTCTGATCGCCCTGTTAACACTGGGGGGGTGGATATTTTTGGCAGGCTGTCAATTTAATGAGGCCCTTATCCCTGCAGTTGCGGTGTTGGTAATTGCATGCCCGTGTGCATTGGGACTTGCCACCCCCACAGCCGTAATGGTTGGCACCGGCAGGGCAGCGGAGGCGGGAATACTAATCAAAGATGCCGCAAGCCTGGAACTCGCACATAAGATTAATACACTTGTATTGGACAAAACAGGCACGATAACCGAAGGCAGGCCCTGGGTTACAGATCTGTTTTATGTTAATGATGAGAAAGAAGCTGCAGAAACGGACAATAAAAACGTTTTGGATATCTTACACATAATAGGAAGTTGCGAACAGTACTCCGAACACCCCATAGGTATGGCGATAGTACACTATGTCAGGGGCCAGGGTATCGACCTTGAAGAGGTAAAGGATTTCAAGGCTATTGCCGGCATGGGAGTCAGAGCGATTTATAATGGATCTACTGTTTTAATCGGTAGTAATAAATTAATGATAGAAAACAGTATTGACGTATCAGGATTAAAACAGAAGGCTATGGAAATCAAAGGTGAAGGCAAGACCGTTACCTTTCTGGCTGTTGATAATAAGGCAGAAGCCGTCATTGGCATTGGAGACGTGGTGAGAGATACATCAAAGGCGGCTATACAAGAAATCAATGATATGGGTGTTGAGGTCGTTATGCTCACAGGTGATAATGAGGTAGTTGCCGAAACGGTTGGTAGAGAAATGGATATAATGACTGTAAAGGCAAATCTCAAACCTGCAGATAAATGTGATGAGATTAAGGAAATTCAGCAAAGCGGCAAGATTGTCGGGATGATTGGAGACGGGATAAATGACGCACCTGCTCTTGCCACTGCAGATGTCAGCTTTGCCATAGGAACTGCTACCGAGATAGCAATGGAGGCTGCAAATATCACTCTCGTTAAGGGTGACATTTTGCGTGCATGTGAAGCGCTGAAACTGAGCAGGCAGACGATGAACATAATCAAACAAAATCTTTTCTGGGCCTTCGGTTACAATGTCCTCGCATTACCTGTTGCCGCACTTGGCTACCTCAATCCCATGATTGCAGCAGGCGCCATGGCATTCAGCTCAGTATCCGTGGTTACCAACTCCCTGAGATTAAGAAGATTCAAATTATAATTGCTGAGGAAAGCAGGAACTCAGGAAAAAAAGAAAATAAATACCGGGAGCATTTCCAAATTGTTGTACAGTTTTGTCTTTTTTGGAGTGTAGTGACCGTGTCACTACTTTAATACGCATCATCACGGATGATGCACTCCATATCTTCACCAATACAGATTTATTGCTTAATTTACTGCTGTGAGCTAAACTGTTACGGACAACGACTGTTGCATATGAATGAATTTTCTGTTGCAAAACAATCAACTTTGCTTACTCATTCCGGACGCAGATAAACGCAGATAATGATGATTTAAGAAAATATTAGACGGAATAAAAGGATAAATATAGTATTTAATAAGCCAGGTTATCTTGTAAATCCTGTCAAATCTGAGTTAAGCTCCATAAAGCCAGTTGCTGTGTCATTGTTTTTATCTGTGTACCCGCCCGAACGACGCAGTCGGGCAGGCATCTGTGAAGATCTGTGTCCTATCGTGTAGTGGTACAATAATTGCGAATTTCTTCGCAGGAGGTAAAGGCCTTTGGTTTCAACGACTGGAGATTCCAGACATTATTGGAAGATTATTGTCCTGGCCGTATTCATAATAATTATAAGCCTTTCACATTATGTTACGGGTACGGAACACAAATATCATGGCCTGCATGAAATTTACAGAAGGCTTTATTATATTCCCATAATCCTGTCTGCCTTCTGGTTTGGAATAAAAGGCGGGATATCCTGCGCAATTGTTGTAAGCTTTTTTTATCTGCCTCACGTTATTTATCAGTGGGGTGGCAATTTTCTTACCGATGATATTCCGAGAACTCTGGAAATTGTTCTTTACCACATAATAGGTTTTGTAACAGGTTTCCTGTCACAAAAACAGATGGATGCGACAAAGAGTCTCAAAAAGACTATTGAAGAACGTGATGAATCGTATGATAAACTGAAGCAACAAGCCGAGGTACTTGTCCAGGCAGAAGAGCAGTTGAGGCGTGCTGACCGCCTGTCTGCGTTAGGAAAACTCTCCGCCGGAATTGCGCATGAGGTCAGGAATCCACTTGCTTCGATCAAGGGAACGGCAGAGATTTTATCTGACAAGTTTAAACCGGGAGACAAAGAATATGAGTTTGTAGAGATACTTATAAAGGAGGTTAATCGGCTGGATACCGTTGTTGCTGAATTTCTCGATTTCGCAAAACCCAAGCCTCCTGAACTGAAGTCATCAAAAATCAATGAAATTATCCTGTCAGTACTTAAATTAACTGAGCATCAGATAGCAAGATCCAGGATTGATCTCAAGACAAAATTAGAAGATTCCCTTCCATCTGTATATGTTGATCCGGAACAGATGAAGCAGGTATTTCTAAACCTTATTATTAATGCAGTTCAGGCTATGCCGGATGGTGGAGCCTTGGAGGTAGGATCTCATCGAAATGATTCAGAAATTGTATGCACTTTCTCCGACACAGGAACAGGAATCAGCAAAGAGGAAGAGGAGAATCTGTTCACTCCATTCTATACCAGTAAAAGCAAAGGTACGGGCCTGGGGCTTGCAATCGTTTACAGGATACTTGAGAGTCACAAGAGTAAGATAAAGTTTTCTACAAAGGAAGATGAGGGAACTATATTTACAGTATGTTTGCCGATCGAGACAGATTAGCACAGGCGTCAGAGCTGTAACCAAAATAAAGAATGGAAAAGCCCAAATATCGAATTTCAAAGCACGAAACAATGTCGAAATTCGAATTCTAAAAACCCAAGACAACCTGAATCATTGTTTGTTTCAGTGGTTTGGAAAATTATAATTTGAGTTATTCGAATTTGTTTCGGATTTCGTGCTTCAGATTTCAAATTTTATGGATCTGCTTTGCCGTGGCTATGCTACTTTTATGAGGTATGTAAAAAGTAATGTCAAATAACAAGACTATTCTTTTAGCAGATGATGATGAAAGCTTGAGAAGGGTTATAGAATATAACCTCAGCAATAAGGGTTACAGGGTACTCCTTGCAAACAATGGCAATGAGGCACTGAACATCTTTAAGAGTGAAGATATTGATATTGTAATTACTGATATACAGATGGAAAAGGTTGACGGATTGGAACTCTTAGAAGAGATAAAGAGGCTTAAGAGCAATGCACTTGTAATTATGATAACTGCGCATGGCAGCATTGAAACAGCCGTAAAGGCTATGAAACTCGGAGCGTATGACTATATTACAAAACCCTTTGACAGGGATGAGCTTCAAATCATTATTGAGAAGGCACAGAATTTACAGTCCCTGATGTCAGAAAACATAAGATTGAGGCAGGAGCTTGCAGACCGTTTCAGCCTTGGCAATATTATAGGTGCCAGTTCAAAGATGAAGAGGATATACGATACGGTTGCGCGAGTTGCAAAGAGTGATTCAACAGTCCTGTTACAGGGAGAGAGCGGGACAGGTAAGGAGTTAATCGCAAGGGCAATACATTTTAACAGTTCAAGGGCAAAGAAGCCTTTCATAACAGTAAATTGCTCTGCAATTCCTGAAAACCTGATGGAGAGTGAGTTGTTTGGACACGTAAAAGGGGCTTTTACAGGAGCGGATAAAGACAAGGCCGGAAAATTTGAGGCTGCAGACAGAGGGACTATTTTCCTGGATGAGATTGGAGATATACGTAAGGATTTACAGGTTAAATTACTCAGAGTGCTTCAGGAAAAGTCTATAGACAAGGTGGGTGCTACTCAGGATATCAATGTAGATGTACGCATTATTGCGGCAACAAATATTCTACTGGAGACTGCCATAGAAGAAGGTAAATTTAGAGAAGATTTGTTTTACAGAATCAGTGTAATACCGATACTGCTGCCTCCACTGAGGGAAAGAAAAGACGACATCACACTGTTAGTACAGCACTTTATGACTAAACACGGTGATAAAGAGTGCAAAATAGTGCCGGAAGTTTTAGATATTCTTAATCACTATGACTGGCCTGGAAATGTAAGAGAACTTGAAAATATTATTGAAAGGGCAATTGTCTTAAAGAAAGAGGACAATGTAATCAGCCCTGAAGATATCCCTGATCATATAAAAAGAAAACAATCCAGCAGCCAGATGTCACTTGAAATTCCTGATGAAGGCCTTAAACTAGAGGAGGTTGAAAAGGCACTCATAATAAATGCCCTGAATAAAGCCGGGCAAAATCAGACAAGGGCAGCAGAACTTCTGAATATTTCAAGACAGACACTGATATATAGAATGCAAAAGTATGATATAAAATAGTAAATAATTCTTTTAACTTGTTCCCACGTTCTACGTGGGAATGCAGTCTTCGACGCTCTGCGTCATAATTAAAAGCTTATGCAATGGGAAGAAGCCGTTACAAAGTTATAGAAGATGAATGCCCTCATTTTTTTACTTGTACGGTAGTCAACTGGATCTCAGTTTTTACAAACAGAGACATTGTACAGATTGTTTTAGATTCTTTGCATCATTTACAAGTACAAAAACATTTGAAACTTTACGGCTATGTTATCATGGAAAATCATCTTCATCTTATAGCTTCAGGCAGTGACTTAGCTTTAGAAATAGGACGTTTTAAATCATTTACGGCAAGAAAGATTATTGATTATTTAAAAGAAAACAAAATAAATGCAACACTCAAACAATTTCAGTTTTACAAACTTAAACACAAAAAGGATAGAACATATCAGTTTTGGCAGGAAGGTAGTCATCCAGAGTTGATTCAAGGTGAGAAAATGATGATACAAAAGCTGGAATATATGCATTACAATCCTGTAAAAAGAGGATATGTGGATGATCCAATACATTGGCGTTATTCAAGTGCGAGAAACTATGCTGAAGAAGAAGGTTTGTTGGAGGTTTGTATGGAATGGTGACGCGGAGCGTCTTAGTAGCTGTTCCCACGCAGAGCGTGGGAACAAGAAAATTTGAATTTTAAATTTGTTTCGAATTTCGTACTTCGTTTTTCGAATTTTTAGTTTAGTAAAAAAGAGGGGAAATAATGAATTCAAAGTACATTAAAAACAGATTCTTCTTTTTCTCCAGGTTATTGTCAGTTGTATTATTAATTGTTGTAATATTTACTGGAATTGCAATAGCAGTGGATAAATCCGATATTCTGAAAATAAGATGGGTTATAGATGAAGCATTAAGGATGAACCCCGAACTTCAGTCTGCAAAACTGGGCTGGGATGCATCGACAGAAAAAGTACTTCAGGAGAAGGCCTTAGACGATCCTGTCGTGGGGTTCACTTACTTTGGAGAGCGGGTTCAAACGCGTGTAGGAGAAAAACAGGCCGGTGTTACGGCTTCACAGAAGATACCCTTCTACGGCAAGCTCAGATTGAAGGGTGAGGTTGCCAGAAACGAAGCAAAGGTATCTGGGGAAAGATATAGAACACTTGAACGAGAGGTTATAGCAAAAGCCAAATCTGCATTTTATGAACTGTTCTGGGTACATAAATTAATAAACATAAACGAAGAAAACAAAGGACTTTTACAAAGGTTTGTAAAGATTGCAGAAGTAAAATACGCAACAGCTAAAGCAACACAACAGGACGTCTTAAAAGCACAGGTAGAACTTTCCAGGATAGTGAATGAATTGATCACCCTGGAGCAGCTTAAAGAAACAGCCATAGCAAAGATAAATACTTTATTAAATCGCCACCCTGATGCTCCGCTTGGTACTCCAGAGGAAGTAGATATTACGGAACTTACTGTTTCACTGAAAGATCTTTACGAAAAGGCGAAAGAAATCAGCCCGGAACTTAATATCCTTAAATACAAGATAGAAAGAGATAAGGCTGCTTATAAGCTTGCAAAAAAACAGTATTACCCCGATTTTACATTCGGTCTTAATTATACTTTTATAAATGATTTGCCGTCGACAGTGATGTCATCACCAATTGGCGAAAGCAGGGATTCATATACAGGAACTTTGAGTATGAATATTCCAATCTTTCAGAAAAGAAAGTATGATGCAGGCGTAAGAGAGGCAAACGCCAGACTTAAATCCAGCGAAAAGGCTTACAAAAACATGGAAAACATGACACTCTTCAGCGTGAAAGATTATCATTTTAAGGTACAAACTGCAGAGAGGCTGGTAAGTCTATACAGGGATAGTATTATACCTCAGGCAGAACAGTCACTTAAGGCAGCAGAGATCGGCTATCAGGCAGGCCAGGTTGATTTCCTGAATCTTATTGACAGCCAGAGAGTATTGCTTGATTTTAACCTTGCATTTTACAGGGCAGTCGCAGACTTTGGTATAAACATAGCAGAACTTGAAAGAGTAGTCGGTGTAGAATTGTCAAAGAAAACACAATAGAAGATGAGTAGGGATGAAAAGCCACCTACTTTTGTGTAACTGTTTTCCTCCTTCGTGTCTGTTATTTGTTACTCACCATTCGTGCCTTTTACTCGCCCTCGGCGCTGTTTGTCCGGGGGAAATTAGTGTCTATCTTTTATCTTTTTACCATACTTTTGTTTTTCTTTGCGTACTTTGTGTCTCTGCGGTGAACATTCTTTTGCCTTCCATTATCTTCACTTCGCATTAATATTCCTAGATTTTCAAAAAACAATCAGTTATTATATCTGAATAAGTCTTATGTATTCTTAATTTTTAACCTTCACAACTTATTGAGGATTTACAGTTTCTGAGGAGATGAAATGAATATTCTTGTTTCAGGATCACTTGCTTATGACAGGATTATGGACTTTCCAGGAAAGTTTTCTGATCACATACTTCCGGATAAGATACACGTCCTCAATGTATGTTTTATGATAGATGGTTTAAAAGAAAACTTTGGAGGTACTGCCGGTAATATTGCATATGCCCTTTCCCTGCTTGATGAAAGTCCAACCATAATAACTACTGCAGGGCGTGACTTTGACTCTTATAAAGATTGGTTGATGAAGAGTAGTATTACCACGGAACATATTAAGATCATTGATGAAGAACTTACGGCGGGTGCATACATAACTACAGATAAGTCAGATAATCAGATAACGGCATTTAATCCGGGCGCAATGAAGTTCAGTTCCAGTTATAATTTTGAATCCGTTGCACACGATGACACTGTTGCCATAGTCTCACCGGGAAATCTGGATGATATGTATAATTTCTCAAATATTTATAAACAGAAAAAAATCGATTATATTTTTGACCCGGGACAATCCCTTCCAGCCTGGACTAAAGAACGGTTAATAGAAATGATAGATGGTTCAAAGGTTTTCATCTGTAATGACTATGAATTGCAGTTGACCCAGGATAAAACCTCCATGACTATTGACGATATTCTGGAGAAGACTGAGATACTGGTACAAACCAAAAGTGAACACGGTTCGATAGTAACACTGAAAGAGCATGGTCAGACTAAAAATATTGATATCCCTGCTGCCAAAGTTGATTCTGTAAAAGATCCTACAGGAGCCGGCGATGCTTACAGGGCGGGATTAATTAAGGGATTCTTTTTATCAGACGGTGACATTGTTCACGCCGCAAGGATGGGTTCAGTCACTGCTGCTTATTGCGTTGAGGTTTACGGTCCTCAGAATTTCAACTTTTCACCTGAATCTTTTAACAAGCGGTTTGAAGACGCTTTTGGGGAAAAAGCTTTTTAAATTCCGTGCAGCCGAGCCGCAATCAAAAGCAAAGTGAAAAATACCATAAAAAGTTTTTTTTATATCTTTTCGTGTGTTTCGTGGGCTTTATTGTTATGCCTCTTACCCATCTCTAATAAAATCAAGGCTGCTGAATTGCCGGAAGAGAATTCCAGACTACATAAACAGAAAGAAGCAAACATACCTGAAAAAGTAGATAAAACCAACGAAGAATGGAAGCAGCTGCTTACGCCGGAGCAGTACAGAGTAATGCGTAAGAAAGGGACAGAACCTCCTTTTAACAATGAATACTACAACTTTAAAGGAGAAGGCATATACCGATGTGTAGGCTGTGGCTCTGACCTGTTCGATTCAAAAGCAAAGTTTGAATCTGGTACAGGTTGGCCAAGTTTTTGGGATGTTGCTTCAGAGCAAAACATTAAGACGGTTACAGATAAAAGCCTAGGCATGATAAGGATAGAAGTAATGTGTAATGTATGCGATGCCCATCTCGGCCATGTATTCAACGATGGCCCGCCATCTACTGGACTTCGATATTGCATTAATTCGGCATCGTTGAAGTTTGTTGATGAGTAAGTGAAAGTCTTTCCGTTCATTCTCTCTTCATCACGGTTTTTGTCTTCTTTAATTCTATCTTATTCATACTGAATCTTATTATCTCCAGACCGAGTGCCTCAAGCCTTGCCGCCAGATCCTCTGCATTGCCCTTGGTCTTTATGTCATAGACAGCGGGAGTATCCTTTTCCCATCCTCTTGGGAATACATGCGTAACTCTCCTCATGTTTTTCAATTCACCGGTTAGTTTAGAGTAGTCAGAATAAGCAAGGTTGTTTACCAACACAAGGGTCAGACCTTCATTATTCAATAACAAGCTGTCCTTTTAACACTTCAATCTCTTTCCGAAGCTTCTCATCTCTTTTCATCCTGTCTTCTACTCCCTTTAAAGACTCGCTCAC